>SUWU01000002.1 GCA_015061295.1 Lentimicrobiaceae bacterium
TCTTATCTTAAAGAAGAAAATCAAGAGCTTCCAATAACAAAAGGCGATTTCATGCGATGTGTCTGCATCTCTTTGGCGAAGAAATATGCCGAGGTCAAGACGCAGATGGAGCGTTGTACGAATAAGAGGATAAATAAGATTTATATCGTGGGCGGCGGCTCTAAGAACCAGCTGCTTAACCGACTCGCTGCGGAATATACGCAATGCGAGGTAATCAGAGGCGAAGTGGAAGCCACCGCGATGGGAAATATCTCTGTGCTTTTAGCCATTAGCTTTTAGCCATTAGCTTTTGGCTTTTAGCTTTTTATATAAAAAAAATCTTGACATTATAAATTATTCTTTATACTTTTGCACCCGATTTTCTAAGGGGTACTATTTTAATTTACAACTATCTTATTTTCAGCCTTTAACTTCTAAGTATTGCAATTCATTTATTATTAATTTTATATTCTATTTTAGTTATGAAAAAAAGATTTTTATTTTTAATGATGACCTTCCTATTTTTTATAGGGGGGGGTGCTTTTAATGATGTAAAAGCACAAACTACAACAACAAGACGTTTTATTGACCCCTACAATAACATCTCTATTTCACAACAATATTACACAAATGAGATGATAAATCATGATGGCTCAGGTAACATCACGAGTATGACATTTAATGTTGTAAACTTTAAGGAAAATAATAGTTCAATAGTTGAATTAAGCGAAGGCATTGAGCGTAATATCGAGGTGTGGATAAAAAATGCTGATGCTAATTCTTCTTTTGATAACAATACAATGGTTACGTTCAATCAAGATGATAAATATTACTCAGGTAATATTAAACTTTTGGCAGGTTTGGTAACAGTAACATTAAAGGAACCTTTCAATTACGATGGTAACGATATATTAGTCTGTGTGAACGATATTACAAAAACGGCAACAGACTATGCAGTATATTTTGAAGCTATTGAAGATTGCAATGCATTATATGCCTCCACCTATAAAAATGGAGAAATTAATTATGTGTATAATCCGACTTACACAAACACCGATGGAGAATTGGACATTGACCAGGGAAACGCAAGTACTACTATTTCGCCAGATAATGCAGCTTCCATCCAATTCACTTTTGATGGTGGTCTCACTCTCTCAGTCGATAAAAATACTATAAAAGCTGATGGAACAGACATCGCTACTTTCAACGTAAAACTTAATGATGAAGTACTTACCGGAGGTTATACAATATATGAAAAAATAGGAACAGGCGGCAACCCGTCAGGCAACACCTTCTCAACAACAACAGCTGGAACATATACTTTCTACGCACAATACACCTCTGGCACTGAAACTCTAACATCTAACGAAGTTACCATCGAAGCAACAGAACCTGAACCAGTAGTACAGACTCTCACACTCTCAGTCGATAAAGAAACTATAGAAGCTAATGGAACAGACATCGCTACTTTCAACGTAAAACTTAATGATGAAGTACTTACCGGAGGTTATACAATATATGAAAAAATAGGAACAGGCGGCAACCCGTCAGGCAACACCTTCTCAACAACAACAGTTGGAACATATACTTTCTACGCACAATACACCTCTGGCACTGAAACTCTAACATCTAACGAAGTTACCATCGAAGCAACAGAACCTGAACCAGTAGTACAGACTCTCACTCTCTCAGTCGATAAAGAGACTATAGAAGCTAATGGAACAGACGTCGCTACTTTCAAAGTAAAACTTAATGATGAAGAACTTACCGGAGGTTATACAATATATGAAAAAATAGGAACAGGCGGCAACCCGCTTCCAGACAATACCTTCTCAACATCAACAGCTGGAACATATACTTTCTACGCACAATACACCTCTGGCACTGAAACTCTAACATCTAACGAAGTTACCATCGAAGCAACAGAACCTGAACCAGTAGAAAGCGAAGGCAACGGCGAGACTATATACAATAAAGATGGCTCCGTCACTTACAACAAAGGCTTGGAGAATGAATATACTTTGATAGCTGTTCAAGATCCTAACACAGGCGTAGTTACAATAAAAGAAGATAACGTAAATTATCTTGGTAGTGGAAACGAATTACAAATAGAACGTAAAAACAATAACAAGCCTCATGCTGCAACAGTATTAACAATACCTGAAAAAGTCTTATTCCAAACAGAAGAAGTTACAGACTGGGTTACTGTTACAAAAATTGCAGATTACGCATTCGATAATTTGTTTAAATATTACAGTTTTGATTCTTATGAAGCAGGCAACGAGTTAAATGACAACTTCACAGGTTTAATCATTCCAAGTACAATAGAAGAGATAGGAACATATACCTTCGGTTTTGAAATGGAAGGTTCTATAATATGCTATGCTCAAACACCTCCTGCATTAAGTTCAAATACAACTAACAATCCATTTTTAAAAAGCACATATCAAAACATCATATTATACGTTTTACCTGAATCGGTAGAGGCATATAGAAGTGCTGTAGGTTGGGGAAGTCCTTTTACAGGTGGAACTGACTATTGTTTCCAAAACATCGCTCCTCTTACAATCCCTACTTTTGTGGCAAAAGAAGATAACAACTGGAACAATGCAAATAACTGGAGAACATACATCAAGAATGCAACAGATGACGACTACACAGAGACATACGGTGTTATGCCAAACGCTGGCGAAGATGTATTGATAAACGGCGACGCTATTATCCCTGCTGGTTACACAGCTAACGTTGGCGCTATCAATATCGTTTCTGGTGGCATCACCATAAAAGACGGCGGTCAGCTTATCCATACTAACGCTGGTGTATCTGTAACAGTAGAAAAAGAAATAAAAGGTTATGCAACAAGAGAAGGTGTAGCAAGCACAGCATGGAACACCATCAGCTCTCCTATAGCAGTCATGACACCAACAAACAACGTAAGCGGTCTGTTAAACGGAGCATACGACCTCTACTACTATGATGAACCTACACATTACTGGATTAACCACGAACAAGCAACCAACAACTTCACAACATTAGACGCCGGTCGTGGCTATCTCTACGCTAACGAAAATGACGTCACCTTGAAGTTCAACGGCGTTATCAACTACGACAACGTCAGCTTCGATCTCGACGCTTCTTCAGAATATAAAGGTCTCCTCGGTTTCAACCTCATCGGTAATCCTTTCACTCACGACATCTACATGGGTGACAACATATACAGCGAAAACCTTGTCATCGACGGTTATTACTCATTATCACAAGAAGGTCAATGGGGCGCAGTGAAAGCATACGAAAACGCTATAACTCCTTGTCAAGGCATCCTCATTCAGACAAGCAAAGAGGAGACGATAAACATCGTGAAAGCTGCAGCAGCTCCTGCAAGAAGCGCACAAGCCGCTCTTAATATAACTGTCGTCAACGAACAATATGAAGACAACGCTTACGTCTTGTTCAAAGAAGGTCGCAGTCTCAACAAGATAAATCATATGAACGAAAACATTCCTATGGTTTATGTCATCGACAACAACGAGAAATTCGCTATCGCTAACATCGATGACGCCAACGAGATTGCTCTCGGCTTCGAGGCTATGACAATGGGTGAATATACTATCGCCGTTAAAGCTCAAGATTGTAAGTTCAACAGCATGACACTCATCGATAACATTACAGGTGAAAAGACAAACCTCTTGACAGATTCTTATACCTTCATGGCAACTACAAACGATGAGCCTAACAGATTTACTCTTACATTGAACGCTGACAATGACAATGACAATGACTTTATCTATATTCATAATAATGAGATGATTATTAACAACATTGAAGGTAATGGTCTCGTTCAGATTTACGATATGATGGGACGTTCTGTTGCTACATACAACGTAAGCGGTTCTGCTAACATCAGCATGGAAACATTATCCAACGGCGTCTATGTCGTGAGAATGACCGATGTTAACGGTGTTAAGACACAAAAGGTGGTTAATAATTAACAATGAACAATGTACAATGAATAATGTAAAGACGTGTCGATGATACCAATGATAATAAACAATATATCATTGACGCGTCTCAACAAGATAACAAAATATAAATAAATAAAAAAATGAAAAAGATAATATTAACAATAGCAATAGTTTTAGGAATTGGTTTTGGTGCAAATGCTCAATCTGATGCTTTCTTCACACAAAGTTTTTCAGATTATCGTGATGTAGAAAATATTGAAACTCCAAGGATTCCAAATCACACATTAACTACAAATCAAGATGCTCCTGTAGGTACAGGTTTGTTACTTCTTGCAGGCATGGGATTAGGCTACGCCGCATTAAGAAAGAGAGACTAACACAACGTAAGGACGTGGCTTGCCGAGTCCACCCTTGTAAATAGAGACGTCACATTGTGGCGTCTCTATTTTTATTTCATGGCGCCATTTTTCTCAGGTATATATTTTTCTATTTCAGTTAAAAAAAATAAAGCGATTTATTAAAATATTTTGTAATTTTGCACCCGTTTTTCAAACACACTCTTAAACTACCTTTATTACTCTATCAATCTCATAGCACTTTATTGTTTAGCATAAAATTTATTAACGTTAATATAAAAATTTAAAAAAAATGAAAAGAAATTTACTTTTTTTATTGATGACATTCCTATTATGTATAGGAAGCAGTGCTTTTAATGATATAAAAGCACAAACCACAGAAAGTACTGTGACGATTAATGCGAATAGCACTAATAGTACTTCTAGTTATACTCAATGTTACCCTGTCAGATGCGGGCATTCCGTATCTATATCGCAACAATATTACACAAAAAGTGAGATTGGTTACGGGAAAGGCAACATCACCAAGATTGCATTTGAAGGCAACAATAGCAGTAAAGCCCAGATTCGCAGTATTAAAGTCTATATAAAAAATATTGATTCAGATAATCCATCTTTTTCCAATGATGGAAACATGATTCAGTTATCAGAAAATGACCTTTATTTCTCTGGCGATTTCTCCGTCACAAATTGTTCAGGAAGCACAGCGTGGAATACTATAGAATTGGATAAATCATTCTCATATGATGGTAATAACATATTAGTATGCGTTAACGATGCTACATGTAGTAAAGGTTCTGATTATTATTTTACTACCTATAGCTGTGAAAACCGTTCAGTATATCAATCTATTTATTCATCAACAACTCCATATAATCCAACTACAAGTGCAATAGCACATAAAAATCCCACTGGTTATAATCCAGCCATCCAATTCACTTTTGAAGAGCAATCACAAGACCCTATCACCCTTATCCCTTCTTCTTATGGTATCACCACTTGTGAGAGTGTGACATTTACTGTGATGCAGGGAGAGGGAACGGGAACAGATGTTACTACTTCTGCTACTATCTATCAAGTTAATGGAACAGAAACAATTGAACTTGATGGCAACACTTTCACTCCATCAGAGGCTGGTGAATATACTTTCTACGCAAAGAAAGGCTCTGTTCAATCAGAAAACATAATTATAAATGTCACAGAAGCTCCATATGTGCTCACGGCTTCTCCAACAAATATCATGGCTGATGGCGAAGATATAACAACATTCTCCGTAACACAATGCGGTAATACAGTTGAAGGCTTCACATTTTATGTTGACGGAAATGAGAGAGATGGTAACACATTCTCAACAGCAGAATTAGGAGAATACACTGTTTATGCTACAAATGGAGATATTACAACAAGTGAAATCACCATCTATGCAACAGAATGGAAAGTGACAGGTTGGGTGACAGACTTGGTGCTGACAGAATATTACAACACCAATGAATATGGCAATAAGATGAGTCGTAAATATGAAAACGTAGCTGAGATTACCAACGGAGTCTTCACGCTATGGTTAGCTATAACAGGCACTGACCTAGACAACGGCATAATCCTTAATAACAATGTATATGAATATGAGATAGGGACTGGAGGCTCTGCATATATGGAGAGATCTGGACATCGTCCTACAACACCACAACCTCTCTCAATACCTGGAACCTTATATATAGAAAATATAGGCGAAGTAACAATAACAGAAATAGCAAATAATGTTTTCTATAATACTTTCATAGGCGATGAGACAGGAAGTTATCAAGCAACAGGTAATTCTTTAAATGACAATATCTCAAGTCTGACAATACCAAGTACAATAACAACCTTAGGCATCAATGCTTTCGGTTTTGATATGAGCGATAATTTCGTCATCACTTGTAATGCAGAAACGCCACCAACCATTAAAAATGAAGAGGTTAATGATAGTGAATGGCAAACTTCATTTGGTAATTATAGTAATTCAAATCCAGGTAATTATGGCGGCAAGTACATACAAAATGAAAATGAAGAAAATATATCCACTTATCTATATGTTCCTGCTTCAAGTTTAACGGCTTACCAAAAAGCTGACTTTTGGAAGTATTTTTACAGACTTGTTGCCGATCCAGGTTCAATGATAGTTTATAACGGCGATGGTGATTGGGAAGAAGAAGAGAACTGGAGCAATGGCAAGGTACCAGCAGATGACGAAATCGTCATAATAAATGGCAACGTAGAAGTAAGTTCTGATGTAACTATCAAAGACATCACAATAAATAAAGATTGCAGCATAACAATCGTTGAAAGCGGCATTTTCCATATCAATGGTACTGTCACAAACAACAGCGAAAACATCATCACCATAGAAGACGGCGGACAATTATATTATAATGGAGAAGATGAACTCACCGTCACAGTAGAGAAGAACATCGCAGGTTATGGTGATGACGACTATGTTAAAGATGGTTGGTACACTATAAGTAGTCCTGTTTATTCTGTAGAAGATATGGAAACATACGGAGGTATTCCATACTATTATACAGAGATAGCTAATGTAACCAACTTAATACCTTCTTCTGATAATTATGACCTCTATCGTTACTATGAACCAGGTAAGACAATGGAAGTAGGTTGGTGGGAGAACTATAAACAAGGAGAATCTCAATTAGATGAAATGCTTCCTGACTTTACTATTTTATCTAATGGACATGGTTACCTCTATGCCTCTTCAAAAGAGGTCAACTTAGAGTTTACTGGCAAAGTCTTAACGGGTTCTATAACACATCATTGTTATAAAATGAACCAGAATGAGGACTTTAATGGCTTCAACCTTATGGGCAATCCTTTTACACATGATATAACATTAGATAATGTAACAGGCTTAGAAATGGCAAGCGGTTTCTACACTGTCACCAACGCCGGAACATGGGAGTCACATGCTTCTACAGATAACATAAAACCTACACAAGGTATGCTTATCAAAATAACAGACACTTCAATAGACGAAGATGGTTTGGGATTCATAACAATAGCAGAGGAAACAATAGCAGAGGAAAGCGAAACAAGAAGTAGAAGTAATAACAGCGGTTCCATTACTATCAAAGTAAGCAACGACAGATATACCGACAACGCTATCGTCAGCTTCAGCGAGGGTAAAGGTCTCAACAAATTCCCTCACCTCAACAAAGAGGCTCATGAAGTATATGTAATCGATAACGAAACAAAATATGGTGTTGCAACTATGAACGACGATGTCACCACAATTCCTGTAGGCTTCAAAGCTAATACAATGGGACAATATACTATCGCTGCTGAGGCTAAAGATTGTAAGTTCAACAGTATGACACTCATCGATAACATGACAGGTGTGAAGACCAATCTCTTGACAGATTCATACACCTTCATGGCAACAACAAACGATAATCCTAACAGATTTACTCTTACATTGAACGCTGACAATGACACTGACAATGACTTCATCTATATCAATAATAATGAGATGATCATTAACAACATTGAAGGTGATGGTCTCGTTCAGATTTACGATGTGATGGGACGTTCAGTAGCTACATACAACGTAAGCGGTTCTGCTAACATCAGCATGGAGACATTATCCGAAGGCGTTTATATCGTGAGAATGATTGATGCTAATGGCGTTAAGACACAAAAGGTGGTTAATAATTGATAATTAACAATGAACAATTAACAATGAACAATGAATAATGTATAATGTAGAGACGTATCGATGATACAAAAATATAAACAACATTGATGCGTCTCAACAAGACAACGAAATAAAATAAATAGAAATAAATAGAAAAATGAAAAAGATAATATTAACAATAGCAATAGTTTTAGGAATTGGTTTTGGTGTAAGTGCACAGTCTGATGCTTTCTTCACACAGAGTTTTTCAGAATATCGTAATACAGACGAGGTAACACCTGCGTTACCTTATGCACATAACTTAGAGGCACACCAACCTGCTGCACCTCTTGGATCAGGATTGTTGATCCTTGCAGGTTTAGGATTAGGATACGCAACACTTCGCAAAAAATCTTAAGATTTTTTGCGAAGTATATCATTTCATATCGAAAAAAAGTGTATTTTTGCGACCTGAAATGATGGGGCATTAGCTCAGTTGGCTAGAGCGTTTGACTGGCAGTCAAGAGGTCATGAGTTCGATTCTCATATGCTCCACAGATTTTAAGGTGAAAGGCTAATGGCTAAAGACAAGAGTTTTATAAGTCATTAGTTTTTTTTTTGATGATTTACATGTTAATTAAATGATAAAATTGTTATGGATTCTTCAGTATTAAAGTTTTCCGACATTGTCGCCGCGCGTAACACATTGAGAGGTGTTGCAAAGCAAACCTCCATCATTCATTCCAAGTCATTCTCACAGATGTCTGATGCCAATATCTTCTTAAAGTTAGAGAACATGCAGACTACAGGAGCTTTCAAGGTGAGAGGTGCATATAATAAGTTGGCTAACTTATCTGAAGAAGAGAGAGCCAAAGGTGTTGTTGCAGCATCTGCTGGCAACCATGCACAGGGCGTCGCTTTCTCAGCCACGAAGCTCGGTATGCAGAGTACCATTTTCATGCCTATCTTCACACCACCTTTGAAGGTACTTGCCACAAAAGGCTACGGTGCTAACGTGGTGCTTGCTGGCGACTCTTTCGATGATGCTGCCATAGCATCACAAGAATATATCAAAGAACATAACGCTACATATATACATCCTTTCAACGACCCACTGATTATAGCGGGACAAGGCACCATAGGTTTAGAAATAATAGAGCAACAAGCTGATGTCGATGCAGTCATCGTCCCTATCGGCGGAGGCGGTCTCATAGCAGGTATCGCCATGGCGATAAAAGAGATGAATCCTAAGATCAAAGTCATCGGTGTCAACGCAGCAGGCGCAGCCTCAATGGTAGCATCAAGAGAGGCTAAACAGGTGGTGTCGCTTCCTACAGTATCTACCATCGCCGACGGTATAGCAGTGAAGACCCCAGGATCTCTCACCTTCGACATCATAGAGAAATATGTCGATGACGTTGTCAGCGTGACAGATACCGAGATAGCACACACAGCATATCTCCTCCTACAGAGAGCCAAGATCTTGGCAGAACCAGCAGGCGTGACATCAGTGGCAGCAGCTTTATACAACAAAGTCAATCTTAAAGGAATGAATGTAGTGCCTGTCGTCAGTGGCGGTAATATCAATATGCAAATCCTCGAACAGATAATAGAGAAAGGCATGGTAGAGGAAGGACTTAGAGCTACAGTGAGAGTAATAGTCCCTGACCAATCGGGTGAGTTGAAGAAGATACTCGCTATATTTGAAGGCTTGAAAGTCAATATCTACGACATAAACCACGAGCGTTCATCTAACAGCGTTGAAGTAGGAAAGACAATGCTCACGATAAGAATGAACCTCCAAGACAGAAACCAACTCAATACCATCATAAACATGCTCCGCGAACACGGATTGTCATGCGAAGTAGTATCGTGAGAGGTTATAATGAATAATGTATAATGTATAATTGTACATTGTTCATTGTTCATTGTTCACTAAAATAAAGTTCGTAAGTCGGCATGTGGAGACTAATTCTTCATCTTCATTTTTAATGTCGATGTTCCAGACGTGAGTCTGTCGTCCTTTATGTATTATCGTCGCTGTAGCATAAACATAAGTACCTACCTTAGCTGCCTTCACATGATTAGCGCTCATCTGCATCCCTCTGATGATGTAGTTGTCAATACCTAAGTAAAATGCCGATCCTACGCCGCCGATGCTCTCTGCCAATGCCATACTCGCACCTCCATGCAACATACCATAAGGCTGCGACAAATCAGGACGCACCATCATACGAGCATACACATAACCTTCCTTGACATCTATATATTCAATGCCAAGAGTCTCCATCATGGTACCTTCATTAAGTTTCTTTATTTCTTCTAATGACATCATAGCTTTTCTAAAATTCCATCACTAACTTCAGATTAAGTTGTCGTGGCGTGAGATAGTTAGGCACAGCATATTGTATGTTGTAAATATCAGTGACCCACATATAAGAACTAACATTATAGATTCCGAGTAAGTTGAACACTTCTAAGCTGAGCCAGCAGTTTCTGATATATCGCAGCGGGTTACCTTTCTTGAAGCTCGTCGTCTCCCCTATCAGTTGTTTGCTAAATCCTATGTCAACTCTTCTGTACGCCGACATTCTCTTATTATGATTATAACGTTCGGTATGAGGTGCTCCGAAAGGCAGCCCCGTTCCGAAGATGAGTTTCATATTGACTCTGAATGAAGGTATGAAAGGAATATAGTCTTGGAAGAATACCGAGACACAGGCTCTCTGGTCGGAAGGTCGTGGTATTCCTTTAATGATAGTGTCGTTGACATAATCGGCTCCGTTGTTGACATCGGTTTGTGACAAGATATTACCATTAGGTCCTATGTAATATTTTATGTTCTCTGCCGTCTTCATGAGTGAGAGACTCGCCCAGCTCTCTATACCTTTCACGAACTCACCGTTGATACGAAGGTCGATACCTGCGGCATATCCTGTAGCTCTCTGGTCGGCATAATATCGTATCCTGACATTATCGACTTCATAAGGCACTATGTCTCTCAGATATTTATAGTAAATCTCTGATGTCAGGATGAAGGGTCTATCCCATGCCTTGAAATTATATTCATTAGTGAGTACCACCTGATATGACTTCTGAGTTGACGCCTCTTCTGGACTTATGAGGCTTCCATCGAACATACGAAGCTCCCTATAAAACGGAGGCTGGACATAAACGCCACCCGACAATCGAAAAAGCATGTCGCTGTTCCATGAAGGTTTGTATGCTATTCCAAGTCGCGGACTTATATTGACATCACCGTTATATCCCCAATAGTTGGCTCTTAATCCAAGAGCTAATGTCACGATGTCGGCATTCTTAGTGTTAAAGCTCCATTCATTATGGACATATCCATCGAGGTTATTAATATGTAAGGTGTTATGACCTTTCGACAGATAATTGATATTGAAGAGATGATGTGGCGGGGTTGGACTTCCTATGGAGTCGGCTGGGTGCGGGAGGCTATATCCTGCGGAGTCTATCATCTCCCACTCGTTGATAATATCGTCGAACGACTGATGTTGATAACGTACGCCCCATTTCAGCGTGTAGTCGTTGTTAGTATAAGCTCCTTTATGATCGAGATTATACACTCGTGAGAAGAAGTCGTTACGTGCGTGTTCTATATATGTTCCCACTCCTTGATTGGAGATGACATTACCAGCTTGTTCACTGCCAGGATTAGTCTCTAACTGTCCTATCCAATATTGTCCTTGTATGTCGTAGTTTTCAGCTTCTACGGCTGAATATGTTGACGCTATAAATTTCAGGTTAAGGTCTTCATTAGGACTATAGTTGAGTGTCAATGCTCCGAGTCCTGTGTTATAGTTACTCGACTCTTTACCATCGAAATATATTGTGATACGATGCGACATCTGTATATTACCGAAGTCGGTCTGTCGTGTCTCAGGTATCATGGTGTAGCTGTTACGAGAATAATATCCGAAAGCGGACACCTCCACTTTAGGTGTTATCATATACGACAGCACTCCCTGTACATCGGTGAAGTTAGGCTGATAGGAGCCTTTGGTATCCATGCCACCGAGTATATATTTGTTATTTTTATAACGAGCTCCTATGAGATAAGAGAGACGTTGTCCGAACGAGGTACCTTCTACATGAGCTTCAGCGCCGAGGAAACTTAAGGTGAGTGACGCTGCTGGAATGAGAGGCTTCTTATATGTGATGTCGAGAGCTGATGATAACTTATCGCCGTATTCTGCCGAGAAGCCTCCAGCAGAGAAGTCGATATTTGAGACCAAACGAGGGTTGATGACACTGAGACCTTCTTGTTGTCCAGAGCCGACAAGGAACGGCTTATAAATCTCTATACCATTAATATATATAAGGTTCTCATCGAAGTTACCGCCTCTAACATTATATTGCGAGCTAAGTTCATTAGTAGAAGAAACACCAGCAAGAGTCTTCACCAAGTCTTCCACGCCACCAGCGCCGCTACTCGGAGCAAGAGTGATCTTACGCGCATCAAGCCTCGTGATAGTAGCCGTGTTGACTTGCCTATCTGAGACGACGACATCAGACAAGGTGGTCGATGTAGATTGTAAAACGACATCTACCTTACGATGTTCGCCACTCTTTAAAATGATGTCTTTGATAACCTGCTGATAACCTACGAAAGAATAAACTACATTAAAAAGAGTATCGGCTGGAAGATGTAACTCGTAATAACCTTTAGAGTTAGATGAAACGCCATGAGAAGCTCCCAAGACCGCAACGTTAACAAGCTCCAAAACATTGCCTTTATCGTCACTGATCTTTCCATAGATATAAGTATCGTCATTCTGCCCTAACAGCATAAAAGGCAGCATCAGTGACAACAACAATATAAATCTCAACTTCATCAAAAACGATTTATGGAATAACTCTTTTTATGTAGAAATATTGTATCTTGGGCTTTGGCTGTTTAACGCTAAAAAAAAAGTCGTCTTCTTTCGTGACGACTTTCTTTTATAACGTTTAAGGTTAGATTACCAACGGTTCAAATGACCTTCCATTGAAGAGTCCATAAGAGCTTGGTAGATACCTTTCTTGTCAATTGTACGTAAACCAGCTGCTGAAACCTTTAATACGATCCATTCATCCCATTCTGGAACATAGAAACGTTTGATTTGCAAGTTAGGTTTGAATGTTCTCTTGGTCTTTCTATTTGAGTGAGAGACGTGGTTACCGGTAATGACTTTCTTACCTGTTATTTGACAAATTTTTGACATGATTCTTAATATTTTATTGTTACTATTCTAATCTCAAAAATTGGAGTGCAAATTAACAACTTTTTTTTGAAATACACAAGAGTTTTAGAAAAAAAGTTTTTATCTTTGCAGAAAACATTAATTATGCAGAATATTCCAATGGTTGACCTTGTAGGTCAATACAATAAGATTAAACCTGAAGTCGATAATGCAATACAAGAGATACTCTCGACTGCAGCTTTCATCAATGGTCCGTATGTAAAGAAGTTCCAAGAAGACCTTCAACAATATCTCAATGTAAAACATGTCATTCCATGTGCCAACGGCACCGACGCTCTTCAGGTGGCAATGATGGCTCTTAACCTTGAGCCTGGCGATGAAGTCATAACAACGACATTCACCTTTATCGCCACAGCAGAGGTCATAGCTCTTCTACGCCTCAAGCCCGTCCTCGTTGATATTGAGAAAGACTCTTATAACATCGACCCTGTGGCTGTAGAACGCGCCATCACTCCAAAGACTAAAGCCATAGTACCTGTTCATATCTTCGGACAATGTGCCAATATGGAGGCTATCATGGACATAGCTCGTCGTCATAACCTTTATGTGGTGGAAGATAACGCTCAGGCTATAGGCGCCGATTACACCTTCAGCGATGGCACCGTCAAGAAGTCGGGAACAATAGGAACGATAGGCTGCACCTCTTTCTTCCCATCTAAGAACCTCGGCTGCTTCGGCGATGGCGGAGCCTTATTCACCAACGACGACAGCCTCGCAGAACAGATACGCGTCGTAGTAAACCACGGAATGAAGGTACGCTACTACCACGACTACGTAGGCGTCAACTCACGATTAGACTCCATACAAGCCGCCGTACTCGACATCAAACTAAAACATCTTGACGAATATATCAAGGCTCGTCAATATGCTGCTGCCTATTACGACAAGGCTTTCTCTACAACAGATAAAATCATCACTCCTAAGAAATCAGATTTCACAACTCACGTATATCATCAGTATGTGATGGTGCTTAATGGCGTGGATAGAGATGCTCTCATGAAACATCTGCAATCTAATGGCATCGCATGTGCTATATATTATCCTGTGCCTCTACACGAACAAAAAGCTTATCAAGATCCTCGTTATAAAAAAGGTGACTTCCCCGTCAGTGAATATCTCTGTGAAAACGTCATCGCACTGCCAATGCACACCGAGTTTACCGACGAACAACTGAATTACGTCACTACAACAATACTCGATTTTATTGGAAGATAAAAATATTACAGATGAAGATATTAGTAACAGGAGGAACAGGTTATATTGGTTCCCATACAGTGGTAGAACTTCAACAGAAAGGCTTTGAAGTTATCATCGTCGATGCTTTATTCAACTCTCGTATCGAGGTGTTAGATGCCATTGAGAAAATTTCTGGCACACGCCCAGAGTTCGAGTCGTTCGACCTCGCCGACAGAAGACTCACCGACGAGTTCTTCTCTCGTCACCACGATATAAAAGGCATCATCCATTTCGCAGCTCATAAAGCTGTAGGCGAATCAGTGGAACAACCCATAAAATATTATCGTAACAACTTAGACTCCTTGATGAATATCCTTGAGTCGATGACGAAATATAACATTCCTAACTTGGTGTTCTCATCATCATGTACCGTTTATGGACAACCTGATGCTGAGCATCTTCCTGTATCGGAGAAGGCTCCTATCAAGAAAGCCGAGAGTCCTTATGGCAACACAAAGCAGATTGCTGAAGAGATTATATCAGAGTCGATAAATGCTTATAAAGGATTAAACGCCATCGCGCTGAGATATTTTAATCCAGTAGGAGCCCACGACAGCGCGATGATAGGGGAACTTCCTCTCGGAGTGCCTAACAACTTGATGCCTTATATCACACAGACAGCCTACGGAATAAGAGAATGCCTCAAAGTGTTCGGCAGCGACTATCCAACACACGACGGAACACCGATACGCGATTACATCCATATCATGGACTTAGCAAAAGCTCATGTGGTGGCAATAGAAAGAATGATCAATGCTAAGATGAAAAAATCATTCGAGATATTTAACCTCGGAACAGGAACAGGATACTCGGTGTTAGATGTCATCAAATCATTTGAAAAAGTATCAGGTCTCAAACTCAACTACGAGATAGTAGGAAGAAGAGCAGGCGACATCGAGATGGTGTGGGCTGACCCTACATTCTCTAACGATGAACTTGGATGGAAAGCAGAACGCTGCTTAGATGACATGACTTCATCTGCATGGAAATGGGAACAAACCTATAGAAAGAATAGTTAATAGTTATTAGTTATTAGTTGATATAAATACAAAGAGACGTATCAATGGTTCCTGTGAGCAATCATCGACACGTCTCTACATCATTCATTATTCATTGTTAATTGTTAACTGTTAATTATTAACCACCTTCTCTGTCTTAACACCGTTAGCATCGGTCATTCTCACGATATAAACACCTTCGGATAATGTCTCCATGCTGATGTTAGCAGAACCACTTACGTTGTATGTAGCGACAGAACGTCCCATCATATCGTAAATCTGAACGAGACCATTACCTTCAATGTTATTAATGATCATCTCATTGTTATTGATGTAGATAAAGTCAGCGTCATTGTCATTGTCAGCGTTCAATGTAAGAGTAAATCTGTCAGGACTGTCGCTTGTTGTTGCCATGAAGGTATAAGAATCTGTCAAGAGGTTTGTCTTTTTACCTGTCATCTTATCGATGAGTGTCATGTTGTTGAACTTACAATTTTGAGCTTTAACGGCGATAGTATATTCACCCATTGTCATAGCCTCAAAACCGAGAGATACTTCTTTCACGTTGTCGTTCATTGTTGCAATAGCTAATTTCTCGTTGTTGTCGATGACATAAAGCATAGGAATGTTTTCGTTCATATGGTTGACTTTGTTAAGTCCGATGCCGTCTTTGAACACTATATGAGTCTCATCGTTGTATTTTTGGTTGGCAACGCTGATGGCTATAGATGATTCTCCGCTTCTTGTTGCTGTAGCTTGTTTAGGGGTTTTCTTTATTGTCAATGTTTCTTCTGTTGTCGTCTGTACGAGGATGCTTTGGCAAGGAGTTATAGGGCTGTTATGATCTTTCTTTACGCCTCATTGTCCTTCGTTTGACAATGAATAGTAGCCTTCAGACAAGTTGTCGCTGTCGATGGCAGCGTTCTTGCCTTTGTAGATGTTATGTGAGAATGGGTTGCCTACGAGGTTGAAGCCTGTGAGTCTGTCGCTTTGGCAGTTTAATGCAAAGTTGACATCGTTATGGTTGATAATGCCTGTGAATTCTAATGTGATGTCGTTGGAGTTGGCGTAGAGATAGCCGCGGCCTGCATCCAAGGTGCTGAAGCTGTTTACGTCTTTATGATTTATCCAGTAATGAGTAGGTTCGTCATAATAGTACAAGTCGTAGTCGTTGCTTAACAAGTCGGTTACATGGTTTACGTCTATTGAGTTTGCAATAGGCGAGCTGATGGTATGCCATCCTCTGCTTGCTATTTCTTCTCTTGTGTTATAACCTGCTATGTCCTTTTTCACTGTGGCAGTGACGCCGCTGTTGCTGTGGATGAGTTGTCCGCCATCTTCTATTGTGATAGAACCAGATTTGATGTCGATGCTGTTTGCTATTGCTGTATAACCTGCTGGTATTACGACATTACCGTCGATGATGACATCGTCTTCCTCTTCAGGGAATACGTTCCAGTTCTCTGTCACATCCCAAGCGCCATCGCCGGTGTAAGTAGGAGTGGTAGGTTCTACAGGTTCTTCAGCCACAAATGTGAATTGGATAGAAGGAACTACGTTGTAAGATTTGACGTTGTTAGATATGGTTTTATTAACAACATCATACGGAGTTGTTTCATCACCTGAGATGAATAATGTTCTAGAGTCGGCGCTAAATGCCTCGAAAAGAAGTTTGTAATCTGTCCATTCGCAGGTGGTGTCGTTTATACAGATAAGAATGTTGCTGCCTTCATATTTAAAAGGAACATTTAAATCTATTGTGACCCAACCTTTAGTTAAACCAAGATTGATAGTACCTTCATATACTTTATCATTCTCCTCAAATTTGATGGTTGTAGTAGATGTTCCAAAAGAAGATGCGTCATCATTTCTCATGTAAATTTCAATATTACGTGAGATGGCTTCATTGATTGTGGTTTCAGTATTATATCTTCCATTCAGCACAGATAAGAGTTTAAATGCTATTTGTGTGATGTTGCCTGAATTTTTGTCTATTTCTGACTGTGTGTAATAATGTTGTGAAAGAGAACGTCTGTTATAGGTACTGATAGGAATTCTGTATATGTCACTACCATTAGCACCAACTTCGTTAATATTATTTCCGCTGATTTCTTTTGTTTCCTTTTCTCCTTCTCCAGGCTGTTCTGGTTCGTCTGAACCTTCTGGCTCTGTCGCTACTATTGGATAGTTATCAGACCATAACTCGCCTTTGTTTGCGTAGAATGTATAAGTTCCGGCATTTGTTGTTGTGAATTTGTCTTCTGTGTATTGTGTATGTTTGCTATTGTATTCATAGTAGATGTCACATTCAGAAGTCACATCTGTTGTGCCTTGCCATATTGTTACAGTGATGAAGTCTTCTCCGTCGGCTACGAAAGTGTCTTTAGAGAATGCGATGGTAATATCTTCTGGCTCCTCAGGTTCTGTCGCGTCTATGGCTTCAATACGGATTGTGTTGGAAGTCAAGGCTTCTGTTCCTGACCCGTATGTGGCATAGAAGTCATAATTTCCTGCTGTTATTGTGGTGAATGGGTTGGCTGCTATCTGTGAGCCTGTGCCAACAACTTGGTAGAACACACATTGTGATGTGACGTCATTTGTACCTTGCATAACAGTGAAGGTGACAGCGTCAGTGCCGTTTGCTGTTATTGTCGTGGTGTTTGCTGTAAGAGTGATGCTTCCCGGTTCTGGAGTTGGTTCCGGTTCCGGTTCAGAGCCTGTGTTTTCTACTACTGTAAAGCTATGAGGTTCGAGTTCTGCAAAGTAAGGCTGTGCGCAAGTACGTCCAGAAGCGTCTTCACCTGTTAAATAATATTTTACATTGTCACCAACATTGCAACCTGTGATGCTTGCTTTATATTCACCGGAAGTTCCTTGTACTGTCATATTTACAGTTTGCCAATCACCATCATTGATGCTATAATGCAACTGTGTAGAAGTGATAGCGTCGCCGCTATAAGCTATAAACTTAGCTGTGATAGGATAAGAATTTTTTTGAGCCACATCGCCATGTAACACCTCACGATGATCGACGAAGAGCATGTTGAAATCCATTATCTCACGAGTACGGCAGTGAAGAGCATCGGTGTTATACCAACCGTCCCAGTCACCAGATTCACTATCGTAATTATATTCTATACCTATTATTTCATACCCAGGCATAGCTTCTTCATAAACAGCAAGAGCAGCATTATTGTAATAGTCATCAGTATCAGCATCAAGAGGAACAAATACTTTGTTATTCAGAATAAGACTATTTGTATAAGGAGATGCGATATTTTTATTACCACTTCTTGTTGGAACATCAACTCTATAAACCTGATAAGGATAGCCCCAACAGCAGTTAGTATTTTCAAAATATTTTGCCACAGATTCATACTTCTCATATTGAGCATGTGTAGCCTCAACACGAGCTAAAAGTATCTTGTCAGGAGCTAAGAATTTTCCCCAACAATCGACGTGAGCTATATAATCGCCTTGAGGGTCAACAGTGACATGATAAGTTTCAATACCGAGATAGTCTTTCATTTTTTGATGAACATCTTCTGCATCAACGCCGACATATTTTGCACTTTCTGTAATAACGATAGAATCGGAGACTGCTATACCACGACCATCTTGCATCATATTACCTCCAGTATGGACTATTTTCATACCATATAAGGGAATATCATAGTATTCTGCAAACTTAGCTGATATAGCATCATCATTAGTTTGAGATGGATTATTATTTCCTGATCCTGGAAAAACACGATCATATATATTATCAACAATAGCAGGTTTGCCATCATCAAAGATAAACCAAGGCGCATAGTCGCGAGTCCAACGACCACTGAGAGGGACTTCAATAAATTCACAATTGTCTACATTAACACCCGCACTACTATATAAGTCTTTAACTTCTTGTGTAGTAAACCATTTTGCTGAATTAACTAGAGTTATTACTTTGCAATCTTCTGCCATTTCTTTAATCAATCTTACAGGTAAATTGCGACCTGTCTGATAATGAGCTACGACAACAGCCTGTACAGGTTCAAATTCTGCTGGGAAACGAATCTCACCAGTTGGAGGATTAGTTTCACTAAAACTTGTTAAATACTGAGAATAATCTTCTTGTCCAAACGATTGAAAAACAAGACTTAAAAATAAGCATAGAATAATGCTTCTAAAAACGTAATATTTCTTCATTGTTAATAAAATTTTGCAAAAATAAAGTCGCAAAAGTACAATAAAAAACAATCCATGTTAAAAAAAATTAAGAAATAAAAAACATTACAAAATCGCGTCATCGTCATCGTCATCGTCATTGTCATTGTCATCGTCATCGTCATTGTCATTGTCATCGTCAACGTCAACGACCAACTGCTAATAATTTCACTTTTTTTATTAGGATATTTCAAATTTGTTATATATATTTGCGAGTTGTTAAAAATATGTTTTATGAAAAAAATTTCCCTTATTTTAGTCTTATTATGCTGCAACATATTAAATGCTCAGACGGAGTCAGAATTTGAGAAGTATAAAAGAGAACAAGAGGCTGCTATGAAGATGATGGCTTCAAATGATAGTGTGAGCATTGCCAACCTTGAAAAAGAATATCAAGAATATATAAAGGCAGAACAAGAGGCTTACGATAATTTTGTAAAAGAGATGAGTGCCATGTGGGGCGGCGACAATGTCGTTGAATCTACTAATAAAGATTGGGTGGAATATTCCGATGATGGCACCAGCCGTAGCAAAGTCGATTTCGAGAAAGGCGAGGTGACATTAGAGATCATCGTAACTCCTGACGAGAGCAAATCGGAAGAGGTGATAGAAAACAAAGTAGAAGACAAGATAAAAGAGCTTCTCATCAGCAGAGGTAAGACCAAAGACTACGACACTCCGAAAGAAAAGGCTGTACCTTTACAAGAGACACCCGTCCTCGAAAATCAGGTACAGACACCATCGGGTGAGACCATATCGAACAATAACATAGAAGAAGGTGTTAAAGAAATAGTAAAAGAGACAGAGATAGTAAAAGAAGAGATAAAAGGTGACGATGGAGAGACTCGCGAAGTTGTGGTTGTAAAACTCGACCTTGCGCCAAACCATATCAAGACAAGAGCGGAGAAATATAAAGAAGAGGTGGAGAAGTATTGTCGTAAATATGATGTAGAGCCTGCCCTCGCCTATGCCGTGATGCAGACTGAGTCGTCGTTTAATCCTAAGGCTAAGTCGTATGTCCCAGCTTATGGCTTGATGCAGATAGTACCAGCATCGGCAGGAAAAGACTGCGCACAGAGTCTTAAGAAATCGTTCTCAAAACCTACAGCGAACTACCTCTACGAGCCAGAAAACAATATAGAAATGGGAGTACACTATCTTTATCTCCTCAGAAAACGTTATTACACTAAAGTAGAAAACCCCGACAGCCGCGACCTTTGTGTGATAGCTTCTTATAACACAGGAGCTGGCAACGTGGCGAGAGCCCTGCGCGGCGACACCAAAATATCAAAAGCAATACCTCAAATCAATGAAATGTCATACGATGAGCTGTTTAAATATTTTGAAAAAAAATTACTTCCTGAGACACAAAATTATATCAGAAAAGTGACAGAACGTATGAACGACTTCAGAAAGTGGATGAAATAAATTATCACTAACTAAAATATCAAATAAAAATGAAAAAAGTAATCGCAACAAAAAATGCACCTGGTGCAATCGGACCTTACAGCCAAGCTATTGAAGTAAATGGCATGTTATTCATCTCAGGACAAATTCCTATCAACCCTGCAACAGGCAATATCGTAGAAGGCGGCATTGTGGAACAGACAGAACAAGTGATGAAGAACCTTGAAGGCATCTTGACAGAAGCTGGTTACACCTTCGATAATGTAGTGAAATCGACATGCTTACTCAGCGATATGGCTAATTTCGCAGCAATGAATGAGATCTACGGCAAACGCTTTGCTCAGAACCCTCCTGCAAGAGCAGCTTTCGCAGTAAGAACCCTTCCTAAAGAAGTGTTAGTAGAAATAGAAATGATAGCAGCAAAATAAAAATTTTTAAGTTACTAAGTTGCTGAGTGTTCTAAGTGCTCTAAGTTGATGAATCATGAGACTACTTAGCAGCTCAGCAACTTAGCAACTTAGCAACTCAGCAACTTAGCAACTCAGCAACTTAAAAAAAATCATAATATGAAAAAATTAAGTTTAATAGCAGTATTGCTCCTCGCCATCGTCGCAACATCATGCGGCAAGAAAGAAGAGGAGTCTAAAGAGGAGTCTAAAATAGACAAGTCGTTACTCATCGGTGAATGGAAGAAAGCGGATAACTCATATTTTGAGACTTTCTACAGCGACGGAACAGGTAAAGAATGGACTCCTATCGACGACATCACAGAAGAAGAAGCCTCTTGGTTCACATGGGAGTTCAACGAAGGCACCGATGACATGTTCACCAAATATTACGAGATGGAGTTAGGCGGCATTGTGCCACAATCGTGTAATATCTTGGAACTTACATCAACAACATTGAAATATAACAACGATGGCTATAGAGCCACATATAACCTTGTAAGAGTAGAATAGTTATGAAAAAACCACTGAAAATCACATTGATAAGTTTAGGGTCGATCTTAGGTCTCGTACTTCTGACCGTAATAATCGCCTGCTGGTTAGTATTGACACCTGCACGCCTTACCTCCATAGTACGCAACCAAGCTCCTAATTTCATAAACTGTGACTTCGCCATCGAACGAGCCGACTTGACAGTATTTAAAACTTTCCCTAATATCGGAGTGAAGATTGACGAGGTGTTGTTACTCAACCCTATGGATGGTAGTTCTTCCGACACCCTCGCCTTCATCGATGAATGTGTGGTTTCAGTAGATATCAAAAAGATCCTCTTTGAGAATCATGTCGTCATCAACGAATGCAGATTGAATGGCGGTTATATCAACCTCTTCACCAACGCTCAAGGAGCTTCTAACTTAGACATCTTCCCTCCTTCAACAGAACCAGAGACAGAACCAGAGACACAAGAAGAATCAGGATTTGCGTATGACATCGACCTGTCATCGTTAGCACTTAACAATGTCACCGTCGATTATATAGACATGACACAAGGCATGACTGCCAACTTAAACGGCCTGACATTATCGGCTAAAGGCAATATGAGAAACGAGTCGATAGTAGCCAACGTCGAAATGCTTGTCAACGATATAAATTACGAACAGGCAACAGACTCTGTCGCAATGGATGTCAACCTCAACAATCTTAAAGTAGCTGGCATCGCCAACATGGAAGGTGATAATATCGTCGCCGACCTTGATGTCGCAACATCGGCTTTATCATACGAGAGCGGTGATATGTCAGCACAGCTCAAGGCTGTGAATTTTAAATATGACGGTGTCGTCAACAATTATGATGTCGTCAAAGGTAACGCAGAAGTTAGCTTAGATGACATTGTTTTTATCATGGCAGAAGAGACTTATGTCAACAATGCTGATGTGAGAGTCATCATGCCATTGGATGCCACCTTAAGTACCATGGACATCAAACTCGGCGCTTCACAACTCGCGCTCAACAACATATTTATCAACCTCATCGGCGAAGTAGCGATGCCAGAAAACAACGACATCGTCGTCAATCTCGACCTTAATACAAACACCTTGATAGTAGAAGAACTCATCGAGCTGATACCTGCCTCGATGCGTGATGAATTACTCGCTGGCATCGACGTTAAAGGCGAGTTGAAATTAGATGCCAAAGTAAACGGCGTATATAACGAGAGCTCTATGCCTACGGTCAACGCCAACGTGACATACAACAAAGGTTATGTCGCCATGACAGAGATGCTTCCTTATCCTGTCTCTAACATCAACACATCATTGAAAGTAGATCTCGACATTAACAAAAAATCTGATGTATATCTCAATTATCTTAATGCCAACATGTCGAAGTCGTCACTATCATTGTCAGGTTCGGTGAAAGATGTGATGAACAAGATGTATTGTAATTTAAATCTCAAAGCCAAAGCCTCACTCGACGAGTTGAAGGACTTTATACCAGAAGACATAGTGGCAGAAGGTGTCGTAAACGTCAACGCTACGGCAGCTGTCAACATGGAACAAATCACTAATATGGATCTCATGAAGTCGAAAATAAAAGGTGATATTCACTGGGATAATATGAATGTGGTCTATTGCGACACCATCAATATTAAAGCCGACCGTCTCGACCTTGACTTCACTCTTCCTAACACAGCATCAGAGAACCTCAGCAACAGCCTTGCCGCTGTCGTCGTCAGTGGAACTAACTTAGACGCTAAGGTATCTGACATGATAGTAGCTGGATTGAAAGACTATAACATAGAAGCTCAAGTCTCTAACATCTTAAGCGATACCGAGCCAATGTCGATATATGCCGACTTCGACATCGCAAGAATCGATGCTAATATGGACGATATGTCTGTCTTCGCCAACAATCCTTCTGGTAGCGTGGCTATGTTCTCTAAGACAGGCAGCGACGATGTATCATATATCGCCACATATTCTGGCGACAGCCTTTCTTTCGTCATGGGCGATGACATCAATTTCGTCACCGAGAAATTAGGTCTCAACGTGTCTGCAGATTATAAAGCTGATGAAGAAGATATTATATTACAATGGAACCCTCACGCAGGCGTCAACCTCACTAACGCCATATTAGCGATGAGCGATCTGCCAGAGTCAATATTTATTCCATCTATCGACTTTAAATATGACTCTACAGGAATAGACATCGACAACAGCAGTATAGTGTTAGGCAACTCCGACTTCGAGTTGAGAGGTAAGTTAGTCAACGTTGATGAGTTCTTAAGGAAAGAAGCTCTGCTGAAAGGCAGCCTCGACTTCATCTCACATTATACTGATGTCAACCAGCTGATGGATATGTTCAGTGGCATGGGCGACACCACCGTTGTGGCAGAGGAGACAATAGCAGAAGCTCATAAGGTGGCAGATGTCGCGTCGGCAGACGCAGTGAAGAAAGAAGATAATCCGTTCATGGTACCTCATGGTATTGACATCACATTAAACACCAAGATAGAAAAAGCCGTGGCTGGCTCGATGGATATCAACAACGTAGGAGGATCTCTCACCGTGAAAGACGGCGTACTCGTGCTACAAGAGATGGGTTTCACAAGCGAAGCCGCTACCATGATGGTGACAGCGATGTATAAGTCGCCACGTAAAAACCATCTATACTTAGGTCTCGACTTACACATCCTTGACATCGACATCGCTGAGATGATAAACCTCATTCCAGAACTCGACACCTTAGTACCTATGCTGAGTTCTTTTGCTGGCAACGCCGAGTTCCACTTCGCCGCAGAGACTTATCTCAAATCTAACTATGAGCTGAAAGTGTCAACATTGAGAGGAGCGTGCGCGATACATGGCAAAGACCTCACAGTACTCGACAACGCCACATTCAGAAAAATAGCAAGAATGCTCAACTTCAAAGATAAAAATCATAACAAGATTGACAATCTCTCCGCTGAGATAACAGCGTTTAAGAACGAAATAGATGTCTATCCAACACTCATCGCATTGGATAAATATCAGGCAATAGTAGGAGGACGTCACAACCTGAACATGACCTTCGACTATAAACTTGGCATCTCTAACCCATGGCCTTTCAGAAGATTAGGCATCAAGATTGGAGGCAACTTAGATGATATGAAGTTCAGATTCTCTCTCAAGAAGAACCTTAAACTTGACGACCCTAAAGGTAAAGACGAAGACGTATATGTAATACAAGAGACGATGCGTCTGAAGACTATGATATACGAGTCGTTGAAAGAGAACGTCAAGAAAAAACAATGAAAAGTCTTTCTAAATCATTCATACGTTTCGTGATTGGCAGCATGTTTATCATTGCTGCCTTTCTTAAATTAATATCTATCGATGCATTCGAGATTTATATCTATAGCTTCAATATATTAAACTTCGTCGCCACGACAATAGTATCGCGACTGATAATAGCGGGCGAGATGATACTCGGCTCTTTCCTCATATTCAACATCTACCATAAACTCACCTGGCACACCACATTCATCGTAGAGATATTATTCACCGCCTTCTTAATCTTTACCACCTTATCTAGAGACGACGCCAACTGCCACTGCTTCGGCGAACTTATAGAGCTCTCCCCTATCGAGTCGATAGTAAAAAACGCAATAACAATAGCCTTGCTCTTCTTGATAAGAAATGATCAAGAGAGACAATGTAAGACATTATTACCTATCATATTATGCCTTATCTCACTGATAGCGACTTTCGTGATAACACCGATGGACTCTATATATAAAAAGATTTTTTCAACAGCGAAGAACATCAGCACCATCGACTTATACGACTCGCTCAACGAGATGATGAAGATTGATTTTGAAGATGATGAGATTACTATCGACAGCACTGATTTCTTCACCCTTAACGATGGGAAACAGATGATGGTGGTGGTTAGTTCCGGCTGTAAATATTGCAGACTCGGCGTAAAGAAACTCTCTCTCATTGTGAAAAACAACGACATTAACAAAGACAATATCAACATCGTGATATGGGGAAGTAACGAAGGTATTATCGATTTTAGCGAAGAGACAGAGACAAGAGACTATCGATATTGGCTTATCAATCCGCATAGAGCCATCGACATCACCTATGGACACTTCCCGACCATTATATGGTTAGAAGATAAGAATGTCGTCAAAGCAGGCGACTTCCGCGACATTGAAGAGAAGAGTTTCTGAGGTATCTACGACCCCCGCACCAACTACTAATTATCTCTGTAGTCTTTTTTCTTAGTCAGCTTCAGATCTTGAAGAGCAGCGGCTTTCACGTTGATAGTAAAGTTCCAGCTTTTATATGTACCATAAGGTATCCAGTTGAAACGCATCTCCCAACAGTGAAGGTCTCTATATAACGTTAAAGAGGTATATGACAGTTTCTTGAGTTCAAAGTCCCATCCTGTCTGCACCGAGACTTTCCACTTAGGGCTGAGGTTGACATTACCATTCACACCGAGTGTCTGTATAACCTTCCTATCATCTTGCAAGAGATAATTGATATAAGAATAATTATTCGACATGGTGAGGTTATAGCTCAACGAGACAGACCATTGTGTTGACCAATCGATATAATCTTCTGGGTGGGAGCGTATATCGTTCATCTCTTCTTCCGATGCCAAAGGCGTGGACTCGAACTGTTTTGTCTCTGTGTTAGTCGTTTTTTTATCTTTTTTAAAGGTGTCGTTGTTGAGAGAGTAGCTGAGACTAAAATTCCACGACACGCTATTTTTTCTAAAGAGACGTTTGTTGACATCCCACTCAAATTGATTGAGCTGTTTCCTACCCGTAGAGTCGAGTACATAAGGGTCCCACATACTTGAATATCTCACCGATAAGTTTTTGAATAATGTCGTCCTTCCGTTGATGGAGAGGTACGAGAAGTTGAGAGAGTCTTTCGCGATGTCGTAGCTTCCGCTCAACGAGAGGTCTTCTATTAACTTAATCTTCTTCATACCAGTGACGGTATCTCTCTTCGACGGCACCTTTATCTCCAAGTTATTTCCAAAGCTATAGTTGATACGTCCCGACTTACCTGAAGGCGGCGAGCCGTAGATGTTACCTTGGAACATAGAATAAAGCTGTTCTATACCATTGGCATCATAGTATGTATCGTAATAATTCCAGAAGTCTTTGGAGAAATCAGGGTTGTATGATATTCCTATTGATGGTGTGAAGACGTGACGTATGGCTCTCAGAGGTCCTTTCTTAAAGTTGACCTGTCCGTATAATTTTGTTGTGAGTGAACTCGACACATCGAAGTTAAAGACGTTTCTAAACTGATTGATGGTATCGGTTTTAAGGTAACCACCTTGAGGCATAGCGGTGTCGTTAACCCATTCTTTCTCAAAGTATCTGAAATACATCCTATCCGTCAACGACACAGATGTTGTCCATGTGATATATTTAAACAACTTTACAGGCATACTGATAGGCACTCTATGCTGGATACCATTCTGCAAGTTGTTAAGCCAATTAGGTTTGAAATAAAGACTGTCTGGCATACTGACATAATTCTTAGCGTTGGCGGTATAGCTGATATACAAGTCTTTATACCATCTCTTCTTTGCAGTATTGCCGATGTTCTTCAACGGATATACACGATTCATGCTGAATGTAAACTCAGGCAATGTGACAGTCATGATACGAGTGAGTGTGTTCTGACTATGACTTGCGTTGGCGGTGAAGTTGAAGAGGCTACCTATACTTGTCTGATACGCCACACTCGACTGGAATGTATTACTCAGATACTCGTTAGAAGAGACAGCGTTATATTTGTTATAGTTAGAACTCACGATATATACGTCGGCGGAAAACGACGATTTAGGTCTCGCTTTAGGGTCTTGCTTATGCACCCAGCGTATCTTAAAATCGGTACTCTCGTTATAATCGGCGGAGCCTTTAGCGCCTATCTTATTAACAGCATAACTTCCCGACAAAGAGCCATTGAAAGCATAGCGTTTGTTATATCTAAAAGTAGGTTTCACAGCCCAGCTGCCACGAGTGTAGATGTCGCCCACGAGTTGTAAGTCCATATGCTCGTTGATGCCCCAATAATAACCACCGTTTTCAAAGTAGAATCCTCTGTTTGCCGACTCGCCCCACGATGGTATCAATATACCATTGCGCTGACCTTTGGAGTTAGGGAAAATACCAAAAGGAACACCGATAGGAAGCGGCGTCTCTTCTAATTTAAAATACGCAGGTCCTGTAACAATCTTATCATCAGGGATGACCTTAGCCTTACCAAAATGAAACTCATAATGAGGATGTTCTGGGTTGCTACAAGTGGTATAAGAACCAGATCTAATATTGATGGTGTTGTCGTCCATCTTCTTAATCCTATCGCCATGAATATATCCCATAGCGTCTTCTGTAAATACTTTAGTGATGATACCTTTCTTCGTGTCGAAATTGAATGTCATCGACTCTGATAGATATTTTGCATCGCCCTCATAAAAGATAGGATTACCCTGCATCTTACCAAGCGAGTCGGGCATACCTTTGGCGAAGACGGTGCGTTTGTCGAAGTCAAACTCTATATAATCCGCCTCTATGGTGATGTCTTCATACACTACTTTAGCATCGCCATAATAGTAAATCTTGTTATTTTTAAAATCCTGAATGGTAGAGTCGGCACATGTACGTTCTATCTTATCATCGATGAAACTCTTTTTCTGAGGCGGCTGCTTTTCAACAGAGGGAGCGAGACTATCAGCAACGGCGATGCTATCAGTGACGGCATCCACCTCTGATGCGAGGGTGTCATCATTTGCTATAAGAGAATCATTCTTTATAACATGAGAAGTGTCAGCAGCGACAACACTATCATTATTTTCCTTCACATCACCAACATAATCCGTTGTTTTACAAGCCAACATCATAGCGCTGCAAAAGAAAATTACAATAAAAACGTTATATACCTTACTCCTCAACAATTTATTTTTTAATTTTGTAAAAATTTTGACTGCAAATATACGGTTTCTATGGCTAACTTTCGATTTAATAATGAAAAACGATTAATTTTATTTTTTCTTGCGTTCGTATCGTTATTTATTTTCGACATCGACCTCTCTGCTCAGAATAGAGATAAGGTTAGAACTGTCGTTATCGATGCTGGCCATGGCGGCAAAGATCCTGGTGCTGTAGGTAAGAAAGTTAAGGAGAAAGACATCACATTGAAAGTCGCGTTGAAAACAGGAGAATATATCAAACAACATTGTCCTGATGTTGAAGTCATATACACACGAAAGAGCGATGTCGCTGTCTCACTTATGAAGAGAGCTCAGATTGCCAATAGTCACAATGCTGATATGTTTATCTCTATACATTGTAACGCCACGACTTCTTCACAAGCTTATGGCGTTGAGACTTTCGTAATGGGAGAACATAAAAACAGTTCCAACCTTGAAGTCGCTAAGTTGGAGAACGCCGCTATCCTTCACGAAGATAATGCCAATGAAGACTACGACGATTTCAACATCGACAGTCCTGAAGCTTATATCATGCTCAACCTCTTCCAAAGCGAATATAAAAACGCGTCTTTGGATATAGCAGAACGCATACAGAATCAGCTTGTGAAAAGAGTAGGCAGAAAAGACAGGGGCGTACAACAAGCAGGATTTCTCGTCTTGTACAAGACAGCCATGCCTTCTGTCTTGGTAGAGATAGGATTTCTCTCTAACCCTGCGGAAGAGAAATTCCTCGCATCAGAAGACGGACAGACATATATAGCATCAGCTATCTTCAGAGCCTTCCGCGATTACAAAAACGCCTACGATAAAGATAATGTTGTTGACGATGACAATGACAATGACAATGACAATGACGATGACGATGACGATGACAATGGCGATGACAATGACAATGACAATGACAAAGTGATTTATAAAGTTCAGGTTGAGAGTCGTAGTAGAAAAGTTGCTAATATCTCGCAGCATTATAAGTCGTTGAAAGACGTAGAATATTACGAACATAACGGTATGTATAAATACACTGCTGGTCGTTTTTACTCGAAGAAAGAGGCTGATGAATATTGTAAAGAAGTGAAGAAAAAAGGTTATAGTAGCGCATTTGTTGTTTCATTTAAAAACGGAAAGAGGCTCTAAGTTGTTAAATATTGATTAGAATTAAAAGGAGAACATCTTATGAAAGAGAGAACAAAATCTATTTTAGTTGCACTATCATTCATCGCAGCGTTGATTTTATTTATCTGGGGTTTTAACTTCTTAAAAGGGAAATCACTGCTCAACAATCAATATACGTTCTATGCCATATACGACAACGCCCACGGGTTATTATCTGGCGACATAGTAAGTATCAAAGGCATGACAGTAGGCACTGTGACATCATTAGAGTTTAATCCTAAACAAGACGGAACTATCATAGTGACTTTCGTTGTTGACAACGACATAAACATCCCCGACAACAGCATCGCTAACCTTGCCACAAGTCTTACCGGTTCTGTCAGTATCGAGATAAGACTCGGTGACAGCGACACCTACGCTAAGAGTGGCGACACCTTGACATCGGGATACGACAGAGGAACGATGGGAATGATAACAGAACAAATAGTACCTCTCAAAAACAAGTTAGAGACCACGTTAACATCACTCAACGATTTAGTCGTTAACATCAACAGCATCTTAAACTCCGAGCTTAAAGAAGACCTCAGCAATGGCGTTAACAGCTTCGCATCATCGATGGATAACATTGATGTAATATCATCAGACTTGAAAGGACTCGTCGATAGCGAGAACGGCAAACTCACTTTAGCGGTCAACAATTTAGAGAGCATTACAAATAACGTCTCCGCCATCAGCGACACTCTAAAAGATATAAACTACACACATCTTGTTGGTTCATTAGAGAGTTGTATCAGCGAGATAAACACATTGATAGAAGGAATCAACGAAGGCAAAGGAACCGCTGGCCTCTTAGTAAAAGAAGATTCTTTATATAACAACATAAACGCCACTGTCACTACACTTCAAGCTCTCATCGAGGAGATAAAAGAAAATCCTAAGAAGTTGAAGATAAGTGTATTCTAAAAAAAGAAGAATAGGATTTTAGACTATGAACTTTAAAAGTTATATCGTTCTTATATTGATATTATTTCTGAGTCGTGACATCATAGCTCAGAAAAAGACTACTACCATTCATATCTTAAATGCCGATAAAGCCGATTATGACGAGCGTCTTGGCAAAGACATACAACGTCTCATAGGTAATGTAGTGATGCGACAAGACTCCACCTATTTCTACAGCGATAGCGCCTACTATAATGAAAAGACCAAATTCTTTGATGGTTTTGGCAACGTCCATATCGAAGTCAACGACAGCACCGATATTTATAGCGACCTGCTAAAATACAACGGCAACACTAAATTTGCCGAGTTATTTCATAATGTGATACTAAAAGACGACTCCACCACCTTACGCACGGAATACATGACATACGACAGAGTAGGACATCTCGCCACATATCCCAACAAAGGCACTATAACACGTAACGACAAGAAGTTAGTAAGTAAAAAAGGATATTACAGAGACGATATCAAAGTCGTTTATTTCAGAAAAGATGTCGTTGGCACCATGCCCGATTATAAGATATTGTCAGACACCTTAGTTTATGACACCGACAACGAGATGATGTATTTTTATGGACCTACCACGATACATAACAAGGAGAACAAACTCTTCGGCAACTATGGTTGGTATAACACCGAGACAGAATTGGCATATTTAGACAAGAGAGCTACGTTAAGCAACAAAGAACAATCCATCACTTCCGACACCATGTATTATAATAAGAAGACTGGCTATGCCAAAGCCATCAGCGATGTCGTCATAGAAGACACTATTAACAAGGGTGTAGTGAGAGGAGAGCTGGCAGAGATGTGGCGCAATCTCGGCAAGTGCATGATAACAGACAATCTAAGAAGCATCTATTACGAGGAGAGAGATACACTCTTCGCCACTGCCGACACTATGTATGTTTATTTCGACACCATCACAAACGATGTACAACGCATCAAAGCCTTCTATAACGTACGTTTCTTCCGCAACGACATACAAGGTAAATGCGACTCTATCACATACGTCATCGCCGACTCTGCTATTTATATGAGAGTAGATCCCGTGTTATGGGCAGAAGACACACAAATGACAGGCGACTCTATCAACATCGTTATCAAAGACAGAAGCATCGACAGCCTCCTGATGTACCCCAATGCTTTCATCATACAACAAGATTCTATCAAAGGTTTTAATCAGGTAAAAGGCAAACAAGTGACAGCTTATTTCAAAGGCAACGAGATAGACCACATGCTCAACGAAGGAAATGCCGAAACAATATATTGGTTGAGAGAAGATGACGGGAGTCTGATAGGCATCAATATTTCACAGTCTGCCGAGATGATTATAAAGATGAGAAACAGGCAGATCAATAACATACGATATTTTCAAAGTATCAAAGAGACTCTATACCCAGAAGAACAATTAGAAAAAGGGCAAGAATATCTGAAAGGTTTCATCTGGCGTGATGAGATAAAGCCACAAAGGTCTGAGTTTGGGAATTGAGAGACTATTGAATATTGGAAAATATTTCAATAGTTAAAAAATCAAAATAATCATAATTTTATTTTACTTTTCATTTTTTATTTACTACTTTTGCCGCTCATTACGGCAGATGATATTTATTTAATAATATTTATTAATTAAGTAGAATATTAATTTATTTAATTTTATAAACAATAAAAAAACAAAAAGTTATGAGTATCATTCCACATTACTCGCGCATCAAGTACCAAAAGATTTTTGAAATGGGACGCATGCGTCTCATGAGCAAACCATGGATTTCTGGAGTACTTTTAATGACATGTGTAGTAATTGCCATGTTGTTAGCCAATCTTCCATCGACGAAGCATCTCTATCACGCTTTCTTAGAGACAAGTTTATCTATCAACATCAGTAATTCTGATGGTCTCAATTGGGTCTTTCCTAAAGAAATGACTGTAGAGAAATTTATCAACGACATCTTAATGGTTGTTTTCTTCTTCACCGTCGGATTAGAGATTAAGAGAGAGGTTGTATGTGGAGAGTTATCATCGATGAAGAAAGCCATGCTTCCTGTGATAGCTGCATTAGGAGGTATGCTTATGCCAGCTCTTATCTACATACTCATCAACGGTGGCACCTCTGCATCGAGTGGTTGGGGTATCCCTACTGCTACCGACATCGCCTTTGCTGTCGGTATCATGTCGATATTAGGTGACAGAGTTCCAGTATCGTTAAAGATCTTCCTCACAGCACTCGCCATTGCCGACGACTTGGGAGCCATTTTAGTGGTAGCATTCTTCTACGGAGGCACGATACAACTGACATTATTAATAATATCACTGCTTATCATAGGTCTTGTATTTTTACTCAACAAAGCTGGAGAAAAACGCATGATATATTACATCATACCAGCTATAGCGATATGGTTCTTATTCTATTACGCTGGCATACACGCCACCATGTCGGGCGTAGTGATGGCTATGATGATACCTATGGATGCACGTTACTCACGTTCTTATTTCAACAAAAAGACAGACCACTATCAAGATCTTATCATAAAACATGAGAATGAAGGTGAGTTCCCTAACGAGAATCAACGTACATGTCTCAGAAACATCAGTCACGTATCTAATGGTGCTGTTGGTATGAGTTATCGATTAGAACACGCCCTCAACCCATGGGTCAACTTCCTTATCATGCCAATCTTTGCTATCGCCAATGCTGGCGTAGAGATTCCTGGTTTAGAATATCTCAACTTCTTCAAGTACTCTCCAGAGCTTGGTTCAGTAGGACTCGGTATCTTCTTCGGATTATTACTCGGAAAACCTATAGGCATCACTCTTGCAAGTTGGATTGCCATCAAGTTGAAAGTAGGTGAGATGCCTAATGGCGCTTCATGGAAGATGCTCTTCGCTGTTGCATGTCTCGGTGGTATTGGCTTCACTATGTCAATATTCGTTGACACTTTGTCGTTTGGAGAACTTGCTCCTGAGATAACATTACAGCTTCGTAACTTAGGTAAGATTGCCATCTTAGCAGCTTCACTGTCGGCAGGTATCTTAGGCAGTCTGCTGATAACATTATTCAGCAAGAAACAAGAATGTTAAAAGGATAAAACAAAAAAACTTCGATGAGATTTCATCGAAGTTTTTTTTTAATGCTAAATTAAAATTATTTTTTAGCACCTTCCATGACTAACTTACCTTTGTAATATAAGTCGCCATCTACATAGTAAGCTCTATGATAAACATGGATTGTACCTGTTTCTTTGCATACTGCTAATGTTGGAGCTTCTGCTTTGTAATGTGTTCTTCTTTTTGCGCCTCTTGTGTGAGACTGTCTTCTCTTAGGATGTGCCATTTTACACTATTTTTTGTTGTTAATTAATTATCTTTCTTATCTTTTAATTCTTCTAAACATTTCCAACGTGGGTCGATCTCATCGTTGTCAACTTCGGCATCATCTGTTCTTTCAAGGTAATCTATCACCTCTTGATTACATTGACTCACATCTTGATGCACTCTATGAATAGGTAATGATAAAATTATATATTCATAAATCAGAGAACTAATATCGAACTCACCTTCCTCTGCAGGGATGACGATGACGTCATCAGATTCTTCCTCGTATGAGTTACCATATCTCAGATATATGACAGCTTCATTTTCTATTGGCTGTTCATATTCATCATTACATCTATCACAAGCGAGATACACATTACCTTCAAATTTAAATGTCAATATCAACTCTCTTTCATGTTTTTCAACATTTAAATCAACATTAACACTGCCTTTTTTAACTTCTGAGAAGTCGAAATTGTCAAAGAACTTATCATCGATTTGATACGTAAAATCATGATAACCAACTGACAATCCAGCTATTGGCAATATGTAATCATTTTTAATGCTCATAATATCCCCAAAATCGGGCTGCAAAGATAACAAAATTATTTCATTTTTTAAACGAAATTTCTTTATTTTTTTAACATAAGAAATAATAGAAAGTCAATTCAGTGTTCTATGTCTGCGTTATGTGTCAGTTGCTTTATCGCTTCTTGAAGAATATCATCCATCGGCTCATAGATAGGATAGAAAGCCTCATCGCCGAAGACGTTTCTTGCCACATATGCCTTAAACAAAGGTTCCGATAATTCTCTTGCGATTTTCTCATCCACCTCATTACCTTCAATTTTTTTATCATGAGCACGTCGCATCAACTCATCAAACATGGCATCTGTAAAGATGAATTTATCATTAAATTCCACGACATCGTCATATTTTAAGATATCGGCACGATGTGCATCTGAATAATCGAAAGCATATTGGAACAATATCCCTGCATTTGCCATCTTGTTAAAGAAATAATGAGTGCTATCGTCTTGTAAAGGCACGTAAATATCGGGCATGATACCTCCGCCACCATAGACTATCTTACCTCCTGGAGTGATATATTTCAATGAGTCGGCAAAATGAATGCTATCAACACTGAACATCTCGCCCGACGCATAACGTTCAAGTTCTTCAAGCAAATATTCTGTCTTATCACCTGTGAAAGGCTTCTGTATGCAACGGCCTGTTGGTGTATAATAACGAGCCACGGTAAGACGAATTGCCCCATTGTCACCAAGTTCAAACTGTTCCTGCACTAAGCCTTTTCCAAATGAGCGACGTCCTATTATTGTACCTCTGTCATTATCTTGAAGTGCGCCCGCCACTATCTCACTTGCACTTGCTGAGCCTTCATTTATAAGTACCACCACGTCTTCTTTTTCCCACAAGCCTTTTTGGCGAGCGAATATATAAGAACGAGGACGATGTTCTCCTTCAGTATAAACGATAAGTTCGTTGCCAGGCAGCATATGATCGGCCACAGCCACAGCCTCTCCGAGATAACCTCCTGTATTATCTCTCAGATCGAGGATTAATTTTGTCATGCCTTGACTTTTCAATTCTTTCAATGCTTTGACAAATTCATTTGATGTAGTCTGTGAGAACTTGGTAAGTTTGATAAAACCTATCTCTTTGTTTATCATATAAGAGACATCTATACTATAAGTAGGTATCACATCTCTCGTAATGGTGAAGTCTAACAATTCTGCTACGCCATGACGTTTTATCTTAACATCAACCTTCGTCTTCTTAGGACCTTTGAGGAGACGCATCGCAGCATCATTATCGACTTTCACGCCGGCGACAAGGGTATCTCCTACATAAACTATTCTGTCGCCGGCGAGGATGCCCACCTTTTCGGAAGGACCTCCTTTGATAGTTTCAATGATAGTGATAGTATCTTTCTCTATCCTAAAAGACACTCCTATACCTTCAAAACTTCCATGCAGATTGTCGTTGACATCGTCGAGTATCTTAGGCTCGATATATTCGCTATGAGGATCCATCGATTCAAGAACATGAGTAACAGCTTTAATCTGAATATTATTCATGTCAATAGTATCGACATATTCATCATTGATAAGAGAAAATACCTCATTTATAAACAAAGAGTCATCGCCACTTTTACTGACTGTAGCAATGCCATTTGACTTAGAGATATATAAACCCATACACACGCCAATGGCGAGAACTGCTGCTAATATTATTGGTGTTATTACTTTATTTTTCATTGTAAAAGTCACACTGTTGCACTCGACAACTGCAGCTCTACTCCAGCTTTTTTAAACAGACCTTGAAGTACCGTTCCTGGTCCTACCTCGACGACTTCTGTCAATCCGTTAGCTATCATGTTACCCATAGTCTGAGTCCAACGCACAGGGGCTGTCAGTTGTGAGATGAGGTTAGCCTTGATAATATCAGGAGAGTTAACAGCCTGACCTGTCACATTTTGATATATTGGGCAGATACCTTGACTGAACTTTGTATTCTGTATAGCTTCAGCGAGTTTCACTCTTGCAGGTTCCATAAGAGGGCTATGGAAGGCTCCACCTACCTGAAGAGGAAGTGCACGTTTAGCGCCAGCTTCTTTAAGAAGTTGACATGCTATCTCTACACCTTTAATACTTCCCGACACAACGACTTGTCCGTTGCAGTTATAATTAGCAGCTATCACCACTTCATCTTTTATAGAGGCGCACACTGATTCTATCTTTTCGTTATCTAATCCTATTACTGCTGCCATAGTACCTGGATTCTTCTCACAAGCCTCCTGCATAGCATTAGCACGTGCTGCGACGAGACGAAGACCATCTTCAAATTGCAATGTATTATTTGCCACCAATGCAGAGAACTCACCTAAAGAATGACCTGCCACCATGTCAGGTTTGAAGTCATTTAACATCTTTGCCAAAATGACAGAATGAAGGAAGATGGCAGGCTGAGTAACCTTAGTCTGTTTCAGGTCTTCTGCTGTCCCTTCAAACATAATATCAGTAATAGAGAATCCGAGGATGTCGTTAGCTTTTTTAAACATATCCTTCGCCTTTGGGAAGTTGTCGTACAAATCTTTTCCCATTCCAACAAATTGGGCACCCTGTCCCGGAAAAACGTAAGCTTTCATCTAGTATTAATTGTTTTTTTGTTAATTTATAATCAATCTCTTGAACTTCCGAAGAATCTAAGTAAATATAAGAACAGATTTAAGAAGTCTAAGTATAATGTCAACGCTGCATGAACTGTAATCTTTGCCATGACATCACCATCGTTGATACCAGCTTCACCTATCTGTTTAATCTTCTGCACGTCGAATGCTGTCAAGCCTGTGAATATCAAAACACCGATAATGCTGATGATATAATCTAATCTTGCGCTGTGCATAAAGAAATTAACCAATGTTGCTATGATGATACCTATCAATGCCATCATAAGGAAAGAACCAAATTTTGTAAGGTCTGTGTTAGTGGTATATCCTACTACGGCCATCACTCCGAACATACCAGCAGCAATGATGAAGGTCTTAAATATTGATGCTGTGGTATATGCCATAAAGATGAAACTAAGACTCATTCCCATCAGGATAGAATATATCACATACCATAGAACTGTCTGTTGTACCGACATCTTATTAACTCTTGCCGACATAACAAGAACGATGATAAAAGGGGCAAATGTAACTATCCAACCAAGGATGCTAACACTTGCTCCACCTTGAGGCGAGACATTTATCAACATACTCATTAAGTTGACATTGGATCCGAACAAGAACGCTGTAGCTGCTGTGATACCGAGCGCAGCAAACATCCATAAGAAAACATTAGACACAAAAGACCTTGTCATAGCCTGTGTCATAGATCCTCTCTGATTGTAATTTTCAAATTGATTCATAACAATAAATTTATTGGTTGATATTAATGTAAATTAGAACCTATAAGTTGCAGAAACTCAGCTCGTGTCTCGCTACGTTCGAAAGCTCCTATGAAGTCGGATGTCGTAGTGACAGAACTCTGCTTTTGAACGCCGCGCATACTCATACACAAATGACGTGCCTCGATGACGACTGCCACACCAAGAGGGTGCAAGGCATCGTTGATAGCCTCTTTAATCTGTGTCGTGAGTCGCTCCTGTACTTGAAGCCTCCGTGAATAAGCCTCAACAACTCTCGCTATCTTGCTCAATCCAGTGATATAACCGTTGGGGATATATGCCACATGAGCCTTACCAACAAATGGTATCATATGATGCTCACATAATGAGAACAGTTCTATATCTTTTACCACGACCATCTGGCGATAGTCTTCCTTAAACTTAGCAGAAAGAAGTATCTCCTTAGGATCCATATTGTATCCTTGTGTTAAAAACTGCATCGACTTAGCCACACGCAGAGGCGTCTTCTCAAGACCTTCTCTATTAACATCTTCTCCCAACAATTCCAAGATCGCTGCATAATGTTCTTGAAGTTTCTCTAACTTCTCAGGATTAAACTTATCAATCCTTTCATATCCTATTATCTCGTCATTCATAATCTTTTCTATAAATCTGAAAACCTGAATATCTGAAAGTCATCAGTTTTTATTCCTAACCAATATACAAGTTTCAAAAACTGTAAAACAAAGGTAATATATCAAAAATGTTATAATAAATGCTTTTGAATCTTCACGAAACATTAACGAATACGTGGCCAACACCGCCAGATATAAGATAAGTTTCGCTACTGTTGTCAACATATAAAAATTATTAAATTTATGGAAGTCGTTTCTGTTTCTCATTTTTGTAGTGAACAGATATACTATCACACTCACCAACACAAAAAACAGCATCTGCGCCCACCACAGATGCGTGATAAACTGAGGCAACGACAGCCTTATCAACTGCGTAAGACCTAACACCGCCACTATCATAAGCGACAGAGCTATAAAGAAACTTTTATGTCTCGTCATTCTGTTATTTCTTCTCAAACTTAGGAGCCTCTTTTGGAGGTTCAGGCTTACCCATCTCGCATTTACCTGTGAATATAGCACCTATCTCTATATACAGCTGTTTCGTCGTCAACTCACCTTCAACTTTAGATGTCGATTTTAACGAAGTAAGTTCATCAACAATGATAGAGCCTTTGACATATCCCGAGACATCGGCTTGTTTACAATGTATCTCTCCTTCTATCGAGCCGTTCTGTCCGACAACGACCTTTCCCGTCGATCTCAGCGAACCGACTACCTTTCCATCGATACGAATATCACCATTTGATTCTATCTCTCCTTTTATCAAAGTGCCATTGCCTATGATATTTCTTGCAGGGCTTTCATTCACTGACATATTACTATTATTTTTTAACATTTTATTTATTGTTTATATTCCAAAATTCTAAATATTCATCAACATTTTTGTTTGAGTAGAAGATAGGATAGTTTGTCTTTGAGATAATGAACACCTTATATTGGTCCTCTTTGATACCTCCAAAGATATAGTCATTCAAGAACATAGCTTTCTTATAATCTTCTGCCTTCGACAACTCATCGAACATCTCTATCGTCACCAGCGCCTCTTGTTTGCTCAGCATGACGTTTTTAACTTCGAGTTGCATCATTCTGAAGCTATCTTTATTAAAATCGTTGATACGTACTTTCAAAGGATTAATTCTTACACTTTTAGAATTACATACTACCACGACATAATATTTATCGTTGGCGTTGTATTCGTATGGATATTCTTTTTCTTTCACTGCTTCTTTTCTTTGTCGTGCGCTCTCTACCGGCAATCCAAGGTTATACATCTCGTTAGCTTTCAGCAGCACCTCCATTGCACGAGGTTTCACACTACTCGTAGGATATGTATTTACCAATCTATACAGGGCATAAGCCATCGAATCGACCACTTCAAGATAACCAACAGATATTGCATCAAGGAACTCAAAGCGTGGCATAAGAGCAGTGTCGTTGGCATACAACTCTCTCGCCTTCTCCACATTCATTCTAACACGCTGATATTGACCTTTGGTGTAAGCCTCATATGTCTTAGCATAATGATTAGAGGCTTCTTGTCCTTTCTCTTTCTCTTTGATAAAATATTCAGGATCTATGATAATCTTAGCCTGATTAGAGTCAGGATACTTTGTCAGAACTAAATCTTTATAATGCTCCGACTTTTCTTTTTCATCTCTATCTTTATACATCTTATAGAGGTAGAACCACGAAGAGAGTTCGTACTCACTCGATGGATAACGTTCGTTCATCTCTATATATGCGTCAATAGAGTTGCTATAATCTTCTATGTTATCGTAATAGATGTAACCGATATTATTAAGAGCATCTAATATCTGGGCGTTAGCTTCTTTCTGTTGTTCTTCTGTGAATGGAAGTTGTTGGATATAATATTCTGGGTCGGTAGGAGTATATCTCGCTGTATCAGCAGGCGCGTCGCCTTTCTTCATCTCCTTTAGTTTCATCAGCTCTTCCTCAGATAGATTAGCTATCTCTTCTTCCGTCATATTCTCAAAAGGATTTTCCTCTGTTTCTTCTTCTCCCGATGATAAACTCTGCTTATTGCTTATAAACCAATAATCTTCTAACACTCTATTACCCCATTTCGTTCTAAAATCGTTACTTCCCCGCATCACAGTAGTCTGATTATAAAAATACCACCCCGCCTGAGAATTCATCTGATCTGATGTAGTCATACTAACAATCTCATCGCCTCCTAAAAGATCCAACTGCTTCTGCAACTCCTGCTCTTCCTTTATGCGTTCCTGTTCTTTCTTATAATCTTCTATCACCTGCGCTATTATCTCGTTGCGCGACACCGAATCCATCTGCGCTAAACGCAACAAACTGTCTTGCAATTGATATGTAGTGAGGCTATACACCAAATCACCTAAAACAACAGATAGGTTAAGTATGCTGTCATACTCAGGATACGTCCTATCCATCGTCATTACCACAGTGTCGTAATATGCTTGCGCTGTAATATATTCCTTATTGTCAAACAACATCGTAGCGACTTTGAGCGACGACATCACTCTTTGTTTGTTATTATTACCACTCTCTGCTACAGATCTTTTAAGATATTCTATACCAAGAGGTTCATTATCCTCTCTTATAGCCACTTCCGACATAGCATAGAAAATCCTGTCTTTATAATCATCGTTCTTATTGTCATCGAGCATCTTCCAAAACATCTTCATGATATATGCCGTATCCTCAGATTGATAACATCTTGCAAGACCCATCTTCGACTCAAAGGTCATCTCATAATTTGGATGTTTCTTAACCACAGTCTTAAACTGTTCTACTGCTCTATCATAATCTTTCTGATATTCATAGATTTGCCCCAAAATAAACATCACTCTTACTTTTGTGTCTTTATCTTTACATGTAAGAAGAGAATTTCTAAGGTATTTTGTCGCCTCATTATAGTTATTCAGTCTAATCTGATAATCTGCAAGAACCAAGTCGAGATTTTGTCGCACATATTTAGGCATTTTGTCATTTTCCGACATTGCCACTATCAACGACTGAAGCAGCGCCTCTGCCTTGTGATATTGTTCTGTCTCTATATATGTCTTTGCCAGCCAAAGACTTGCATTATAGGAATTTGGATCTGTCTTATAAGAATTTACTATATAATCGAATGTTCGGCGAGCAGGTATATAATCTTGTTTGTAAAAGTGAGCTTTTGCCATGGAAAGATACGCATCGTCGATCCACTTGACGTATTCTTTACCATTAAAACGCATCGAGTGACGTTGAATACAAATGGCAGATTTCTCTATCGTTCTGTCCATATGAGAGTTAAGTGCTAAAGCATCTTCCTTACTTCCGTAGTTGTAAACAGGAAGCACCTTTGTAAAATCGTCTTTCACACTCTCTTTTAAAGCTTTTTCTCCGTCTTTGATACTCTGTTCTCCATTCCACCAGACATTATAATGACTCGTCAGGTTATGATAAACTCTTCTGTTCCATTTATTTTTCTTTGTTGAACACGAGCTTAAGATCAACAATGATACAAGCGACAATAATATGACTCTTGATATATTTCTTCTAATTTTCAACACTTCACGAATATTTTAAATCAAATCAGATATATAACTCGTTTTCTCTCATTTTATTTCGAGTCTCGTCTCCGAGTATGCAAAAATAAACATTTACACTATATTATTAGTTATTTTTTTCAAAAAAATATACAAAAAAATCAGATAAAACTTGTAATTTTACGGCTCAAATAAAAAATCAAAAAGCATGGATAATTTTGTCGTTTCTGCAAGAAAATACAGACCTGTTACTTTCGATAGCGTTGTAGGACAGAAAGCTATCACATCGACTTTACAAAATGCTATAAGGACCAACACATTAGCACAAGCTTTCTTATTCTGCGGACCGAGAGGTGTTGGCAAAACAACATGTGCTAGAATAATGGCAAAGACAATCAACTGCATGAATCCTACGGCAGAAATGGAAGCGTGTAACGAATGTGAGTCATGTAGAAGTTTCAACAATTCCAACTCCTTCAATATTTACGAATTAGACGCTGCATCAAACAACTCCGTCGATGACATTCGTAACTTAGTCGATCAAGTAAGGATTCCTCCTCAAGTAGGCAAATACAAAGTCTATATCATCGACGAGGTTCACATGCTTTCTCCGGCAGCCTTCAATGCTTTTTTAAAGACATTGGAAGAACCACCTGCATATGCTAAATTTATACTTGCTACGACAGAAAAACACAAGATTATCCCTACTATATTATCTCGTTGTCAGATATTCGATTTCAAACGTATCACAGCTGAAGATATAGCAAAACATCTACAGAACATAGCTTCTAAAGAGAATGTCGTCGCCGAAGAAGAGGCTCTTAACATCATTGCCCAGAAAGCCGATGGAGCACTCCGCGATGCACTATCAATTTTCGACCAGATGGTAAGTTTCTCTGGAAACAACATCACTTATAAAGACGTCATCACCAACCTCAACGTACTCGACTACGAATACTATTTCAAAATGGTAGATTATATCTTAGCAAAAGACAATAACTCTATACTGTTGTTGCTTAACAATGTCGTAGAAAACGGATTTGACCTTCAACATTTTATACAAGGATTATCGAGTCACTTTAGGAACTTATTATTGGGAAGCAATGATGGAATAATAGATCTGATGGAAGTAAGTCGCCAGTTAAAAATGAGATACCGCGAACAATCACAAAAGTGTACACAACATTTCTTACTCAAAGCCCTCGACTTAGCAAATCAATGCGACCTAAATTATAAGAACAGCAGCAACAAGAGATTACATATAGAAATATGTCTCTTAAAAATGTGCTATATACCTATGACTCAGACGCAGACTCAATTTCAGGCTCAACCTCAAACTCAAACTCAACCTCAAACTCAAAATCAATCTCAGACTCAATCTCAGACTCAATCTCAAGCTCCTATATCCCGTCCCCAAATTCCGTCCCCAAGACCAGCTCCTGCATCCTCATCCCCAACTCCCGTCACAAGAGAAGTAAGGACTCGTTTACATAACAAGCAAGGCACAATATCCATAACAGAAGATACTAAAAAAGAAGAAAATATAGCGGAGGAGATATGGTCGGATGCTTTCTCACAAGAGCAACTAACCAAAGCATGGAATGATTTTGTAACTTCATATCAAGACAAATCGCCTGTATTTGCTGCAGGCATCAAGAATGCTGAGCCACAAAAGACGAGTGATACAGAGATACGTTATAAGATTGATAACATTTTAGTTATCAAGGACCAAGAACATCTACAGGCCCTACACGATTATCTCAAAAAAGCGTTACACAACAATCAATTTATTCTAAAAGAAGAAATTGAGGAGCATCACAAAGAATATGTTCCATATACCGACAAAGACAAATTTGAAAAAATGGCAAGTCAGAATCCAGAGCTTCTAAAGATGAAAGACATGCTTGGATTACAAATAAATTTATAGACATGGGATTTTTCAGTTGGACAGGCAAGAATTTATTAAGATTATCAGGTTGGAAAATCGTTGGCAGCATCCCTGAAGATGTCAAGAAATGCGTCATTGCAGTAGCGCCTCACACTTGTATAGCCGACTTTATTTTAGGCAGGCTCGCCTATTGCGCAGTAGGCAGACCCGTTAAATTTCTCATTAAAAAAGAGTTCTTCAAAACACCCATTTTAAGGTGTTTGTTAATAAAGATGGGAGGCATACCTGTTGACAGAAGTAGAAACAACAACGTAGTTAACAGCGTATCTGCATTATTCAAACAACACGACAGCTTGAATATCATCATCACACCCGAAGGCACGAGAAAACTCGTACATCAATGGAAAAGAGGATTTTATTATATCGCAGAAAAAGCCGAAGTACCTATTGTTTTAGGATTTTTAGATTATAAGAAAAAAGAATTAGGATTTGGGCCAATCTTATATCCTACAGGCAACTATGAAGAAGACTGGAAGATAATGGAGAAATTCTACAGAGGCATCACAGCAAAACATCCTGAGAGATATAATCTTTCGTAAACAAAGAATACTTTATGAGTGAGAAGAGAAAAAAACTTAAAGAAAAGCTACACAAGAAATATCGTATCGTAATTTATAATTACGACACTCACGAGGAGAGATTTCATTTTAGACTAACTAGGATGAACGCCATCGGTATCGTCATAGTGTCTATGTTATTACTCATAATTTTAACAACATATATCATAGCATTCACGCCATTGAGAGAATATATCCCTGGATATACTGATGTCAGCCTCAACAAACGTGTATATGAGATGGAACGCCGAGCCGACTCCTTAGAGATAATATTTCAACAAAAAGATCAATATATCAATAACATAAAGAGAATCATCATGGATGACGACTTTACAACAGACAGCGTCAATTCATTATTAACACAATCGAGCAATACCGACTTCAACAACATTACCATAAAAAAATCTAAAGAAGATAGTATCTTCCGCGCCAATTTTGAGATAGAGACCCGCAATAATTTATTCAACAGTCCTATCATGAGCGACATAACTGCTGATCTTAAAATAGTATCATTTTATAGTCCCATTGACGGCATTGTGACAAATCATTTCGACAGAGCAAACAAGCATTATGGCACCGACCTCGTAGCAAGCAATAATGCCGTTATCAAAGCTACTGCCGATGGCACCGTAATATACTCAGGATGGAGCGTCGATAATGGATATTGTATTGGAATACAACATAATGGAAATCTATTGTCTTTCTATAAACACAATGCAGTATTGCTTAAAGAAGAAGGCGAATATGTCAGCGCCGGCGATCCTATCGCAATCTATGGCAACAGCGGCAGTCTCTCCACCGGACCACATCTACATTTTGAACTATGGTACAATGGAACACCTCTAAATCCAGAAGATTATATTTCTTTTGACAGCAACAACTGATTAGTACATTTTTTTCTTTATCTTTGCACACTAATTTTTTGAAGTATGGCTATTTTAATGAAAATAATACAACTCTTCTTAGCATTATCAATCTTAGTGATGGTGCATGAGTTCGGACATTTTATTGCAGCGAAAATATTTAAAACGAGAGTCGAGAAATTCTATATCTTTTTCAACCCATATTTCTCAATACTACGTTTCAAAAAAGTACATGGCAAATGGCGTTTTGCGTTTTTCAGTAAAAACACACCTGAAAATTACATCACACACGAGCGCGTAAATCCTATCACCAACAAAAAAGAAATCAGCTATGAGGCTGTAGATATAAGCACTTTGCCACAAGATGATTGGCGCACCGACGAAGACCACACTGAGTTTGGCATCGGCTGGATACCTTTAGGAGGCTTCTGTAAAATATCAGGCATGATCGATGAGTCGATGGACTTAGGACAGATGAATCAAGAACCACGGCCTTGGGAATTTAGAAGCAAACCAGCATGGCAACGTCTGATAATAATGATCGGAGGTGTCGTCATGAACGTAATACTCGCATATTTCATCTACACAGGATTACTATCAGCAGAAGGAGAACAATATCTACCGACTTCAGAAGTCAACAAATACGGAATCTATACCGATGATTTAGCAAAAGAGTTAGGACTTAAAGACGGTGACAAGATCTTGACAATAGACGGCGATACAATAGAAGATTTTCATCAGATACAGATGAACATAATACTCAACGACAGCAAAACCATTGAAGTTGAAAGAGACGGAGAAAAAACCATTATAGAACTTAATGATGATGCAATAGCGAAACTCATTCAACATCAGTCGCTCTTCATATCATACCGCACACCATTCATCATCAACAACTTCTCAGAAGGCTCATTGGCAAAAGAAGCAGGAATGCAGAAAGGCGACAAGATAATAAAAATCAACGATATCTATACTCCATATTACCAAGATTTCTCCCAAAACATAAAACAATTTGCGGGTAACGAGGTTACACTTGAGGCTGTGCGCGGCACCGACACTCTACAATTCCAAATCCAACTCACAGAGGAAGCCCTAATAGGTGTTTACGCAGAACCACTTTTAACTTTAAAGACACAGGACTACACCTTGTGGGAAGCCATACCACGCGGTTTCTCTAAGACAGGAAAAGAATTAGGCGATTATTGGAAGCAACTAAAGCTCATCTTCAACCCAAGCACTAAAGCATATGAAAGTCTCGGAGGATTCATCACCATAGGCAGCATCTTCCCTGATAAATTCAACTGGATACAATTCTGGAGATTAACAGCCTTATTATCAGTGATATTAGCGATAATGAACATCCTTCCTATTCCGGCACTCGATGGAGGTCATGTGTTATTCTTATTAGTTGAAATAATAACACGCAGAAAACCGAGCGACAGATTTATGGAGATTGCACAAAGCGTAGGTCTTATCATCTTACTTATTCTTCTCGTCTATGCTAATGGCAATGATATTATCAGATTATTTAAATAGGTATAAAATCTAACAAAACATTAACACAATAAACCAATAGAAAAGAAGTTTTTAATTACGATTAAATAATAATTGTGCATAAGTTAAGATACATATTAACAATCATCATCATTGCTATATCAGCAGCAGCCGTTGCCCAACAAGCTCCGATGTTTACCAACTACAGCAACTCGTATGCCTGCGTAAATCCTGGATTTGGAGGACTAAGCGATGGTATCAATGTGATGGGTATCTATAGAGATCAATGGACGGGATTTAAAGATGCTAACGGCAATGCAGTGACTCCAAGAACCATGTTATTCTCTGGAGACATGCCGATAAAACTATTACATGGAGGTCTCTCATTATCAGTAATGAACGACAAAATAGCTTTTGAAGATAATATCAACGTCAATTTAGGATACTCATTTCACATGGATTTAGGGGCAGGTACCTTAGGAATGGGATTAGCATTCAGTATGGTAAACCGTTCCGTTGATTTCAGCAAATATGAGCCACTAAATCCTAACGATCACATTATTCCAAGCGGAGAACAAAGCGACATGCTGTTAGATGCCAACATTGGTTTGTTTTGGCAGATACCAGAGACATTTTACATAGGCATCTCTGCAACTAACCTATTTGAATCTAAAGGAAAAAATCTATCATCATCATCAGAAACAAGTAGCAGTTTCGTAGGCGACAGAACATTTTATCTCATGGCAGGCTACGAATATCAATTTAACAACCCTTTATTTGTGTTAATGCCAACGATGTGTCTGATGACCGATATTGCATCTACACAAGTCAATGTAGGAGCAAAATTATTTTACAACAACAAAATATGGTTCGGAAGTAATTATAGGTATCAAGAATCTGTTGCTTTGATGGCGGGTTTCAAAATCAAAGACATTCAGATTTCTTATTCATACGATATCAATACTATGGGTATTGCTGTTCAAGGTTCACATGAGGTTTGTGTGAGCTATTTATTCAAGATGAATTTAGAGAAATCGCCAAGAATTTATCGTAGCATTAGGTATCTCTAAATAATAAAAATATGGATTTAATATTTTTTTATTTGGAAAATACTTTTTTTTTTATAATTTTGGCGGTTCAAAATTTACGCTCTATTTTGAGCAAATTTAAAACTGAGGAAATTTTTAATCAATCGTAATACAATGAAAAGATTATTAGTAGTATTTTTAGTCACTCTGCTTCTCGCAAGTTGTGGCAACACAAATCAAGGAGAGTTAGTAGGAGTTCGTAAAACATCGAAGCCATTTTATCAACCAGATCCTTATGGTATGGTTTTCGTTCCGATGGGCAGTTATACAATGGGAGTTGGAGGACAAGACATTACATCGAGTCAGCTTGCACAACCAAAGACAATTTCAGTTTCTTCGTTCTATATGGACGAGACAGAGATAACGAACAACGAATATCGTGAATTTGTGTATTGGGTAAGAGACTCTATCGCACGTACCTTACTTGGCGAGATTCAACCTGATGTATATCTCATCAGCGAGAATGAGAGAACAGGAGAGGTATATGACCCACCTTATCTCAATTGGGATGAAAAGATAGAGTGGAACAGCACAGAGCAAGACGTAAGAGACGCTTTGGAAGACATGTTCCTCCCAGAACATGAACGTTTCTTTGGCAGAAAGGAGATAGATACAAGAAAATTATTCTACGAATATTATTGGATCGATCTTCAAGCAGCTTCAAGAAAAGAGTTTGGAAGCGATGCCGACTACCAGAATGCAAGTTTAGCCAATCGTCCTCAAGGCTTAAAAGACCGTTCTGTATATATCAAGAAAGAAAAGATCAATGTATATCCAGACACATTATCATGGATTCATGATTATTCATATTCTTTCAATGATCCTCTTACAGAGAGATATTTCTGGCACTCAGCATACGACCATTATCCTGTAGTAGGAGTAAACTGGAACCAAGCAAGAGCCTTCTGTATCTGGCGTACAGAGAAATTGAACAACTATCTCAAATCACAAAAAGGAGAAATGACATTGTCGGAGTTCCGTCTGCCAACAGAAGCAGAATGGGAATGGGCAGCACGCGGTGGCAACCATCTCAATCCATATCCATGGGGAGGTCCTTACACACGTAACGAGAGAGGTTGTTTCTTAGCAAACTTCAAACCAGTGAGAGGCAACTATATCGCTGACGGCGGATTAACAACATTGATAGTAGGACATTATCCACCTAATGATTGGGGATTATACGATATGGCAGGTAACGTAGCAGAATGGACCAATAGTGCATTCGACCCATTAGCATACAACATGACATGGGATATGAATCCTAATTATACATATAATGCAAAAGAAAGCGATCCTCCAATTATGAAGAGAAAAGTCATACGCGGAGGCTCATGGAAAGACATCTCACACTATTTGGAAGTCACAGCACGTTCCTACGAGTATCAAGATACAGCGAAGTGTTATATAGGTTTCCGTTGCGTTCAGCCATATCTTGGACGTAATAAAGGTGATAATCCATCAAAAGCTTCAAGAGTATATAATTAATTAACATAGTAAATTATCAAATAAAAATACTAATTTTAAAACATTAAAGACATGGGTAGTTTCAGTAAATTTTTAGAAAGTAGAAAGTACAAAAAAGTAATGGGTGTGGTCTATGGTATCGGCGCATCTATCGTTCTCGTAGGAGCCTTGTTTAAACTTACACACTGGCCAGGTGCTAATATTATGCTTACAGTTGGTTTGTTGACAGAAGCTGTTATCTTCTTCTTATCTGCTTTCGAACCACCACACGTAGAACCAGACTGGAGTCTTGTTTACCCAGAGTTCGCATACGCATATCACGGAGATGAAGGTGTAGAAGCACCAGAACCTAGAGCCAAAGCTAAAGGAACTACTACAAAAAGTTCAGCAGTAGAACAATTAGATGAGATGTTTAACAAAGCTAATATCAGCGAACAAGCTCTTGAGAGATTAGGCGCAGGTATTAATAAATTGAGCGACAATGCTGCTAAAATGGCTGAAATCAGTAACGCAGTAGCTGCTACAAACGAATACGCTGCTAATATGCGTAAAGCAGCTGAGTCAGCAGGAGCCCTCGAAGTTCAACTTCAAAGCTCGTTGATCTTAAGCGAGACCAACAAACAGTTAAACAGAACAATGACAGAATATATAGAGAAAATTAACTTATCAGCTAATTCAACAGAAGCTCTCAATCATCAGTTAGTTGACTTATCAAAACGTATGACAGCTCTCAACACCGTTTATGGCAACATGCTCTCAGCTATGAACGTGAAATCCTGATAAATTTTCAATAACCTAATGTTTAACAATAAAAGATTATAGAAAATGGCAGGAGGAAAAGAAACCCCAAGGCAGAAGATGATCTCTATGATGTATCTTGTATTGACTGCCTTGTTAGCATTGAATGTTTCTGTTGACATTCTTGATGCTTTCGCAATCGTTAATGATGGTATAGAAACATCAAACGCTAGCGTCGAGAAGAAAATAGAAGATTATTATTTGACATTCCAACAACAATACGACAAGCAACCAGACAAAGCTGGTGAGTATTGGACTAAAGCTCAAGATATACGCAAAAAAACTGATGAAATCATTAACTACATTGAGACTGAGATAAAAGTCCCATTGGTAATGGTGACAGAAGGCACCACATTAGAGAACATCTTGAATCCAGCAGATCCAGAAAAAGCTCTTCTGAGAAACAAAGATAAAACAGATGCCACAAAACACAGTCGCGTATTTTATGAGTTCGACCTTAAGAATATCAGCGCAAAGGATAAATATGACGCTCCAACAAACTTCATGATTAACGAAAATCATGGTGCAGAGTTGCGCGCTAAGATTGATGAATATCGTAATTATATCATTAACACGATAGAATCTGCAGGCATTCCTAACTATGCAAGCCACGTAGGTCTTATCACAGACGGTGATTACTACGATGCCAACAACAACAAACTATCATGGGAACAAAAGAACTTCTACCATGTTATCTTAGCTGCTGACATTGCTATCTTAAATAAGATTATCGGTGAGATCCAAACAACAGAATTTGACGCTGTGTCAGAGTTGTTCAAGAGAATCGGCGCTACAGATTATAAGTTCAACGCATTAGAGGCAAGAGTTATACCAAAGACCACATACGTCTTCACTGGTCAAGAATATGAAGCCGACATCTTTATCGCAGCATCAGACACCACAAAGAAATTTGATGTCAAATATGCAAGAGGCATCAAAGATTATTCAAAAGCTAACCCTAACAACATTCAAGTTGTATCTAGCAAAGAAGGTGTTGCAACTGTGAAATTCAGAGCAAATAACGAAGGATTACAAAACTACGCTGGTATCATAGAAATGATTGATCCTGAGACAGGCGAAGTTGTACCTTATCCATTCCAATCATCATATACAGTAGCACCGCCATCAGTGACAGTCGCTCCTACACAAATGATGATATTCTATCAAGGTCTGCAGAATCCTATCTCTGTGTCAGCACCTGGTATATCACACGACAAAATTGATGTCACAATCTCTAAAGGTAAGATCTCTAAAGGAAATCAAGCTGGTCATTATTTAGTTGAAGTACCTTCAAATGAAAAGGTTACTACCATCACAGCAACGACAACAATGGACGGCAAGAGAGTGGTCTTAGGAAGCTATGACTTCCGCATCAAACGTGTTCCTAACCCAGAAGCAAAGATAGCTGGTAGATCAAGTGGTAAAATCGACAGAAGCGAGTTTGCTGGAGCAGGCGGTATCATCCCTGATATGGGTGACTTCGAGTTCGGCGATTACCAATATAATATCGTATCTTATAACTTAGGAACTATAGTAGGTGGTGACTACAAAACATCAGGAACAGTAAGAGGCGGACGTTTCAATGCAGAAGTTAATGAGATGATCAACAAAGCTCGTCCAGGACAAAAATTCTTCTTTGAAAACATCCAAGCTAAAGGTCCAGATGGCGTCACACGTACCTTAAATCCTATTAACTTAGAAATTAAATAATTGAAAGGAACTATTTATGAAACAATTGTTTGTAATACTTGGTCTCATCGGATTGTCGCTGTTCTGCGCACCTAATACATCAGCACAGACTATCTTCGACCAGACATATACCGATGGCATCTATGTTGAGAACGCCACAGGCGTAAAAGCCCCGATGCCGCTTCCTAACATCAGAGAAGCAGACATCATGTGGAAAAAAAGAATATGGCGCGAGATTGACTTCCGCCAGAAAATGAATCAAGGATTTTACTTCCCTGTCGTTTCTCATCAAAATTGGAAGAGCTTCATCACAGTGATTCTTGATGGCATGAAAGAAGGTAAGATCACAGCTTATGAGGTAGAACCTACTGACGAGTTGCTGAATCCTATCTCTTACAATCAGTTCATGAGCAAGCAATCAGATACTGCGTACAGAACCTTCAGAAGACCTTATCCTCCATACGACGAATACGACACTATGATCGTATCGCACTTTGAACCAACAGATGTAATGCGCTGCCGTATTAAGGAAGATTGGTATTTCGACAAACAAAGATCACAGCTTATGGTACGCATAATTGCTATATGCCCTGTAAAGATGATTGAACTCGAAAGTGGTGACAGAGTCCCTCAACCTTTATTCTGGATTCCTTACGAATCAGCACGCGAGGTGCTCGTACAAGCTCCATTCTATAACCATAACAATTCAGCAGCACGCCTATCATATGATGAAGTGTTCCTGAAGAGAATGTTCGATAGTTATATCTTCAAAGAAGAGAACGTTTATGATCGTAACATACAAGAATATGCAAAAGGCGTTGATGCTCTCTTAGAATCAGAGCGTATCAAACACTCACTCATAGAGTATGAAGAATACCTCTGGGAATATTAAAAACAATTGAGAAATAATAGTTAACAATTGATAGTAAAATAAGGATGTCACTTCACTAGTGACATCCTTATTTTTTAGATATTAATATCAAAAAATTACCCACGTCTCTCTCCTAATTCCCAATTATTTCTTATCTTTACAAACCAAATTTATGATATAAAATGGTCGATTTATTACAGACAAAGATAGAGTTTCTAAAGGGAGTAGGACCAAAAAGAGCCGAACTTCTCAACAAAGAACTTGGCATATATACGTTTCAAGACATGCTTGAATATTTCCCTTTCCGTTATGTTGACCGCAGTAAGATACATAAGGTTAATCAGATATATGACGACACAGTATATTACCAACTCGTTGGAACAGTATCTAATGTAAAGACTCACGGAGAGCCACGTATGACACGTATCAGTGCTACATTCTCCGATGAGACCGGTTCTATCGAACTCGTCTGGTTTAAGGGATTGAAATGGATAAAAAACAAGTTCATACCTGGTAAAAAATATCTCCTCTTCGGAAAAGCCAACGTCTTCAACAACAGATTCTCTTTCACTCACCCTGACATAGAAGAATACGACCCAAACGACAAGGTGATAGGAGAAAGTCTGCAAGGAGTATATAACACAACAGAGAAACTACGTAATGCAGGACTTGGCACAAAACAAATAGCCAAGATTATGAAAAGCCTCGTACTTCAGACATGGGATGTTATCCCAGAAAATCTGCCCAAAAGTTTGATAATACAAGACCGGCTTCTCACACGTAAAGCAGCATTCTATAAGATACATCTACCATCAAACAGCAATGATATTCATCAGGCAACGACACGACTTAAATACGAAGAACATTTCTTCTTCCAGCTGAGACTTCTCCTCAACAAAAAAGAAAGAACACAAAATACAAAGAGTGTCGTCTTTAGCAATGTAGGTAATTATTTTAATACCTTCTATAACAAACATCTGCCATTTCCTCTTACAAATGCACAGAAACGCGTCATCAAAGAGATTCGTAGCGATTTAAAAACTGGTTTTCAGATGAACCGTTTGTTGCAAGGCGATGTCGGTAGCGGAAAAACCATAGTAGCTCTCATGGTCATGTTACTCGCTTTAGATAATGGATACCAAGCCGCACTGATGGCTCCGACAGAGATACTTGCTAACCAACATTACGAGACAATAAAGAAGATGCTCGGTGATATGAATATAACAGTGGCATTACTCACAGGCTCGACGAAACAAAAAGAGAGAAAGAATATACTCCCTGCACTCGAAAATGGTGATATTAACATCTTGATAGGAACACACGCACTCATAGAAGAGAGTGTAAAATTTAAGCAACTTGGACTGTGTATCGTTGATGAGCAACACAGATTCGGCGTGGCACAACGCGCACGTTTCTGGGAGAAAACAGAATATCCGCCACACACACTCGTCATGACAGCAACACCTATACCTCGTACACTCGCGATGACACAATATGGCGACTTAGACGTGTCGAAGATAGATGAACTTCCTCCAGGAAGAAAACCTGTCAAGACTGTTCATATGTATCAAGAACAAAGACTGACGATAATATCTTTTATGAAAAAGCAGATTGCAGAAGGACATCAGATATATATTGTCTATCCACTGATTAAAGAATCTGAAAAGATGGATCTTATCAATCTTCAAGAAGGATATGAGGCTTTGCTCCGTGATTTCCCAGAACCTGAGTATAGGATTTGTGTCGTTCACGGACAGCTAAGCGCCGACGACAAGGAGTTCGAGATGCAACGTTTTATCAAAAATCAAGCACATATTATGGTAGCGACAACGGTTATAGAAGTGGGAGTAAATGTGCCTAATGCTTCTGTTATGATAATCGAAAATGCTAACAGATTTGGTTTGTCGCAGCTACATCAGCTACGAGGTCGTGTGGGGCGTGGTGCTGAGCAGTCGTATTGTATTCTCGTAACTGACCATAAGATAACAGGCGAAGGTAAGAAGAGAATGGAGACGATGGTACGCACCAACGATGGCTTCGAGATAGCTGAAGCCGACCTTCAACTGAGAGGTCCAGGAGAGACACAAGGTACACGACAATCGGGAATGATAGAGATGAAGATAGGCGACTTCATGAAAGACGAACCAATAATACGTCACACAAGAAGGATGGTAAATCTATTGTTAGATACAGATCCAACGTTAACAAAACCAGAACATCAGATCACCAAAGAATATTTTAATAAGAGTTTCGCTTCAGGCTTCGACTGGGGTAGGATAGGATAAGTTACAAAATATTCATTTTGTTAGCATCTTGTTTTAAGAAGACAAAAAACATCAGGCTAAACATCAGAAGACTCGATCCTCCATAGCTGAGAAAAGGTAACGGAATACCGATGACAGGCATCAGACCAATCGTCATTCCAATATTTACCATCAGATGAAAGAATATTATAGAAGCAATGGCATAACCATAGATTCTGCTAAATGAAGACCTCTGCCGCTCGGCAAGCAATATTATCCTTATGAGAAATGCCAGATAAAGCATCAGCAGTATAAAAGAACCAACAAAGCCAAACTCCTCTCCTATTGTACAGAAAATAAAGTCGGTGTGCTGTTCTGGAACAAAGTCATATTTTGTCATAGTGCCTTGCATATAACCCTTGCCAGAGAAGCCTCCCGAACCAATAGCAATCTTCGACTGATGCAAGTTATATCCAACACCATAAATATCTTTCTCAACACCCAAAATAATATTGATACGAGTCCGCTGATGTTGTTTCAAAACCTTATAGAAAAAGAAATCTACTGAGAATACAAACATAACAGAAACGGCAAAGACAGCTATCATCTTCCAGATATTCTTCTTCGTCCTTTCTATTATAAATAAAAGTATCACAAAGACGACGACTAAGCCTATCAAGACATACCACTTTGAGAAATATAGAGTTATCAAAAACAAAACAACTGCAGAAAATCCTAACACCAATATTTTCCCTGACATTCCCTCACGATAGAAAACAAGTATAAAGACTAAGAATACCAAAGCAGAACCAGCATCACCTTGAAGCAATACCAACATCATAGGGAAGAGAACAAGACCGTATGCTATCATCTGTGACTTTATCTTAGAAAAATCGGTATTGATATCTCCAAGATAATGTGCCACCGCCAATGCTGTGGCGAACTTAGCAAACTCCGAAGGTTGAAAAGAGAACCCACCAAATTGTATCCAAGAACGAGAGCCAGCGATAGTAGAACCTGCTACGAGAACATAAATCAACAATAATATCGACAGCCCATATATCACATAGGCAAAAGCATTAAAAAACTTAGCATCGATAAGCATTATAACAAGACCTAAGCAAAGACTCAATCCAAGGAAAAGCAGTTGTTTGCCGTAATGCTGCGACATATCGAAGATACTTGGATTGTTCTCGTTGAAGGCAGCTGCATATATCGTTGACACTCCTATTATCACTAAAGCGAGATACATCAACAGCAATGCCCAATCAATCTTACCTATTATGTTATTTCTTGTCGTCATTTGTCTTTATAAACCTTTTCTCTTTTGCAGTATCTTTAATGTAGCCACGCAGATATTTCTCTATCATGAGACTTGCTATTGGGGCAGCCCATTGCGAGCCGAAGCCAGCGTTTTCCACCACTACAGCGATAGCAATTTGAGGATTATCCGCTGGAGCGAAACCCATAAATAACGAATGGTCGTCGCCATGAGGATTTTCTGCTGTACCTGTCTTACCTGCCACTTGGATGCTATCTATCTTTGAGAAACGAGCTGTACCGCTTTCACCTTCAAAAACACGACACATACCTATCTTCACATCTTTAAAGTGATTAGCCTTTATATTGATAAGTCTTTTCGTCCTCATGTTAGAATCGATTGGAGTTCCATCTTTGAAAGACCTGATGAGATGAGGTGGATAATAATAACCTTCGTTTCCTATGGCAGCAGCCATATTAGCTAATTGTAACGGAGTCACGAGTATCTCTCCCTGACCTATACTCAACGACCTTATTGTCAGAGCATTCCATACTCCTCTATACATCTTATCATAAAATGAGCTCTTAGGAATATTGCCAGCCACTTCAGCAGGAATATCAGTCTTGAAAGTAGAACCGAGTCCGAAACTCGTAACCATGTCGTACCAATATTGATAAGCCTCTTTAGAAGAAGCGAAGCGAGATGAGGCGAACATCACCTTGAAAGTCTCCCAGAAATAAGGGTTACACGAATTTTCAATAGCCTCGTAAAGAGCAACGGGAGAGTTATGATGATGTGTACATCGTATAGGCTGAGACTCAGGACCACTACACGGGAAGGTAGAATTTTTTGTTATGGCACCACTCTGCAATACGACTAATCCATTAACCATCTTAAAGGTAGAACCTGGTGGATATATGCCGCTTGTAGCTCTGTTGACGAGCGGTTTCAAACTATCGTTAAGAAGCTGTGAATAATTTACTCCACGCACACGACCTACGAGTTCGTTAGGATCATAAGAAGGACTCGTTACCATCGCCAATATCTGACCTGTTGAAGGCTCAATAGCCACAATGGAACCTGTTTTGTTTTTCAGGAGAGTCTCGCCATACAGCTGAAGTTCAGCATCAAGACCGAGAATGATGTCTTTGCCAGCTACAGGAAGTGTGTCGAACTGTCCGTCCATAAACCGATCCTTTTCTCTGTTATGCACATCAACCACGACTATCTTCAATCCTTTGTCGCCACGAAGTTCCTTCTCGTAATATGACTCAACTCCTGACTTTCCAATATAATCGCCGCCTTTATAATACGAATCTCTCTCAAGATCTTTCCTATCGACCTCACCAATATTTCCTAAGGCGTGAGCTGCGATAGGATATGGATAATTACGAACAGAACGAGTCTGAAAATAAAAGCCAGAGTACTGATGCAGATTCTCTGCTATCATACCATATTCCTCCTTAGTAATTTGAGCCATAAAGACTGAAGGACTAAAAGTAGAATAACGTCTCGCCTTCATCATCCTCTCGTTGAACGACTCCCGCGAGATATTTATCGTCGAACAAAAGCCTATAGTGTCGAGATTTCTTACCTGACGAGGAATAACCATCAAATCATATATCGCCTCATTATAAACCAAAAGCCTACCATCTCTATCATAGATCTTACCTCGAGCTGGATATTGCGTAACATAACGAAGCGTATTATTGTCAGATGACGTTTTATACGATTGATTTACAACCTGAATCATAAATAATTTAACAAGAAGAACCAATACCACTATCACAAAAATAGCCATTATAACATATTTCCGAGAAGCATAATTAGTTCTATCTTTAATCATATCTATCTATCGAATTGTAAAACGTAACAAAATTACGAAAAAATAACAACTTACACTTTCTTAGAAAAGAAAAAAATTGTAAATTTGCGCTTTGTATTTTTCTTAACTTAGAGGTAGTTATATGCGTTACAAAACCGTTATATTAATTTCTTTACTTATTGCTTTTATGTCGTGTTCAAACACTGATAATAGTGCAGTGATCACTAGAGATTTCAGCGAGGAACAATGGTCGAGGTTCGAGTATTTGCAAGCAGATTTCAGAGTTGACAGAGCGCCTGTTGAATATGATATAGTTATGGAAGTTGTAGTATCAGATATTTTCCCCAACGTATATGAAGCTCATCAAGAGGAAAGTACATTGTCATTTAACTTAACTATCACCAATCCTAACGACGATGGTTTCCGTTCGAGAAATTACAATTTCAACCTCAAAGATAAAGACGGCAATTGGAAGGCAGAGAAGGAAAACGGTTATTACCATTATAAGTTACCTATAATAAATGACATGACATTTTCAGAAGAAGGCATATATAAATTTCAGATAGAAAACAAATACTCAAAAGAGCCTTTGTACGGAATTAAGAGTTTAACATTAAAGTGTATCAATTAAAAAACAAGTCATAATGAGAAAGATTTTATTTTTAACCTGTACCTTATCAATTTTAGCTGTATCTGTGTTTACCTCGTGTGTATCGCAGAAAAAAGTCTTGTATTTACAAAATGAACAGATGCTTAACGACAGTGTTTTCATGTCGAGAGAATATCCTAATGAGCGTACATTCGAGTATAAGGTACAACCTGGTGACAACTTATATATCAGAATGGCAAGTCTTGACGAGAAATTTGCTGCTTACTTCAACAGCATGAACCAAGGTTCGTTTTCAACTTCAACAGGATCCAATACAAGTGGCAATGCTGGAATATATCTGAATGGATACACAGTTGGCAGCGATGGCAATATCGACCTCCCTTTTATTGGAGAAATCTCTGTTAAAGACTTGACAGTGGAGGATATACAAAGTAAAATCCAAGAAGAGATGTCATATTATCTCAAAGAGACTGTCGTATATGTTAAATTAGGACTCTTCAACCTCACTATACTCGGTGAGGTAAATCGTCCAGGACAATATCAAATCTATCAACCTGACATCAACATATTCCAAGCCATTGCATTAGCAGGCAATGCAACAGACTTCGCCAACAAATCAAAAGTAAAAATAGTACACCAAACCACAAAAGGTTCGCAGATTGTAAGAGTCGATCTCAATGATGCAAACATTTTATCATCACCAGAATACTATCTCAAGCCTAACGATATCATTTATGTAGAACCATTGAAACTCAAGAAGTATGGTTTCACTAGCGTTCCTTATGGAACTATCATATCAGCGGTATCGCTCTTAATAACATGTTTGACATTCGTATCTGTATATTTAAAATAAAATTGAAACATAAATTATCATGAACAATATAGATCAACAAAACATTCCTCAGTATCAGGAGGAAGACAACATCGACCTAAAGTCGATAATAATAAAGATTTTAAGTTATTGGTATCTATTTGTAATAGGTGTTATAGTAGCTTTAGCAATAGGTTTCCTATATAACAGATACACACCTAAGGTATATCAGAACTCCGCCACCGTCTTCGTCAAAGAAGATAAGATGGGAATAGACCCCACATCGATGATGACAGGCTTGACATTTAAGAGCAGTATCAATATCGATAATGAGATAGCCATATTACAGTCTTTCTCACTAAAAGAGAGGACACTTAGAGAATTAGAATTTTTCAATGTCTCTTATTATGCAACGGGTCGTGTCGCTACGAGAGAGCTATATACCGAAACTCCTTTCATCGTTGAGTTAGATTACGACACCTTGCAGACTGTTGGTATCAAATACGAGATAGAATTCTTAGATCAAGACAAATATCGTATTAAAGCTAAAGAAGGTTTATATAACATTTTCGACTACAATGAGTCTATAAATGTCGGCAAGAATAAGATAGAAGACATAGAAAACGTATATCGTTTGGGAGAATGGGTTAACAACGGTAAAAATAAATTCCGCGTCATCCTAACTTCATACTATAATCCAGATCCAGACAAGTCGATGAAACTCAGTTTCGTAGTAAATAGTAGGTTGGCATTAATAGCTGAAATGAGCAATGTCTCCATCGGATTGACAACAAAGACTTCCTCTATCTTAATGATGACGATACAAGGTCATAACCCACAGAAAATAACCGACTATCTCAACAAATTGTTGGAAGAATATATGGAAAGAAACTTGGAACAGAAAAACACTATATCCAAGAACACGGTATTATTCATAGACGAACAGTTGATAGGCATTCAAGACTCATTAAACAAAGCAGAATACGACATACAGAACTTCCAAGAAGGTAACGTACTAATGGACTTAGATGCTCAATCTAAAGACATGTTCAACAACCTAAAGGCAGTAGAGAAACGTAAATCAGAATTAGAGTTGAGCATCAAATATTATGAGAACCTTCAAGATTATATTAAGAGAAACATCGACGATATCAATAAAATGGTAGTCCCAAGTGCTATGGGAATACAAGATCAGATGCTTAACAAACTCGTCCTTGAACTTGTATCTCTTTCTTCGGAGAAGTCAAAGAAGTTGGTTACATCAACTGAAAACAACCCATTAGTGCAAACACTTGATGAGCAGATAATACAGACAAAGAAACAATTATTAGAAAACATCGACAACTTAATCAACAATACAAATGTCACTATAGAAGAACTAAACCAACAGATCAAGATGTATGAGAGTCGCATGAAAGAACTTCCTACCACACAACGTGCATATCTCGGCTATGAGCGTAAATTCTCTCTCAACAACGACCTATATAAGTTCTTGATGCAGAAACGTGCTGAAGCCCAAATTATGATGGCAAGTAATAGTCCCGACAACAGCATCATTGATGCAGCTATCATATCAAGAGCAAGAATCATAGCACCAAGAACTATGATGATTTATTTAGTATGTATAGTATTAGGCTGTGCTATACCAGCAGCATTCATCTTCCTGAAAGAGATTCTCAACACTAAGATTCTTGAGAAGAACGATATAGAGAAAATCACTAAGTTACCTATCATCGGACAGATACCATACGTCAGCCCTAGCGATTCACAGTCTAGTGCAACTTTCGTCATCGACTCACCTAAGTCACCTATTTCAGAAGCTTTCCGCTCTATTAGGACCAACATAGAATATGTAGTACAAGGTAAAGAGAAATGCGTCTTCTCTGTAATAGCCGACTCTCCTGGTATTGGAAAGACATATATCTCCATCAATATGGCTTCAATATATGCGATGTACGGGAAAAAGACCGTTCTTATCGGCTTCGACCTTCGTAAACCACGTATCTATCAGGAGTTTGGATTATCGAATAAATTAGGTGTCACATCATACTTATGCGGCAAGGCTTCTATCAACGAAGTAATACAGCCTTCAGGAAAACTTCCTACTCTAGATGTTATAACAGCAGGTCCTATACCACCTAACCCTGCTGAGCTTATAGCATCAGACCGCTGCAAAGAATTTATCGACGAACTCAAAGAGATGTACGACTATATCATCATAGATACTCCTCCACTCATGTGGGTCACCGACGCTCTGTTGTTGATGAAACATGTAGATACAGCAGTATATGTCGTCCGTCAAGGTGTCTCTAACAAGCATGTATTCGAGTCTGTTATCAAAGACCTAGAAGGTCGTAAATATAATGTCAACATCGTAGTGAATGGCATCAAATATCAAGGAATATATGGATACCGTTATAGCTACGGATATGGCGGATATGGATATGGCTACGGATATGGTTACGGCAAAGGCTATGGCTATGGCTACTATGATGAAGAACACGAAAGACAAAAACGCAAATAACAAAAGTAAGGAATGGTTCGCTATCTATGTCAAATCGAGATATGAGAAGAAAGTCTCAAACAGACTCAACGAGATAGGTATCGAATCATTTCTACCTTTGATAATGCGCATGAAACAATGGAGCGACCGTAAAAAAAAGGTCGAAGAGCCATTGTTTCGATCTTATATCTTTGTACATATAAGCCAAGATGAATATTATAACGTATTACATTGCGATGGCGTAGTTAAGTTTGTTTGTTTTGAAGGTAAAGCGACTATTGTACCTGAGAATCAGATTCTCGCCATAAAAGAATATCTGAACGACAAAGATATTCATGATATAGAATATGATAACGACTTCAAAGAAGGTCAGTTGGTAAGAATTAAAACAGGACATCTAAAAGGCTTGGTAGGACGGTTTGCCGAGATTAGAGGTAAACACCGACTTATTATCAACATAGAAGTTGTTGGAAAATCGCTGCCAATCAACGTAATACGTTCAAACGTAGAGGCATATCCTGAAAACTTAAACTCCTAATATCTCATGCAAGATACCATATGATTGAATCTCTTTGATATTATCAAAATGAAGTTTGAAATAAGAGACTACTACATCTAACAATAGTAGTCTTTTTTTGTTATCAATAGCAAGATTCATTCTATCAATATCTTGCATACACATCTCGTAAAAACATTTACTTATCTCTTTATCAACAGGATAGATAATATTTTGGTCTTTTCTAAATCTACCATCTAATATATCAAAGTGAAAGCCTTCCTCATAAGAATCGATATTGGGGGAAAAACCAAGATAACGACACAAGCCCATGGCGAAGACGAGAGGAAAATTGGCGTAGTTAGCCTCTGCCGTGTCGAGCCACATCATAGACTTTTTTATATAGTTGAACAGCATCTTATCTGTCTCTGCTTCAGTGATGGATTTCGACAGCAACTCACTTACAAACAACAATATAGATGATTTCTTTATATCGAAAAAGAGATTAGTATAATGATGCGACAAAGAGATTTCTTTTATGAAAGCAAGAGAACTCTTATTTTGTGTCGCTACAATATCAAGTATTGTCATATTCTGAAACAAGGCAGGTCTGAACTTCGATCTACTTCCATAGACACCTTTTACCATATACGACTGCATTCCATACTCTTCCGTCAGCATCTTGACAATCAAGCTACTGTCGCCATACCGTATAGATTGTATCACTATAGCTTCTGTTTTCTCTAAGATCTTAGACATCACTGAACAAGGACTTTCGTAGCATAATGTTCTTTGTTTCCGCTTTCATCGCTGATGAAAATGAGATATATACCAGGTTCTACTCTTTGCCCGTCAATCGTTGTACAATCCCAAACAGCCTGACCTCCTTCTGCATAAAGATGCGTTACAAAGGATCCGTCTATAGTAGTAATCTTAACCAAAGCATTAGTGGTGAGATTCTTTATTCCCACTAGACCTGAGTATCCTTGTCTTACAGGATTAGGAAATACTACGACTTCAGAGTTATTTTCCTTACCTGTGGTAGCTTTCCCTCTAAAAGAGATAATACCATTGTCGGTTGCAAAAAACACATTACCATCATCATCAATAGCTATATCTTTAACAGTATTAGAAAGTAAAGGACTATTCTCTTGTGTAAAATGATGATATTCTGTCAAACCATTGTTAGCAATATAAAACACTCCATTTGTAGTTCCAATCCAAAGATTATTGTCGCCATCAACAGCGATGCTAAGCACCGACTCTCCTGAGAGAAGATAATCAGCCTGACCTGAGCCATCGTTACGAGGTACTAATATCCTTGTAGCATCATAGTTAGCCCCCGACTCGAATATCCTCGATGTCGATGTAAACATAGCAAGACCATCAGCAGTGCCAACCCATACCGTACCATTATGATCCGTAGCCATACAATTCGCCGTCTGAGGTAAACCTCCTTGTCCTTCTCGTGTCGATATTATCTTATATCTGTCATCAACAGTATAGGACAAAGTATTGTTATCATTAAAGACAATAAAAGTACCGTCACGCGTCAATATCCATTTATAATCGTTATCATCAACCATGAGACGGCTGATATAATTATCCCCTACACTATAAGAATACCAATCACCATTAGCAGTCTTAACCGACAACATCTTGTCTGTCTTACTATTAGCGACCCATAGATTGTTATCACTATCGAAGTCCATACCAGTGACATATACATAATCATAGCCTTTCAACTTTCCAAGACTACTATTTCTATCATCGTATATATTTTTCAGTTTACAATCTTCAAACTCCAAGATGCCAGCATCATAACTTCCTACATACACTTTAGAATCGTTGGTAGGATCAAAAGCTATACAAACGAGATCGGTGATTGTATCAAGAGCTTCAACATTTTCCCTGTTAAGATACGACCAAGAATTGTTATCATAAAATGAGACGCCATCATTCAACCATCTCTTAGCCCACGTGAGAGTATATCCGCCCGATGCCACCCAAAGTCGATTACCTTTGGCTTTTATCTCGAAACTTGAATTACTATAAGGTCCATTAAAACGCACATATTCATAGTCCTTATCTTTTTTCATTTTAACGAGACTATTGGTAGCATCACCAATCCAATAAACATTTCTATTCCTATCATAAATACCAGCAAAGGGCTCTATCGAAGTAAAATACATTATTGTCATGTTATCGACATCGACAACACTTGCAGAAAAATGCTCTACAAACAACATACGATCTTCATAGGCTCTAATCTCTCTTTTTATAGAAGTTGCAGATTTATCATAATAATCCCATGATTCTCCGTCATAAACGAAGAGGGTGTCTGCATACCATTGATTGTCAGAATAATTAGCATATAACTTATTATTAAAAGTCTCTATCTCAGAATAGTTTATATCGTGATGCTGCATCGATGTATCGAGAGTCCATTGAGAAAAGTCGGCTAAATGTTCGTTAGGATAATCTGCATAATACACTCCATTGCTCGTCGCTGCATATAACTTATTATCATATAATGTTATGTCGTTGACATTGATATAAGTACCATTCTTACCAATGATATATGTATCATGAATTTCTTTTCTATTCATATCAACGACAACGATACCGAAGCTACAACATACATAAGCTAAATGATCTATAAAATATACATCGTTGATAGTCTTGGTCCCTATTATATTTTTGTTCTTTATATCGTTGATATTTATAACGTTATCATCATTATCTATAAGATCTATATTTGTATTTGAATATCCAACGAAGAGATGATTTGTGTGAGGGTTATGGCGAATAACACTGACGCCGAAGTCGGATAAACCATTGACTTTTGACAACTTATTGATGCTATTATCATTGGTATTATAGTAAAACACCTCGTAAGGTGTGGCTGCGAAGATTTTATCCTTCATCATATCGACGCTGACCACTTTCATTGCAGGAGCATGAGTCGTCCATTGATGGATAGCGGTTTGCGCATAACTTATTGAAAATGTGCTTAGAAGTATGCTTATGATAAATAAATATTTTTTTGTCATAGATAAAAACTTTAGTTCACAAAGTTATAACAAAAAAAGCATTTATTTATTGTTTTTTTACTGTCCATTTAGAGAAGTCAACTTCTGCTTCGATCTTTTCTTCTATTTCGTCAGGAAGAGAAGGGAAGAAATTGATATTTGTCAGTTCTTCTACTTCATCGATTGTCCTTGCATATGTTGACATTGGCTTACGACCGCTTATATTCTCGTAGATAAAACCTATTGCATGAAGCTTACCATCTTCCTCTTGCAGCAAAACTTTGAAGAACGCTTGAGGAACAACGACTTTGTTCATACCGATGGTTTTATCTGTATTATTAACGATAGGACCACATACTACGAATATACTTCCTTTTTGTGATGCGAGGTCACGCACCTGTTCCTCTAAGTCTTTCCATGCGCCACCGTTAAGATTAGGATTCTGCGGGCATATATTAGACAGATAAAACGACTCCTTCATAACTTGTTCGTCCCATTTCATATCCGCTGCTGGAGCCATATGACCTCTATCATAGCCCGAATGCTTATAATCATCGGTGACAGCTGTAACGTTTTTAGGCACCATAGGATCAGGCTTAAATCTGTCATAACGAGGCACCTCTCCTGCCACCTCCACATCGGTCAACTCATACGCCACCCAATTAGGGATTTTCCAATCATAGTTATACGACAGACTAAACCCTTTGTGAGTTATCTTTCTGTTGCTTCTATCATCTTCTATCACAGGAATTTCTACATTAGATAAATCTATAGCATCCTGTCCTACTACATTTACAATTAAAAAAACAACAAATATAAAAAGGAAATAAAACTTTCTCATCGATTTACATACTCGTTGACTTATAGTCTCATAGACCTACTTTGTACCCCCACCGGGAATCGAACCCAGATTTAAAGTTTAGGAAACTTTCGTTCTATCCGTTGAACTATAGGGGCAATTTTAATTGACACTGACAATTAACTCTGACCTTGACAATTATTAAAATGAACAACGAGCGACAACTACATACCTGTCTGTTGACTCATAATTACCGTCTGCAAAAATAATATTTTTTTTCGATAATTTATTTTTCATTTTACATTTATTATTTTACCAAAATAATTACCTTTGTGGCGTTTTTTTGGAAAAACATCATAAACTATTTTAGAAATGAACGTTTATAATTTCATCGTTGATATTCAACGTTTTGTAAAAGAAAAACATAATTCAGGTCTTAAAGTAGGTTTCGTCCCTACGATGGGTGCCTTACACGAAGGGCATATTTCCTTGATAAATCGTGCTAAAAAAGAGAACGACATCGTGGTTTGTAGCGTCTTCGTAAACCCTATTCAGTTCAACAATCCTACAGACTTAGAGAAATATCCTCGCACTCCTGAGAAGGACATCACAAAACTTGAACAGGCTGGCTGCGATGCTGTATTTATGCCTTCGGTAGAAGAGATGTATCCAAACAAGGTAGAAGACCATTACGATTTCGGCGATATTGAACACGTCATGGAAGGTGCCTGCCGTCCTGGTCATTTCAACGGTGTCGCTATCGTGGTGCGAAAACTCTTCGAAATCGTAAATCCCGACAGAGCTTACTTCGGAGAAAAAGATTTTCAACAACTTGCAATCATCAAGAAGATGGTCAGAGACCTCAACATGAATCTTGAAATAGTGCCATGTCCTATCGTAAGAGAAAACGACGGACTCGCCATGAGTTCGCGTAACGTCCGTCTCAACGAGACAGAACGCGCCATCGCTCCTAAAATCTTCGCCACTTTAAACGATGCCATCTCTAAAAAAGCTTCGATGACTCCTGCCGAGATGAAAGAATACACTCTTGCCAAGTACGCAGAAATCAAGGAGTTTGAGGTTGAATATGTTGAAATCACCGATGAAACAAACCTTAAATCATTAGAAAACTGGAACGAATGCGATCACGCACGTATCTTCGTGGCTCTTCAACTTGGTCCAGTCCGCTTAATAGATAACGTTAGAATCTTTTAATATGAATATCGAAGTACTAAAATCTAAAATCCATCGCGCTACCGTAACTCAAGCCGACCTTAATTACATCGGCAGTATTACTATTGACGAAGACTTGTTAGACGCAGCTAATATCATTGAAAACGAACGCGTTGATATTTACAACATCACTAATGGCGAACGTCTTTGCACCTATGCCATAAAAGGTGAACGCGGCTCTGGTGTCATCGGAATAAATGGCGCTGCAGCCCATAAAGTAAATGTAGGCGACTTGGTAATAATCGTTTCTTACTGCTCAATGGATTTCGAAGAAGCTAAGAAACATAAGCCTTCTATCGTTTTCCCTGATAAAAACAATAAAATATAAAGCATTGAATAAGAAGGTCTCCAACGCATTAACATACATCTTTTTCCTCTCATTGGGGATTCTTCTTCTTTGGCTTTGCTTTAGAAAAATCGAGTTTTCACAAGTAATAGATTACGTCAAGACAGCCAAATATTCCTGGATGATTATCAGTCTTGTCTGCTTAGGAATTTCATTATTCTTCAGAGCCTTACGATGGAATATCTTGATAGAATCGTTAGGATATAAGACAAGAGTCTCAACAACTTACGAATCAGTTCTTATAGCTTATTTCGCCAACACTGTCTTCCCTCGTCTCGGCGAAGTGACACGTTGCGGCACCCTGACAAAAAAAGAAAATATTCCCTTCGACAAATCCTTTGGAACCGTTATCTCAGAACGTGTCCTCGATTTAGTAGTGTTATTTGCAATGGCATTGTTAGTCATTCTCTTTCAATGGAATTTACTCGGAAGCCTCATCACCTCATGGCTAAATCCTTTAATTGAAAAGATTACAGACAACGTTGTCTTAGGTTCTGTAACAATCATTGTAGCGATAGCATTGTTCATAGCTATTATATTCGTTATCAAGAGAAATAAACAAAGATTATCTCAAAATAAATTATACAAAAAAATCACCTCATTATGGGAAGGCTTCGTTGATGGAGTGAAGTCGATTTTCACGATAAAGAAGAAAGGTCTGTTTATCGTCTATACACTGCTGATATGGGGTTTCTACGTTGTTATGACATGGCTGCCATTCTACATGCTTCCTGAGACATCACATCTCGGTTTGACAGAAGCAGTGACTTTGTTAGGGCTCGCCACCTTGGGTGTCGTGGCTCCAGTACCAGGCGGAATGGGCGTATATCATTTTATAGGAATATTGCTGCTCAACGGTTTCTACGGAATCTCCGAGTCAGCAGCAGTTTCTTTCGTCACAATAAATCATACAAGTCAAATGATATTTTACTTGGTGACAGGTGTAATAGCTTACGTCATTATGTTCTTTGTTGACAGAAGAGAAGCGATGAATAATGAACAATGAATAATGAACAATGAACAATGAATAATGAAGAATGAAGAATGTATAATGAAGAATGTATAATGAATAGTAGATTACTTCATAGTAACGAAAAATCATCTTTTCGTTAAAAAATTTCAAAAACCTCTTGACAAAACTTCATTCATGTATTATATTTGTGACTTTTGTGAAAAAGCATTACAAAATCATAATATAAATGAAGTTATCGCAATTTAAATTTAACCTTCCTGCAAACCTCATCGCGAGTTATCCTGCGAAGAACAGAGATGAAGCTCGTTTGATGGTTGTCAATCGTAGAGATGGTTCTATCGAACATCGTATCTTTAAAGACATCTTAGATTACGTCAATGCAGGCGACGTTTTCGTTCTTAACAACACCAAAGTCTTCCCAGCACGTCTTTATGGCGAGAAGGAAAAGACCGGAGCTAAGATTGAAGTTATGTTGCTTCGAGAACTTAATCATGAAAGTCGTCTTTGGGATGTCCTCGTCGATCCAGCCCGTAAGATTCGTATCGGCAACAAGTTATATTTCGGTGAAAATGACGAACTCGTAGCTGAAGTCATTGACAACACCACATCGCGCGGAAGAACATTACGTTTCTTGTTCGATGGCACACACGAAGAATTTAAGAAGACTATTACCGATCTCGGCAATACGCCGCTTCCTCCAGAGATAGCTCGTCCCGTTGAGCCAGAAGATGCAGAGAATTATCAAACTGTCTTTGCCAGATGCGAAGGTGCCGTAGCAGCTCCAACAGCTGGTATGCACTTCAGCAAATCGCTCATGAAACACCTCGAACTTCGTGATGTCACATTCGCAGAACTTACGCTTCACACAGGCGTGGGCAACTTCCGCGACATCGAAGTAGAAGACCTCACCAAACATAAAACAGACTCAGAAGAGATGGAGATAACTCAAGAGGCTTGTGACATCATCAATGAAGCTAAAGCTCAACGTTGTAAAGTGTTTGCCGTTGGAACAACAACACTAAAAGCTATGGAGACTGCCGTGACTATCACAGGACAGATAACACCTTTCAAAGGATGGACTAATAAATTCATCTTCCCTCACTATGACTTCAACACAGCCGATGCTCTTATCACCAACTTCCACCTTCCTAAGTCGCCAATGATGATGGAAGTAGCAGCTTTTGCAGGCTATGAACTTCTCATGGAAGCATATAAAGTGGCTGTTGAAGAGAAATATAATTTCTTTACATATGGAGATGCAATGCTCATTTTGTAATGTACAATGTATAATGTACAATGAAGAATGAACAATGTATAATGAAGAATAAATGATTAAAAATTGATAATTACTTGTTGACTTGTTGACTCGTTGACTTGTTGACTTAAAAAAAAGAACATGAATCAAGAAGAATTTTTCAAGAAGATAACGTCTCACGCTAAGGAATATGGCTTTGTATTTCCTTCGAGTGATATTTATGACGGTCTCTCCGCCGTCTATGACTACGGTCAGAATGGAGTGGAATTAAAGAATAACATTCGCCAATATTGGTGGAAGGCGATGGTGCAGATGCACGAAAATATCGTTGGTGTAGATGCTGCGATTTTCATGCATCCTACAGTATGGAAGGCATCAGGTCACGTCGATGCATTCAACGACCCTATGATAGATAATAAAGATAGTAAGAAACGCTATCGTGCCGACGTGCTCGTAGAAGATTATATCGCTAAGATTGAAGATAAAATCAACAAAGAAGTCGAGAAGGCAAAGAAACGTTTCGGCGATGCTTTCGACAAAGAACAATTCGTATCTACCAACGCCCGCGTGCTCGGCTATAAACAAGAGATAGAAGACATCAGTCATCGTCTCTACAGCCTTATGGAAGCTAACGACCTCGCTGGCATCAAGCAACTCATAGAAGACCTCGGCATCGTATGTCCTATCTCTGGCTCACGCAACTGGACCGACGTACGTCAGTTTAACCTCATGTTCGCCACTCAGATGGGTTCGCTCGCCGAAGGTGCTAATGAGATTTATCTACGTCCAGAGACAGCTCAAGGTATCTTCGTCAACTATCTTAACATCCAAAAGACAGGTAGAATGAAAGTCCCTTTCGGTATCGCTCAGACAGGTAAAGCTTTCCGCAACGAGATAGTAGCTCGTCAGTTTATATTCAGAATGAGAGAGTTTGAACAGATGGAAATGCAGTTCTTCGTACGCCCTGGTACCGAGTTAGAGTGGTTCAAACACTGGAAAGAAGAACGTCTCAGATGGCACCTCTCACTCGGTATCCCTGCTGAGAAATATCGCTACCACGATCATGAGAAACTTGCTCATTATGCCAACGCAGCTACCGACATCGAATTTGAATTTCCATTTGGATTTAAAGAACTTGAAGGTATCCACAGCCGCACCGACTTCGACCTTGGCTCACATTCTAAATTCTCAGGCAAAAAACTTCAATACTTCGACCCAGAGACTAACGAGAGTTATATCCCATACGTCATAGAGACTTCTATCGGCTTAGACCGTATGTTCCTCGCCATGTTGAGTCATGCTTATACAGAAGAGAAACTTGAAGATGGCTCGGAACGCGTGGTGATGAAATTCCCAGCAGCTCTCGCTCCTTACAAAGTAGCTATCCTCCCTCTCGTAAAGAAAGACGGATTGCCAGAGAAAGCACGCGAGATCATGGATCAACTCATGCCTGACTTTATGTGTCAATATGAAGAAAAAGATTCTATCGGAAAACGTTATAGAAGACAGGATGCCATAGGAACTCCTTTATGCGTCACAATCGACAACCAGACTTTGGAAGATAACACTGTTACAGTCCGCGACCGCGACACCATGGAACAGGTCAGAGTCAATGCCGATGAACTTTATAATATCATAAGAAACAAGATCGCTCCTAAGAGATAAGAGAGTGTAATAAAAAAAGCTGTCTAACAAACAATAGTTAGGCAGCTTTTTTTATTTTTAGATACATCTAAGTATCTTCACTGAACATCATTTCTTAACAAAACGATTGATAATTTCACGATCTTCTGTTCTGACTTTGAGAATGTAAACACCAGCTTCAAATTCAGAGACATTCAATTGTACATTATTCGCAGTACATTGTTCATTATAGACCATTACACCTGTTATAGTATAGATACTTATTTCTTCGATGTTGTTACCGTTTTCGATGAAGAGGACATCGTTAACAGGGTTAGGATACATATTTATTGAGGAAGCGAGTTCTTCTATTCCATCAGGCTCTGTTGTAGCACATGCTTCCTCCGACTCCTCAGAATAATCTGTTATATAACCTTCATCATCGATACCTGTAATAGAGACTACAGTGAAGCAGTACTCTGTTTCAGGAGTCATTTGTTCGAGGTCAACAGATGTGTTATAAGTTCCTCCGAGGTATTCACCGAAAAGGAATATACCATATGCCAATGCGCCATCGACAGGATCCCACGATAGTGTCATTGTATATGGACCTGTCGCTACAGCTGTAACATTTGTTGGAGGTCCTACGGTTTTAGGAGTCTCAAAACTACTTTGAGCCGACCAATCAGTTATACGATCGACGGTACAATAAGCGCGTACATTCCATAAGTATGTCACGCCTTCTTCGAGTTCGTTAAGAACGAGAAGTGGCTCTTCAATATTTTCTATAGTATTCCATGTTGTTGAGTTACCATCACGGTATCTTACTTCCCAAGAGAGATGTTCCTCATTACCATCCCAAGAAAGAGTCACTATTCCTTCTTCCAAGAACAATGTCACATCTGACAAGAGATTAGTAGGAGCATCACATTCAGGCCATGCCGCTGTTGTAAAAGTAACTACCTCCGACCAGTAGGAATAGTCATTCTCTGCTGCTATGCCACGTACTTTCACCTGATACTCTGTTTCTGCTTCGAGGTCAGAGAACGTAACCTCTGTAGCACCTTCAACAACTTGAGTGGTAAATTCCTCTCCACTCTTAGCAAATGCCACTTCATAATTCTCTTGAGCGCCACGCCATGATATATTTGCAGATATATGTGTAACGTCTTCAACTTTAACTATTGGAGTCTCAGGGATCTCACGACCTTCAATTGCGATATTGTCGATAACGAGTATTCCTGGCACGAAGGCTGTACTGAACAAATGCCAATGGATACGGATCCATATTTTTTGTCCTTCATATTGCGCCAACTCACCTTCAAAAGCGACAAAAGTCTTATCCTCATAAGAGAACTGAGGATGATCTTCTGGAGTAAATGTCGCTATATCTTCAAATATTTCACCATCGGTACTAATTTGTACGGCAAACACATCACCCTCAGCCCATTCGTTATAAGCATCGGTAGCAAAACGTGAAGGCTGATAATACATGGTATAATCGAATTTTACAACAGCGTCACGCTGATCGACCATGATAGGGCAGCTTGTCAGTTGGTTTATGATACCATTTTCTGCATCTTTACGGGTTTCCTTGCACCAGATGACATAAGGGTTTTCTTCTGATGTATAACCTGTTACTGAGTTAGGGACTTCAAATCTATCTTCTTCATTCTTTGTCCAGCCAGCAGGGAGTCCATATGTCTTGGCAGCGGACAAGTCCAAAGAATAAGGAAGATGAGCTGTGGTAGCGGCATCGGCAGATAATTTATCTGATGAATAACCATAGACTGGGTCGTAGCTATAAGCCTCAAAGAAATAACCTTTTGAATGTTCAAGTCCTGTTATCTCTATATTTTCAACGGCATCGCCGAAATAGGCGACGAAGCCTCCTCCATCTATTTCTTGTCCTGCCACATACTCGCCATAGAGTTCCCCGATAAGAGGATAATCTCCGTAGTTGTCACGCACTAACTCTGTGTTATAAACCACGAGAACTTTATTGTCGGCAGCGTTGGCACTAAGGTTTATGACAGCTGTTGAATCACCTACTTCAACAAACTCAAACAATGTTGCAGCTGCAGGATTGGTATATGTCACCACGGTAGGAGGATTTACGGTATTGTATAGAGGACCGTTGGCACCATAAGCGTTAACAGCATATACTGCGAATGTATAATCTGTAGCACTTGGAAGATCCCACAATTCAAATTCAAACACATCATCATAATCCCATGATTCATAGTACTCAACAACGACAGCATCACCAACATTATCTCCAGGGGAATATGAAGTCTTGTCGATAGGAGTTGATGTGATTTCTGTTCCCTCCTGATAGATCAAGAGATATGTATCAACACCTTCAACAGCAGTAAATGAGCCTGTCAACTGAGTAGAATATTGATTAACGATTAAATTCATTGGTTGTACTTCTGGAGTGACCACATCATCTGGTTCTGTAAGTTTAAATGTTGTACCGTCTAAGATATTATAATCTAAGTAAAAATCGTTTGAGGTAGCGTTTTCAGGATACCACTCATTTAGTTCGCCAGCGAACACTCTTGTGGCATCATCGCCTTCACCTTTAACACCAATAGTGGCGTTGGTACTATATGTCTCTGTGTTACCTTCATCGTCAATACCCACAAAAGCCTCATCAGCACCATTGACAACAAGTTCTATCTCGTTGCTTCCTTCATACAGACGGAACTGAATATCGAAGAAGTAGGCTTCTATCCCCCAAAATCCTTGAAGAAATCCTAAGTTATCAAACTCTACTGTAAGAACACGATTTGGAGCTTCACCTTCTGTCTTATAACTGATGATAGTTTCATCGTTACATATATTACCACGGTTGCCAACAAAACCAATGAGGTTGTTTCCACTTCCGCTTGAGAATGTATATCTACCATCAGTATATAATGTCACAGTCTCATCACCTAAGTAAATAACTCCGTTGGTAGCAATACCAAAAGATGAGAACATCTTCTCATTGAATTTAAAATCGAAACCAATAGGGAATCCCTCTGCTGTTATCTCTTCATCGAAGATACCAGAAGGTAATATCAATTTTTCATTGAAGTTGTTAACAGGATCACCCCAATCATCATAGGTAGTTTGGAACAATTCGTTTGTTCCTAAAGCCACTGTAGTACCATCTGTTATTGGAGTGTAGCTACCCTCGTTGATTGAGAGTCCATAACCATAGATAGCTTGCGCATTTGCCGACATGGTCACACATAGAACCACGACGAACGATAATAAAAACTTTTTCATAGGCTGAAAATTTATTTAATTAATATTTTGCATGTCAACACCTCGCTGTCGGTTGATAATTTAGCGATATAAGTACCACGTTTGTTAGTCCAAGCGATTGTGTTTAAACCTGCGTTAAGTTCTACATTATTAATATCGTCTATCTTTCTTCCCATAAGGTCGAATATCTCGATATGTGCCTTGCATGCATTTGCGACCTTGACCATAAACTGTTCGTTTGAATGATAGAAATCATTTGATGAGGCTATAATATTTTCAACACTTGTAGTGTCATTCACTCTATAGTCGATGCGGCATAGCAAATGTTTTTCTAAAGTATTATTATTCTCGTCTTTATAATCTTCTTTCCATTTAAGGATCCAGAAGCCTTCTTCTTGGCAGATATAAGATGACAATCCGGAGCGTTCTTCTGTTCCTGCTATCAATTGGTGAGGTTCTTCCATTATAAATTCGCCTGTTTCTGTTTTAAATGTGATATAAAGAACATCGACATCACCGTAGCCAGCGTTTTGTCTCATATAGAACAAAGCGGCTTCGCCTTCATTGCCAGGCTGTATCGAGTTATATCCGAAGCTTGTCTCTTCAAAATCAGCTATCATGATGCCTTCGTCACCGTAGAGAAGTTCACCTTCCTTCGACACTTTCTGCATCACCATTCTTTGCCAACTCTGACCATCGCTAGTCTCTCTCCAGAATGCGAGGAATCCATCGCCAGCAGGGTCTGCCATGACCTTACAATTGAAATTTCTAAACCCGCTGTAGTTTAATTTCACGTCGTCATTATCTGATGCTCCACTGAAGCCTATTTCTCCGTCTTTGGTAACGTATGACATATACGCTGTTTCAATATTTGTCATGCTTCTATCGTCGTTCCAACCCAAAATCACGCCGCCATCGCCCGAAGGCTTCACGTCTAAGATTGTCCATAACGGGATACTACCCCAGCCACCGCGATAGATACGGGTGTCTTCGCTCCATACAGATGTGCCATCGAAATCCATCTTGCGGGCATATAAGTCCTGAGCACCGCCTTTAGCATAAACAAGAATAAATTGATTCATGCCAGCATCGACCAAATAAGGATATTGGTAAGTGACTGTCTCCGAGTTCAATCCCACTTCTGTTGGATTCCATTGACACTCGCCTTCAGCAGAGATACGTTGAAGGTCTATAGCCATGAGCTGTCCATAAGAACGCATCCATGCGAATACGATGCTGCCGTCAGAAAGTTCCACCATTTTCATGGCAGCGACCAAGTCTCTTCCGTTACCAAGCAAAACACCGTCTTCTCCCCAGAGCATTTCGCCTTCTGGAGAAATCTTATAGGCATAAGCTCCCATAAGGTCTTCATATTCATGAGCACGTGCATCAAAAACCACAACAATAATGTTGCCTTCTTTGTCGAGATAGAGATAATCATTAACAACACAATAGGAACGATTTGGATAATCGGAAATCAACAGACCTAAGTCACCGAATTTCCTTACGCCATTCTTATCTATCGCCTGAAGACGATACTCGTAAACGACATTATCAGTGTCATACTCATCTTCAGCTTCCTTTAAGTTAGGACAATAACCAAGGAAATAAGTAGTTCCGTCTTTTCCGACAACGGTTTCATTGTCGTAGATAGAAGTTCCTTCTGTCACAATAGGAATACCTTGATTTTCAACCCACTGTCCATATACACTAAACATACCGAGAAATAAAAACAGTGTAACGATTAATTTTTTCATATGAATAAAATTTATTTGATTAGTTTAAAAGTTTTATTTGATTCTGATGTCATGACATTGACGAGATATATTCCCTTACTGAAATCTGCCATGTTAATAATGTTGACATTGACAGCTTTAATAACGCATCTACCAGACATATCGTAGATTGACACTTTGAAATCACGGCTTTCGTCGATAATGATACAATCGTTGATATATGTTATTTTTATCTCATCATTGCTGATTTCATCTATATTTTCTCCTTCTTCAACTTCAAGGAAAACACGCCAACCAAAGTCTTTGACCTCCATATTCTGAGTGAGAAGATTGCCTTCATCTGAATAAATTTTCACATGACCACGTGGCGATGTTATTCCGTCGCCCCAGACATCAGTAACTTCAAAGCAATATATTTCTCCTTGATCAAGGCTTAATTCAAACTCCAATTCCTTAGCTTCGCCATTGACAAAGCCTTCAAATTCCTCCACTACATTTCCATCTTTATCTTTAAGCATAAAGCGGTTGTCGTCAGCGTAACTATCAGATTTTATCTTTATCTTGACATTATCTGTAACGAGTGTCGGTTTGTTGAACGAGCCTTTTATCTTATTGCCTTCATATTCCTCTCCGTTGATAGAAGCGAGTGCCACCGACCATTCATTTTCTTCTATTTGTGTCGTTGTCCAATCGACAGGAATAGCGATTTGTTTCATTGACAAAGCAGGAACTTCACCTGTCCACTCCACTTCTTCTGTAAGACCATTAAGTTCCACATCGAAGGTTGCTTCCGTTATTATCTCCGTCGATTTATTTTCGAGATATAATTCCACGAAGGAATAGAAGTAGTTTTTATTAATTGGTATTTTAGGTTCTGATATTTCAGCGTTGACAGGTAAATAAAACTCAGGATGCGTGAGTTTCTTTCCTGTCACGTTGAGGATATTCGACTCTGTTTCGGAGACGAAAGCTATTATTTCCAATTGTTCTGGCACTACTACAACGCCATTATAGTCGGAAGGCAAAGCATATTTATATGACTTACTGAAGAAGTCGCCTTTAGCGTGTTCTGTTATTTCATCGCCTAATGCGTCTGACAAATAATCACGCAACACATGTTGGTGCATATATTCGTCACCGACACCGCTGCCAGCCTGATAACCTTGTATGTTGTTCTGAAGGAGAGCTACCGACAACATAGGCGCGTCTGATGGTGAGTGATCTGTCCAATAACCTTCGATATTAACAGTCAGTTCTTCGAAGAAATCGTCGTATTCACAATTTATCCACAGGTTCACAGGTGCTATCTCTGTATTTGTCTCTTTCGCTATCATCACCCACGAAGATCTTCCTACTACGATGTTATCATAATATTCTCTACGATTCACCATTCCTGAAGGATAGCTGTTAGCCTCGTAGAAATCATGTATCGTGACACCATCTTCGGCGCGGAGGTCAGGTTGATCGGGTGAAGGCTCAGAGAAATGTCCTGCATGAATAGCGATGATAAAGACTTCGTCATCTTTAGCCAATTGTATCTGCTTTGCCATAGCATGACCATCGGGACAATTGCCACATTTTATTCCGGTAAATTCCTCTATAAGTATCTTTTTATTTTCAGCGATAGTACTTACATTATGACTATCAAATCCTACCGTACCATTTTTGGATATACGTTGCATATAAAGACGGCGTGGCAACTCTGTAACATCTACATTAGTGTTATCGGCAGGCAAGATACGATAATCTTCCCACATTGTTATCCAATATTCATCGTTGACAATCTTACTGATTTTAAGATTTGCCCTATTACCTGTGGATGGTGAGAATGCTATAGGCTCATCAAAAATGAGAGAGCCGTCTTCCTTATCTACCTTCATAAAGAAATTCGTTACATTATCACTACCGTAAGTCTTGTCATTTCTCATAAAGAATATAGCTATATTACCTTCTCCATCGTCAGTAATACTTTCGTATCCTAAATTAGTCTCAGAATAAGGATATACCTCTACACCTTCTATATCCCAGAGCAGTTCTCCTTGCATCGACATTTTCTGCAACACCATTCTACTATAACCCTGTCCTAACGATGTCTCTCTACGAAGTACATATACATACCGATTTTCTTTATCATAATATATTGAAGGAGAGAAGCTACGCAATGTATCGGTATATCCTACTGTCTCACCACCTTCGCCCGATACGAAGCCATGACTACCATCGTTCAAAATATGAGCTAAATATGTCCTTTCATAGTTAGTTCCAAGACGGTCGTCATACCAACCTACGAACACGCCTCCTTCTTCATCCGACTGAACTTTTAGGAATGTCCAGATCGGGATAGAACCAAAGCCGTTTCTATAAATACGTGTATCTTCACTCCACACTTCAGTACCATCGAAGTCAAGTTTTTTGGCATGTAACTCCTGTCCAGAACCTTTGGCATACACCATAATGACTTGGTTATTGCCAGCGTTGACAAGATAAGGGAATGTCATAGGTGTGATGCCATCACCTAATATTATCGGCTCATTCCATAACATCTCACCATCTTCTGAGACACGTTCCAAATGTATGGTACCTATCTCATAATCATTATTCCATGTATGTTCAACCCATGCAATATAATAAGAGCCGTCTTCGATTTGTACCATCGAGAGACAGCCCTGTGTTGTTTCCGAATATCCACCTCTGTTGAGATCTATGCCATCATCTCCCCAAAGCATCTCGCCATCTGGAGATATTTTATACAAACGATAATTTTCATTTACATTGGTATCCATGCCGTCGTTTACAGCATTATCAAGAGTCTGATAAACGACAATAGTGTTATCGTCCCTATCTAAAAGCGTCAGTTGTTTAGCAGTAGTATATAGCTTCGATTCGAGCTCATCGACAAGCATCGCACCCTCGTCAAGGTTACATTGTCCTTTTTCATTATGTACATTAAAGTAAGTAGCTATGCCTCCATTTTCACCAGGACCATTCCATGCAGTTAGCACTGTCCCATCAGAAATTACATTGAACTCCCAGTCATAAACAATAGTTTCTGGCGATAATACATCTACATCATTATTCTGAGCCCTGGAAAGAGGTATTAAACCAACGATGAATAAACCAACGATAAGATAAAACTTCTTAGACATAACATTATATTATTAACATTACGACTTCAAAGTTCTCGACTTATTTTTCTCTAATAATTATTTTTTAATCGAAAAAGAAAAAAAAAAACCTCAACCAACATATTTTCAACATGATGCACACATTGCCTCTACCATATTATAAGCATCTTCATAGATGTCTTTCAGTGTGGCATCAAGCATAAAACATGGTGTAGTAAAAATCTTATTCTTTATGTCAGCAACATACTCCCCGTTTGCCGTTGCCTTGTGATGTGCTCCCATTTCGAGGATGTCTTTTGCGGGACCACAATTATTGTCACCCAATGTTATCGTTATATCTTTTAACACATTAGCCAACATAACAGGAGCTATACACATAGCGGCTATAGGTTTATTCTGCTGATGTATGGCGATGATAGCGTCTCTTACTTCAGGTAACACTGTCATCTTCATGCCATTAATGAAATATGTAAAGAGATTATTGGCAATGCCGGCGCCACCAGGAATAGCGAGTCCGTCAAAGTCATCAGCGTTAAAATCTGCCAACGGCAATATCTCACCACGAACGATACGAGCAGACTCTACTAACATATTACGTCTCTCTTCTGTGACTTCTCCCGTAAGATGGTTAACAACTTGATACTGATCCCTGTCTGGAGCAAAACATTGGTATTTGATATTATGTTGATCTAAAGCCAACAACAGTGTCACTGTCTCATTGATTTCGGAACCGTCTTTGGTACCGCAACCACCTAATATTACTGCTATATTTCTCATATTATGTTACAATCTTCAAATTTTACGATATTATCAGCCACAACACTCTTCTTCATAGAGTCTTTCACCACCTCATGATTTTGGTACAAGACGTTAGCGATATTTTCTATGTAAGGATAGAGGAATGACGACTTCTTGACATTAGAGCCTATTAGATTCGTCAGTCCGAATATATTCATTATTAATATTATCACACTTAATATCAAGCCGCCTTTTAATATTCCGAAGAGGAAGCCACCTATTTTATCGAAGAAACCGAGATATATAGCCGATACGAAATCGCTCACCAATCTACCTAAGAAACGTGTCAAGACTACGAATATCACGAATGTGATGACAAATGCTATTATTGTCAGATAATCTAATGCAGCATCTACAAAGCCAGCGAGCCACGATGCGACCCAGTCGGAGAAATACATGGCGCCAAAAATACCGACGATGAACGATGCCAAATAAAAAGCCTCTATGATAAGACCTTTTCTCAATCCTGATATAGCGAATAATATCAAGATTATTCCGATAATTAAATCTAAAACATTCATAATACCTTATTTTGTTATTATTCTTTTTGTTAATTCTGTAGAGAACAAGAAATTGTTGAGCTCTTTGTTATCGGAACTTATCACCGATTTATTGTCACCCGACCACCACAATTTACCCTTGTGAATGAAATTTATCGTCTGTCCTATTTTTATCACCGAGTTAATGTCGTGAGTATTTATGATAGTGGTGATGTTGTATTCTTGAGTTATCTCGCTGATGAGGTCATCGATGAGTTCTGATGTTATTGGGTCGAGGCCTGAGTTTGGCTCATCGCAGAAGAGATACTTAGGGCTGTTGGATATTGCGCGAGCTATAGCCACACGCTTCATCATTCCTCCGCTGAGTTCCGATGTCATCAAGTTATTCACGCCATCGAGGTTTACTCTTTTCAAGCAGAAATTCACTCTCTCCAATTTCTCCTCATACGACATATCGGTAAACATGTTAAGAGGGAACATCACATTCTGTTCCACGTTCATAGAGTCGAAGAGAGCTCCTCCTTGGAAGAGCACGCCCATCTCCTTACGTATGTCGTTTTTATATTTCTCTTTCACGTTAGAGAACGATCTATTATCGAATGTCACCATGCCGTGGTCTGGTTCAAAGAGCCCGATACATATCTTCATCAGCACCGTCTTGCCTGAGCCGCTCTGTCCGATAATGAGGTTTGTCTTGCCTCTTTCAAAGGTCGCGTTAATATCATCCAAGACGAGATGATCCCCAAATCTCTTAGTTATATTCTTAACCTCTATCATATCAAAAGCATCTGTGTTAGAATCAAATCTGAGACTATGATAGCGATGCTGCTCATCACCACGCCTCGAGTGCTAGCCTTGCCCACTTCAACGGAGCCGCCTTTGACAGTGTAACCGACGAAACTCGATATTGACGTTATCATGAAAGCAAAAACCACTGTCTTTATCATGGCAAATGTTATAGTATAAGGTTCAAACCATGCACGTAGTCCTACAACATAATTAGTCGGGGTGATAACACCTGTGAGAACACAAGCCAGCCATCCGCCGAGAATACCTACCACTATACTGAATATTATCAACACCGGAATGAATAAAAGGCATGAGATAATCTTAGGAAGTATGAGATAGTTTGCTGGATTGATACCCATGACTTTAAGAGCATCGATCTGCTGAGTGACACGCATCGTCCCTATCTCGGAGGCTATCTGAGAGCCTAACTTACCTGCGAGAATAAGACTTATCATGGTAGGAGAAAACTCTAATATTATCATCTGTCGTGCAGAGAAGCCAACGAGTTTCTCTGGCAAAAGAGGGTTGTCGGTATTGTATGCAACCAATATTGTAGCTACGGCACCAACGAAAACCGATAAGATAAGGACAATGCCGATGGATGTATATCCGAGATTATAAAACTCATGAAGAAGCCTCTTTCGAAATATGAGAGCCTTGTCAGGTTTGCGAAAAACCTGCGACATCAGAATAAGATAATCTCCTAATTTCTTCAGCATAAGAAATGTCCTTTTTTAAACCGTAAAATTACATTTTTTTTAATTACAAAACATAGCCACAATAAAATTTTACGTTTGAAAAAAATAATTATCTTTGCAAGGAAATAATATATCGATGTATTCCGAAAATAAATCAACAAAGAGAAGGTTTGTAGGCTCGTATTTCGTGTCGCTGCTGAGTATCACGTTAGTGCTCTTCGTATTGGGAATGTACGCTTTCTCTGTTGTATATACCGACAGACTATTAAATCATCTGAGAGAAAACATCGGCTTTGAGATAGTGATAAAGAACAATGTCAAAGAAGCATCGATAGAAGCTCTGAGAGATGAGTTGAAGAAAAAAGATTATGTTAAATCTGCAGAGTATATCAGCAAGGAAGAAGCCACAAAACGTTTGGAGAAAGACCTTGGTGAGAATTTTATGCAGTGGCTTGGCGATGTAGAAAATCCGTTGCTACCTTCAATAGATGTGCGACTCGTATCTAACTATGCCAACAGCGACAGCATGGCGATGGTAGAAAAATGGGTGAAATCAAAAACCATAGTGAAAGAGATATTATACCAGAAATCATTATCCGACACCATCAACAGAAACATTGACAAAGTCAAGACAATATTGTTTTTTGTGAGTGTGATACTACTAATCGTGGCTTCAACTTTGATAAGTCACACAGTACGACTCTCAATATATTCCAAACGTTTTACGGTAAGAAGTATGCAGTTGGTAGGTGCCACCGAGCCTTTTATCATAAAACCGTTTCTCAAGACTTTCATGTCGCAAGGCGTAATAGCTGCGATATTTTCTTTGATATTAATCACTTTGACATTGGTGGCAATGAACGACTTCATGCCAGAGATAAGCATCTTCAATGGATATAGATATATTATAGCGATATATGCAGGTGTCATTGTCTTAAGCATGATACTTACTATGTTATCTACCATTGTGGCAATGAGAAAATATCTTAATGCCGATGTCGATAAGTTTTATATGTAACAATAAAATATCTAAATATGAGCAAGTTAGAAAATAAGAACAAAAACTCCAAAATCGAACAAGAAGATAAAGTGATGCCTTTTGGTCGTGACAATTATCTATGGGTGATAATAGGATTAATATTTCTTCTCGTTGGATTTCTCCTGATGATAGGCGGCGGTTCCGACAATCCTGATGTATTCAACGAGGCTATATTTAGCTTCCGCAGAATCACATTGGCACCAATACTCGTGTTGGTGGGTTTTGGTATAGAGTTTTATGCAATAATGAAAAAACCTAAAAACAAATAAGATTTATGAATTGGTTAGAAGCCTTATTATTAGGGATCCTTCAAGGATTAACAGAGTTCCTGCCTGTCAGCAGTAGCGGACATTTAACTATAGGTCAAGAGTTGTTAAACTTAAACACATCAGCTGCCGACAATCTATTATTCACCGTGACAGTTCACGCAGCTACCGTTCTGAGTACTATAGTTATCTTATGGAAAGAGATAGAAGTCTTGTTTAAAGGCACTTTCTTTACGACAAAATGGAATGACGAGAAGACTTATGTAGCGAAGATTTTACTCTCATGTATCCCTGTGATGATAGTAGGTCTGTTCTTTAAAGATTATGTAGAAACTATTTTTGGTAGCGGCTTGTTGATAGTTGGATGTTGTCTCCTGATGACAGCACTTTTATTGACATTTGCATATTATGCCAAGCCACGTCAGAAAGAAACTATCTCATATAAAGACGCTTTCATCATTGGATTAGGACAAGCTATCGCTGTGTTGCCAGGACTCTCACGCTCTGGAACCACCATAGCAACGGGACTTATCTTAGGAAATAAAAAAGAAAGCATAGCACAGTTCTCATTCCTCATGGTCTTGATACCTATCTTAGGTGAGACATTCTTGAATGTCATCGACATCATCAAAGAACCTGCATTGTTGGGAGGAATAGGTTTCATGCCTTTATTCGTAGGATTCCTCGGAGCTTTCATCTCAGGCTGCATAGCTTGTAAGTTCATGATCAATTTAGTTAAAAAGGGTAAACTCATTTATTTTGCTATCTACTGCGCCATCGTCGGTATCGCTACTATAATATTCGCACTATAATATGTTTCATTTTGAAGAAGGAGAAGTTTTTCTTGTAGATAAACCTTTAGATTGGACATCATTCGATGTCGTCAATCTGATACGTTCTGTGATAAAACGTTTTCACGGGATAAGGAAGTTGAAAGTAGGTCATGCCGGGACATTAGATCCTCTTGCAACAGGATTGCTAATTATCTGCACAGGACGCATGACAAAACAGATAGACAACTTCCAAGCTCAGGAGAAAGTATATACAGGCACGATGCTCTTAGGACAAACGACACCTACTTTCGACATGGAAAGTGAAGCCGACGCATTCTATTCTACAGACGACATAACTATTGATATGATGGAAGATGCAAGAAAATCGTTTATAGGCGACATCATGCAACGACCACCCAAATTCTCCGCAATAAAGATAAACGGCAAAAGAGCCTTCGACTACGCACGCTCCGACGAAGAAGTAGCTCTCAAAGAAAGACTCGTTCACATAGACGACTTTAAATTAGATTACACCAACTTCCCTAAGATCGAATTTGAAGTCAAATGCAGCAAAGGAACATATATCAGGTCTCTCGTCAATGATTTCGGAAAAAAACTCGGCAACGGAGCTTGCCTCATCTCCTTGAGAAGAACAAAAATAGGCGAATTCTCCGTAAACGATGCCCGTAAATTAGAAGACCTCAGGAAAGAGATTATTGAAACAGGAGTTGACAACGTACAATGAGCAATGTACAATGAACAATGAACAATGAATAATGTACAATGAACAATGTACAAATGTAGAGAAGATACGTCTTATTCTATGAATAATCATAAATTTAAAAATCAGAAAAAAATAATTCCTCATCTCTAAATTCCTCATCCCTAATTAAAAAAAATATTATCTTTGTCGCTTATTAATAATTCATTAAATATCAAGTGATATATGAAAGGTTCATATAGAGAATATAAAAATCTGAATCTTACGCAAATTGCTAAAGACGTTCGTAAGTATTGGGAAGAGAATGACGTCTTCCAAAAGAGTTTAGACAACCGTAAAGATGGTCCAGCATACGTATTCTACGAAGGACCACCGTCAGCAAATGGAACACCAGGTATCCACCACGTCATGGCTCGTACCATCAAAGATATTTTCTGCCGTTATCAGACTTTGAAAGGTAAGAAAGTGTCGCGTAAAGCTGGCTGGGACACTCACGGTCTCCCTGTAGAACTCGGCGTAGAGAAGAAACTCGGCATCACCAAAGAAGACATAGGCGTGAAAATCAGCGTCGATGAATACAACAAAGCTTGCCGCGAAGAAGTCATGAAATATAAAGACCTCTGGGACGAACTTACTCGCACCATGGGTTATTGGGTCAACCTTGACGATCCTTATATCACATTCAAGAACGAATATATCGAAACCTTATGGTACCTTCTCTCTGTAATCTACAAGAAAGGTCTCCTCTATAAAGGCTACACAATACAACCTTATTCACCTGCTGCCGGAACAGGATTGAGCTCTCACGAGCTTAATATCCCTGGCTGCTACCGCGACGTTAAAGACCTCACATGTACAGCATTGTTCCGCGTCAAGGCAGAACAGACGACAGTGAAAAACAATCCTTTCGGCGTTGACGTTCCTTTCAACGATATTCAAATCGCAGCATGGACAACAACACCTTGGACTCTGCCATCAAACACAGCATTGTGCGTAGGTAACAGCATCGACTACAACCTCGTAAAATCTGTCAACCCTAACAGCGGAGAACTCGCCTATTACGTCATAGCAACTCCATTGATGGGCGCATTCTTCCCAAGCGAGGCAGAAAAACCATCATTTGAAGATTATAAAGTCGGCGACAAGAAACTTCCTTACGAAGTTCTCGGGACATGTAAAGGTAAAGACTTAGTTGGCTTAGAATATGAACAACTCATTCCATGGGTCAATCCAGGTGAAGGAGCATTCCGCGTGATACATGGCGATTACGTCAGCACAGAAGACGGTACAGGTATCGTCCACATCGCTCCTACTTTCGGTGCCGACGACGACCGCGTCGCAAAACAAAGTGGCATACCTCCACTCCAAATGATAGATAAAGACGGTAAGGCTCAACCAATGGTTGACAAGACAGGTAAGTTCTTCAAGATAGAAGACTTAGATGAAGAGTTCGTAAAGAACTTCATGAACGTAGAAGCCTATCGTCCTTACGCAGGTCAGTTTGTTAAAAACGCCTTCGACCCAACAAAGACAGAGAAAGACAAGTCGTTAGATGTCGATATCGTCGTGTTGTTAAAAGAAGAAGGCAAACTCTTCAAGAGCGAGAAACACACTCACAACTATCCACACTGCTGGCGTACCGACAAACCTGTTCTCTACTATCCATTAGACAGCTGGTTCATCCGCAGCACCGCTCTTAAAGACAGAATGATAGAACTCAACAAGACTATCAACTGGAAGCCAGAAGCAACAGGAACAGGACGTTTCGGCAACTGGTTAGAGAACTTAGTAGATTGGAACTTGTCACGTTCACGTTATTGGGGAACACCACTTCCAATCTGGAGAACCGAAGACGGCACAGAAGAAGTATGTATCGGCAGCGTCGCTGAGCTTCGTGAGAGAATAGACGAAGCAGTGAAAGCAGGTTTCATGACAGAAAACCCATACGCTTCAGAAGATTATAACAGCTTCGACTTACACAGACCTTATATCGATAACGTAATATTAGTCTCATCCGACGGAAGAAAGATGTTCCGTGAGCCAGACCTCATCGACGTGTGGTTTGATTCGGGTGCTATGCCTTACGCACAGATACATTACATGGGCGAGGAAGGCAAACTCAACGCTGAGACATTCCCAGCCGACTTCATCGCAGAAGGCGTTGACCAGACACGTGGTTGGTTCTTCACACTTCACGCCATCGCTACCATGATCTCAGACTCTGTCTCTTATAAGACAGTTATCTCTAACGGTTTGGTATTAGACAAGAACGGCAACAAGATGTCGAAACGTCTTGGCAATGGTGTCGATCCATTTGAAGCAATAGAGACTTACGGTGCCGATGCTGTACGTTGGTATATGATAACAAACTCACAGCCATGGGACAACCTCAAGTTCGACAAAGAAGGCGTTGATGAAGTACGTCGTAAGTTCTTCGGAACATTGTATAACACATACGCATTCTTCGCATTATATGCCAACATCGACAAATTCGATTTCTCAGAAGCAGAGATACCTTATGAGCAACGTCCTGAGATAGACAGATGGATCTTATCAGAGTTGAACTCCTTGATAAAAGAGGTCGATGAGCATTTCAACAACTATGAGCCTACAAAGGCTGGTCGTGCAATAGCAGAGTTCGTTGATGCACACTTAAGTAACTGGTATGTACGTCTCTCACGTCGTCGTTTCTGGAAGAGCGATGCCTCTACCGATAAGACATCAGCATATCAGACATTATACACATGTTTGAATGTATTGGCAAAGATTTCAAGTCCTATAGCACCATTCTTCGCAGAACGTTTGTATCAAGATTTGAATGCAGCTACAGGCCGTGAAGCTGCTGAGTCAGTACACCTTACCGACTTCCCTGTCGCCGACAAGAACTTAATCGACAAAGATTTAGAAGAGAGAATGGAGATGGCACAGCTCGCATCATCGATGGTATTGTCGTTGAGAAAGAAAGCCAACATCCGTGTTCGTCAGCCATTATCAAAGATTATGATTCCTGTCAAGACTGATAAATTCCTCGAGCAATTCAAGAAGGTGGAACAACTCATTCTTTCGGAAGTCAACGTCAAGGAGATAGAATATCTCACAGCAGATAAGAATATCTTGGTAAAGAAAGTCAAGCCAAACCTTCCAAACTTAGGACGTCGTTATGGTAAGATGATAAAACAAATCACCAAGTTCTTCGCTGAGATAGATCAAGAGACTATCAGAAACTTAGAAAGCGTCGGTTATTTAGATGTCACATTAGAAGGACAAGAGTTACATCTTGAGTTATCTGATGCCATCATCACAACAGAAGACATCCCAGGTTGGGCTGTAGTTACACAAGACGATTCGACAGTGGCATTAGACATCACCATAACGCCAGAGCTTGCAGAAGAAGGACTCTCAAGAGAGATTGTCAACAGAGTTCAGAATATGAGAAAAGACAGCGGACTGGAAGTCACCGACCATATCATTCTGACAATAGAAAAAGACGATAATATCAACAAAGTCGTTGAGAGATATAAAGACTACATCTGCTCAGAGACATTAGCAAGTCTTAATATTGTAGATAATATTGGTTCAGATGTTGAGGCTATAGAACTTATAGACAAGATTTCTGTTAAAATTAAAATTGAAAAGGCGCAATAATTTGCTTGCTTAATAAGATAATTGTTATTAACTTTGACGGCAGTTATTCTGTTTCACTAAAATTCGAGAGTTATGGAAGAAAATGTAAACAACGCTCAAGAAAAGGTCAGATATTCTGACGAAGAGTTGATGGAATTTAAGGAATTAATATTAGAGAAATTAGCGAGAGCACGCAAGGATCTCGAATTGTTGAATGAAAATGTATCTGGTGGTGACAACAACGCAGACGACACCGCCCCTACTTTCAAGGTCTTAGAAGAAGGTTCTAACGTCTTGTCGAAGGAAGAAAATGGACAGTTGGCTGCTCGTCAATACAAATACATTCAGAATTTGGAGAATGCCTTGATACGCATAGAGAACAAGACATACGGTATATGTCGTGTCACAGGCAAGTTAATTCCAAAGGAGAGACTGCGTGCGGTGCCACATGCAACTTTAAGTGTAGAAGCTAAAATGGGGCAAAAGAAATAAATGAAGAAACCGCTCATTGTCATATTCTTAGTTTTACTTCTTGACCAGATCTCAAAATTCTGGATTAAGTTAAACATGACGATAGGAGAAAGTTTCTCAGTATTGGGAGACTGGTTTCAGATATATTTCATAGAGAACAACGGCATGGCTTTTGGCTGGGAGTTGGGAGCTCAATATGGTAAGATGGCTCTCAGCATCTTCAGGCTGATAGCCGTGGCGTTGTTATTTTATCTCATATATTATCTCGTTAAAAAGAAAGTTAAATTTGGGCCTTTGTTGGGCATATCGCTCATCACAGCAGGAGCTTTGGGCAACATCATCGATGGCATGTTCTATGGCATGATATTCAGCGAGAGTACCTTTACACAGGTAGCTACGCTGTTCCCAGAAGGAGGCGGTTACGCGGGCTTCATGCAAGGTAAAGTAGTCGATATGCTTTATTTCCCGTTATTCACCTTTCCAGAATGGGTCCCATTCTTAGGCGGACAGATATTCTTCAGCCCAATCTTTAACATAGCTGACAGCGCTATAACGATAGGTTTCTTATATCTCTTGATATTCCAATGGAATTTCTTAAAGAATATTGACAAACTTGATGTCGTTGAAAATATAGAAAATAACAACTCATAAAATATACAGCCATGAGTGAAGAAAAATATGGTCGCATAGTACAGATTATCGGACCTGTCATCGATGTCGCCTTCGATGATGAAGCATATCTCCCTAATCTGTTAGACGCTCTTGAGATAGAAAAAGACAACGGTGATAAGATTATCACAGAAGTTCAACAAGATATGGGAGAAAACACCATGCGTACTATCGCCATGGATTCTACTGATGGACTTCGTAGAGGCATGAAGGTACGTTGCTTAGGTTCTCCTATCTCGATGCCTACAGGCGAACAGGTAAAAGGACGTCTCTTTAACGTCATAGGTAACTCCATCGACGGACTTAAAGAAGTAGAGTCTACAAAACGTAACAGCATACACCGCGACCCTCCTAAGTTCGAGAACCTCTCTACGCAACAAGAAGTGTTATTTACAGGCATCAAAGTCATCGACTTGATAGAGCCTTATGCCAAAGGTGGTAAGATAGGTCTCTTTGGTGGAGCTGGTGTTGGCAAGACAGTCCTTATTATGGAATTGATTAATAACATCGCTAAGTCGTATTCAGGCATGTCGGTCTTCGCTGGCGTTGGAGAACGTACTCGTGAAGGCAATGACTTGTTAAGAGAGATGTTAGAGTCTGGTGTCATAAAATATGGCGAGGAGTTTATGAAGTCGATGGAAGAAGGTGGATGGGACTTAGATAAGATAGATTATGATGAACTTGCCAAGTCGCAGGCTACTCTCGTCTTCGGACAGATGAACGAGCCTCCAGGAGCTCGTGCGCGCGTCGCGCTAAGCGGTCTCACTATGGCAGAATATTTCCGCGACGGCGACGGAGAGACAGCAGGACGCGACATATTGTTCTTCATCGACAATATCTTCCGTTTCACACAGGCCGGCTCCGAGGTGTCAGCATTACTCGGCCGTATGCCGTCAGCAGTGGGTTATCAACCCACATTGGCATCGGAGATGGGCTTGATGCAAGAGAGAATCACATCAACGAAAAATGGCTCCATCACATCAGTACAAGCTGTATATGTACCTGCCGATGATTTGACTGACCCTGCTCCAGCAACGACATTCGCTCACTTAGACGCTACAACAGTACTCAGCCGTAAAATATCTGAGTTAGGCATCTACCCTGCCGTCGATCCTCTAGAATCAACATCGAGAATATTGGCTCCTAACATCGTAGGAGAAGAGCACTACAACACTGCTCAACGCGTGAAAAACATTCTCCAAAGATATAAAGAATTGCAAGATATTATTGCCATCTTGGGCATGGACGAACTATCGGAAGAAGATAAACTCACAGTGAGTCGCGCCCGTCGTGTGCAACGTTTCTTATCACAACCTTTCCATGTAGCAGAACAGTTTACAGGAATGAAAGGAGCTTTCGTCAAAATAGAAGATACCATCAGAGGATTTAATATGATTATGGACGGTGAGGTAGATCAATATCCTGAAGCTGCCTTCATGATGGTAGGAACTATTGAAGAAGCCATCGAAAAAGGAGAGAAGTTAATTAACAGTTAACAATTTACAATGAACAGTTAATAGTTACTTGTTGGCTTATAGACTTAAAAAGATATGAACTTAAAGATAATAACACCGGAGCGACAAATATTTGAGGGCGAGGCAGACTTGGTACAACTGCCTGGCAGTGATGGTTTATTCGAAATATTGAAGAACCATGCTCCTATGATAGCGTCTTTGGGGAAAGGCAAAATTAAAATAGGTAATAACAACGAATATCAATATTTTGAAATAAACGGAGGCGTAGCAGAAATCATTAATAACGAGGTACTCGTGCTCGCAGAGTGATTATGATCTGGATTGTAATGCCCATTCTGATTGTCCTAATGTTTTTATTAGGCACAGACTTGAACAAAGAATCTTTTACTAATGTAGCACGTAACCCTCGTGCTGTTGTTGTTGGGATGATCGGACAGTTGATATTATTACCAGTCATAGCTTTCGTTTTGGCATATCTATTAAAATTACCTCCTGTCTATTTCATGGGAATAGTGCTTATTGCTTGTTGTCCTGGCGGCAGCTCGTCAAATGTATTCTCCATGTTGGCAAAAGGTGATGTCGCTCTATCGGTCACTCTCACTGCAATAAGTAGTGTCGTCACCATGTTCACTATTCCTTTCATCATGGAGTTTGTAGCCGATTTTGTAACTGAACAAAGCGGTATTGAGATTCATCTTCCTTTCGGGAAACTCATCATACAGAATATAGTACTCCTTTTCGTACCTTTGATAATAGGAATATTATTTAAGTATCTATATCCAAACGCTGCAACAAAAGTAAATAAGGTGCTGAGCAAATTAGCATTCCCCGCTTTGATGCTTTTAGCTTTCGTATTTTTCCTTCAATATACTCAGGAAATCAGAGACAATTTCGCAGTGCTTGGGGTTACTATCACATTTCTTATATTGGCAGCAATGTTATGCAGTTCACTATTATCGAGACTTACAAAATCAAACACAGCTGTAAGAAGGACTATCGTCATTGAAGTAGGGATGCAGAACGCAGCACAAGCTATAGCCATAGCGACATCGCCCTTTATCTTTAACAATAATGAAATGGCTATACCTGCAATAATATACGCTCTCTTGATGAATGTGATATTGTTGATATATGTGGCGGTAGTGAAAAGATGACACTTATCACTCACTCTTTAGTGCCTCAATAACTTTTGTCGTAGAGAAACCCTCAACCAACTCTATAGTTTCTACGCGTCCACCGCTATTAGTGACTATATCGTAACCTACTATATCTTCTGCTTTGTAATCTTTACCTTTGACAAGCACGTCAGGATGAACGCATTTGATTAGGTTATATGGTGTGTCTTCATCAAAAAACACTACAGCATCAACAAATTGTAAGGCTGCCAGAACAACAGCACGTGCCTTCTCGTCATTAACTGGTCGCGATGGACCTTTTAATCTCTTTACCGAGGCGTCGGTATTTAGACCTATAACAAGAATATCGCCCAGGTCAGCCGCCTTAGAAAGATATTCCACATGACCACGATGTAAAATGTCGAAACAACCATTGGAGAAGACGATACTTTTACCTTCACGACGCCATACCTTCAATCTATCAAGGAGAGCGTTTTCACTTAGTATCTTGTCGTTGATTTTTTCTAAATACCTCATAGACAGTCAATCACTTATTCATTCCTAATTGTTTAACGAACCTCTCATACCAATCTTCACCGAAACGTCGAATCAGCGGCACTTTCAAGAATTTATATAAAGGAATACCTTCTTTCTCACCTTTACGCTTCGCTGGCACACATACACTCCACTCGTGATACATGATATGGATGAAACCATTTTGTTCGACAAGACGAATGGGATAAAGATGACAACTAATTGGTTTCCAAAAATCTATCTTACCTTCCAAATATGCTTTCTCTATAGCACATAAAGCGGTGCCGTTTTCATGAAAATAAACGAAAGCACATTCTTCATCATTGACCAATGGTGTTACGAGAGCGCCTCGCTCATCATAATCATAAACATCGTTATTCTCGATGACCGCGATGCCTTCTGGCCGCATATATGGCTTTATCTCTTCAATATTCTCTTCTATAAGACCGACTTCCTCTGGCTCCAAAGGAGCTCCAGCATCGCCAGCTACGCAACATTCACCTTTGCATCTCGCAAGATGACAACAAAAACGAGCATTGATAAACTCGTCAGAAACAATTACATTATCTACTATTATCATGCGGCAAAGATACTAAAAAGTCAACAAGACTACAAGTCAACGATCTGTAGAAATATTCTAAAACAATCCTACTATTATTATAACTATCATCATGACAATCGTGAATGCTAAAAACAGCACCTTACATGCTAACGCTGTTATTCCTATATATGTCAATAATATAGCAAATGCGGTAAATATGATGAAATTCCATATTCCTACGATGAAACCTCTGATAAAACGCCTCAACGGTGACGCCACCTTGTAAGCAAACTTAGGAAGATTTTTCTTACAATCTTTCATACTACAATACATCACGAAGATTAGTGACATCATCAGCATTCCTATAGAGGTGTTGTCAAATTTATCTATCAGCCAATCAGTCCAGGGGGCGTAAAATCCTGATTCATAAAGAGTATATATAAGAGGAGCTAATAGAATGCAACATAACACTATTGCGAGGTTTGCGCCAAAACGTGCCATCAGCGACATACGCTCTTCCAACTGTTCCTGCATATATGCCTCTTTAGAACCAGCCTGCGGAAACTTATTTACTTTCTGCAATACACTCCACGCCTTGCCGAAACGACGCATCGAACAATAATGATTTACCTTGTCTTTGAGGTCGTCCATGTGATCCGACACAGGCGAAGTTACCGTTATCAACTTCCAGTCGGAGCCGAGCAATAAACAAGTATATCTTTTTCTATCCACTTCATACACAACAGTCTTAGCCTCACATTCGCAGGCTTCCAAAAGATTAAAGCAGACTACAGTATTCGAAGGATGATCAATTCTATTTGGCAGTCGCGACAACATACTTCCTACAATTGGACGAGATGCGAGATCATTTTTATCAAAATTTTCTTTGTCGATATTCAGTTTCTCTATTACTTGCCAAGGAGTACTGTTGTTAAATAATTTTATAATCTTTGGGACTTCATCTGAAGGAATTTGAGAAGGGAAACAATAATCGACATGTGTCTTGAAATAATGACTGCAACTCAATTTCCAGAAACGCACCAATTCTTTGTCGCCAATGCATGTTGGGCATGTAACTCTACCGCTACCGATGCAAGTAGGACAAGTCTCCGTTACATACTTGATACCTTCTACTTTTCCAGATCTATTACATTGATAACAAGTTTTGTATCGAGTATGTGTTTTTGTAACATAACGAGTTTTTACTCCTTCTGGACTGTTGTAATATTCTAATTCTTGCGTAGTGTAAGTTCCATCATACAACTCACCTTTACCACCACAGGTCTCACATGTTTTTGTGTATTTTTCAGCACGCTCTATAGTTCCTTTTCCTCCGCATTTGCTACAAGTGACTTTTCCAGTGGCACTACAAGTGTGACATGCAGTGATGTATTGAGAACCAGGAACAGAAAACGATTTGTCATTATTGGCGAAAGAATTAGGATAAATATTGAAAGACCAGCGATTTATCTGCGATTCAGAACTGATGGTTTTTGGCGGAAATTTTCTTCCTCCGACTCTTTCATACGTATTTTCAAGTGTACGGCTATCATATTGAGTCTTAATCAATCCTCTGTAAATTGGCGAGTCCCATACTTCTACAATCTTCAGCTGGTCGCCAAGTCTGTTACGGTTGTAACCTTCTATTGATTTTGCCCAGTCGTTGAACAACTGACGAAAACGATTTTCCTCTGCTTTGGAGAAATTAATCTTTTGTGAATCTCTGTAGTTTGCCATAATCAATCCTCCTTAAAATGATGTTGCATCGTTATCGAAATCAAGTTTACGTATTGCACTTAAGCCGAGTCGTATCGACACGACAATGGCGATGATTATCAGTATCACCGCTATCAAAGGTAAGAACAGAGCCAATTCTTTCTGAACGTTTATCTCATCTTTATATTCGTCTAATGCCTTCCAACAATATTTAATTACTGTGAAGCCTTTAAACTCTTTGTCAGTCTCGCCTTCTGCAAGTTCTTTCTGATACAAGGATTCAGCATAATGAACCATTTTATCTTTTGCTGCATCAAAGCTCGATAATGAATAGGCTCTATATGAGGCAGAAATCGACTCTTTCAAATCGGCCGTTTTATTTGGCTGATCAGATTTGCTTATAGTAAAATGATGAAAGATTATTATCAATCCAAACGCCAAAGCTAGAAAGAAAACTTTTTTGATTGTCTTCCAAAACATGACTGTAAATTTTATTGGTTTAACACCCACAAAGTTTATAATTCCTTAATTCCGCAACACTATAATTTAACTTTATTTATAAGTTCCTGAGCAACAAAAAGTTGCCCAGGATTTTGCCATGTCAGAATTTTCACTTATCTTAGTGTTGCAAAAAGAAAACAAGCAAA
>SUWU01000003.1 GCA_015061295.1 Lentimicrobiaceae bacterium
AAATCCTGAATCCATTGCAGATAGTCGTTGTCAAAGATGTTAATAGATTTATTCATGATTAAAAAGTTTCATAGTAAAATTTTGATTTTTGCAAAGATATAAATAAGAATTATATGTTTTACAAAATAAATCTTGAATTTGAAACTCTAAACATAAAACCGCTTTAGATTTTAACCCAAAAGTTTTAAACAAAAAAAAGTCTGTTGACTGTTGTCAGTTATCTGTTGACTTTCGTTATCTTTGTAGAAACAAAATATCTGATAAAATGAAGATTCTTCCTGTTGAAAAGATTAGAGAAGCTGATGCTTTTACTATTGAAAATGAACCTATTGCTTCAATAGATTTGATGGAACGTGCGGCTTCTAAGGTCTATGAGTGGTTTATGAAACGCTGCAAGACTAAGGAAGTGAATGTTAAAATTTTTTGTGGTATCGGTAATAATGGAGGCGACGGTCTCGCTCTCGCTCGTATGCTTTTCTTCACGGGAATAATACCGCAGGTTTTCGTCGTGCGTTTTTCTGATAAAATGAGCCGCGACTGTGAGATGAATTTCAATCGTTTGAAAGAAGAAACAGAGACTCCAATGTACGATATTTTCTCCGAAGACGATTTCCCTCTGATAAATGAGAAGGATATTGTTGTTGATGCGATTTTCGGTTCTGGCTTGAATAGAAATATCGAAGGCTTTGCAGCAGAACTGATTAAACATCTTAATGACAATAACGCCATACGAATCGCTATCGACATTCCATCGGGACTTTGGGAAAGACAACGAGTAGAGACGCAGAGTCTCAGAGACACAGAGTCTCAAAGTCAGTGTCAGAGTCAGAGTCAAAGTCCTGATTTCATCTTCAAAGCCGATTATACTTTGTCATTTCAATTTCCGAAGCTTGCTTTCATGTTTCCGGAGAATGATGCCTTTGTAGGAAGATGGGAAGTCTTGGATATTGGTCTGCATAAGGATTTCATTGATAATGTGGAGACTTTGAACTTCTATACTACAGAAGACATGGCGATGCCGATATTACGTAAGCGTACAAAATTCTCTCATAAAGGTACTTACGGTCACGCTTTGTTGGTGGCGGGTTCTTCGGGCAAGACGGGAGCTGCTCTTCTCGCGGCGGAGGCTTGTCTCCGTACGGGCGTCGGGCTTCTCACCGCTCATCTTCCGAAAGATGCTCTTCTCCCGATGCAGATTTATCTGCCGGAAGCGATGACGAGCATCGACAAATCTGAGACTCATTGTACTGAAATAGATGACATTATTCCATATACTGCAATCGGCGTCGGTCCAGGGATAGGTAAGAATGCTGAAACGGCGACTTTGTTGAAGAAGATAATACAAGAAGCGACGCAGCCTTTGGTGTTAGATGCTGACGCTCTTAATATAATTTCAGAAAATCCTACATGGCTCTCGTTCCTTCCTGATAACACGATACTTACGCCGCATCCGAAAGAGTTTGAGCGTTTGTTTGGGAAGACGAATAATTCATACGAACGTCTTGAACTTCAAAGAAAGATGTCTGTCACACATAATATAATCATCGTTCTGAAAGGAGCTCATACAGCAATAACATTTCCCAACGGAACATGTTTCTTCAACTCGACGGGTAATCCTGGAATGGCGACGGCTGGCAGTGGCGATGTCTTGACGGGAATGATATTGTCGCTTCTCGCTCAACGATATACGCCTCAGGAAGCGGCTCTTCTCGGAGTCTATCTTCACGGCAAAGCTGGCGATTATGCTGCAAATGAAGTAGGGGAGAACTCGATGATTGCGAGAGACATAATAAAGTCTATAAGTCTATAAGTCACCGAGTCACCAAGTAGAGACGCGTCAATGATACAATGAAAATTAACACACATTTACATGTCTGTTTTAAATATTTATTTTTTTGTTAAACAATTTTAAGTTATCATTTTTCGTTTTGTTAATAAATGTTAAAATCATAAAAAAATCTGTATCTATTAGGAATAATCTTTACTTTTTAAGAAAATATTGTTGTAATTTTGTTTACTGAAAAAAATGACTATGATAAAGACACGTATTCTTTGGGCTGATGATGAGATAGAACTTCTCAGACCTCATATTATGTTTCTTGAAAAGAAAGGCTATGAAGTTGTTACTACTAACAACGGCAGTGAGGCTATTGATCTGGTCAGGGAGCAGCATTTTGATATAGTTTTCTTAGACGAGCAGATGCCTGGTATCTCTGGTGTTGAGACGTTGGAGAGAATCAAAGCGGAATATCCTAATCTTCCTATTGTGATGATTACTAAGAGTGAGGAGGAGAGTATCATGGAAGATGCCATCGGAAGTAAGATTGCAGATTATCTGATAAAACCTGTAAATCCTAATCAGATTTTACTTTCTCTGAAAAGAAATCTCGAACAGAAACAGCTTGTCGAGGAGAAATCGACGTCCAAGTATCAGCAGGAATTTCGTAAGATTGGAATGGATATAAATAACAACCTCAATTATAATGAATGGGTTGACGTTTATAAGAACCTGACACGCTGGGAGTTGGAACTGCAAAAATCTAATGACGAGGGAATTAAAGAAGTTCTTTCGATGCAGAAATTGGAAGCTGATAATGTTTTTTCTCGTTATGTAGAACGTAATTACACAAGTTGGGTTCAGCCTGATTGCGACGATAAACCTACACTATCTCATACTTTAATCAGAGATAAAGTCATTCCTCGTATTGATGATAGCGATAAACCATTGTTTGTCATACTTATAGATAACCTTCGTTATGACCAGTGGAAGTCGATACAGACTTTGTTGGAACCTTATTTCCGTACCGAAAACGATGATGTTTATTATAGTATCTTACCAACGACTACTCAGTATGCACGTAATTCTATCTTCGCAGGTCTGATGCCGTTGGAGATAAAACGTCGATTCCCTAAATATTGGGTCGATGAGGAAGACGAAGGAACTAAGAATCAGTATGAAGGTGAACTGCTTGGAGAACAGCTACGTCGTTTTGGAAAGAACATAAGATATTCGTATAACAAAGTTCTTAATCTTGCTGCAGGAAAGAAACTTGCAGAGCAGATGTCGGATCTGATGCAGAATAAATTGAACGTGATTGTATATAACTTCGTTGATATGTTATCACATGCTCGTACCGAGATGGAGATAATCAGGGAGTTGGCTTCTGATGAAGAAGCATATCGTTCGCTGATGCTTTCATGGTTTGAACACTCATCGCTTTTCGATATCATGAAATTCATCTCGCATAAAAAATGTGATGTGATAGTCACTACAGATCATGGCTCGGTTTGGGTTAAAGATCCAGTGAAGATTTTGGGTGATAAAGCTGTTAACACAAATCTTCGTTACAAATATGGTAAGAGCTTAAAATATAACGCTAAGGAAGTCTTTGAAATCCGTGACCCTGAAAAGATTTTCCTGCCCAAAGTGAACGTAAGTACGAGTTATGTTTTCTGTCGTTCCAACGACTTCTTTGCTTATCCGAATAATTATAACTACTACGTTAATTATTATAAAAACACATTCCAACATGGTGGCATTTCTATGAATGAGATGCTTGTCCCTGTTGCATATCTGAAAAGTAAATAAAATATAACAATGCAAGAAATAACATTTGAAATAAATAATATCGAGGAGTTATCTAAAGTTTCTGACGTGCTGATAAGTTGGCGCGATAAATCTAATATCGTAGCTTTTTATGGAAATATGGGGGCAGGGAAGACTACTTTGATAAAAAATCTTTGTTCAAAATTAGGTGTGCAAGACGAGGTTAACAGCCCGACTTTCGCTTTGGTAAATGAATATCAGACAGATACTTTTGATTCCATTTTCCACTTTGATTTTTATAGAATTAAAAGTTTAGAGGAAGTCTTTGACATTGGTTATGAAGATTATTTTTATGGAGGTTGCCTTTGTCTTTTAGAATGGCCAGAACTCATTGATCCTCTGATGCCTGAGCATTTTATCAAAGTCGAAATTTCGTTAGGAGACACTGATAGTAGTAGAAAAATTAGATGTTCGGTATTATAAATGATTAACAATTATTTTTTATCTAATAAATTGTAATTATTCTTGAAAATATTCATAAAATATTTATCTTTGTCAGTTAAATATTGAAACGATGAAGAAAATAGTTTTTGTTGGTAGTGGTGCCATTGCAACAGCAGTAGGTAATGTCTTAGCAAGAAAAGGAATGTATGACGTTACACTTTTGTCTATCGAGAAAGAAGTTGTAGAATCAATAAACAATCAACGACTTAATATCTCATATTTTCCTAATGTAAAATTATCGAGAACGCTTAAGGCTTCATCAGACATAAATATATTGGGAGACGCTGATGTGATTTTTATGGCGATACCATCTACAGCAGTAGTAGATTATTTGTTTGAAAATAAGAAATATCTTAATCCAAGAGCCATAATTGTTAACCTTGCCAAAGGCTTCGGAAAAGATGACAAGCTCATTCCTGATTGTGTGAGGACATTTTTGGTAAATCCTATACTTACTATGAAAGGTCCTTCTTTTGCCAGAGAGATCATCAATCGTCAAGAAACAGGCTTTACTCTTGCATCTTATACTAATGAATATTTTAACGATATAGCTGATTTATTTGAGAACACAAACATATATTTCGATTATTCCAACGATATTAACGGAGTGGAATATGCAAGTATATTAAAAAATATTTATGCTATTATCATCGGAATGCTTGACGCTAATTACGACTCTGCTAATATGCGTTCTCTTATCATAACTAAGGCTATCAATGAGATGCGTAACTTATTGATAAGTTTCGGAGGAAAAGACATCACTATGTTTAACTATTGCGGTTTCGGTGACTTTTCACTTACAGCACTTAACGACTTGAGTCGTAACAGAACACTCGGACTTCTTATCGGCAAAGGTTTCTTTAATAGTGGAATATCAGAAAAAGTGGTGCTTGAAGGCCGCATAGCAGTAGATGTCTTCTATCAAAAAGTACAAGATAGTCAGATAGATATAAATGCCTATCCTCTTATGTCGGAACTTTATCATGTATTCAACGACAATGATTATCCTACAAAGAAATTCGTCAAAAATATCTTGAATAAGATTAAGTAATTATATACTTCCGTTGTTAATTGTAAACTGTTAATTGAAATAATGGGTGTCGTAGTCCGTCAGAGTATCAAAGGTACGATAATGAATTATATCGGAGTATTCGTTGGCTTTATAACGACATTCTTTATTGTTACTAAATATCTTACCACTGAAGAAGTCGGATTGACACGTGTTCTCGTTGACGCTTCGATTTTGTTATCGGGTTTGGCACAACTTGGAACAAACACGTCTTCAATGCGATATTATCCATATTTCAAAGACGAGAAAGAAAAAGATCATGGATTCTTTGGCTGGTCGCTAATAATACCATTCTTTGGGTTTGTTATATTTACAATATTATTCTTTATATTCAAACAGCCAATAATCAATTATTTCTCAAAAAACTCCGAGCTCTTCATTGACTATATTTATTTCGTCATCCCGATGGCCTTCTTCATGATGTATCTCACTGTCTTTGAAACAAATTCCAATCTTCTCTTGCGTATAGTCGTACCTAAGTTTATTCGTGAAGTGGGAATACGTCTTATGACATTGGTAGTTTATCTGCTTTATGCTTTCAATGTACTTAATCTCGATGGAATGGTGATAAGTCTTTGTGCTTCATACGGAATAGCAACAATACTTAATATAATTTATCTTCTATCATTAAAAAAAGTATCTTTTAAGATAGAGCCTTCGTATGTGTCGAAATGGTTGCGTAAGGACTTCATCTTTTATACTCTGTTTTTGATAGCAACATCTCTTGCAGGAAACATAATACCTGTGCTCAATACTTTCTTTGTATCTGGAAAACTTGGTCTTGCTGTTGCGGGAATCAATACCATTGCGGTTTATATAGCAAGCATAGTGGAAATACCTTATCGTTCACTCTCTGCAATATCGCGACCTCATATATCTCAAGGTATGAAAGATGGCGATATTTTAACAGTTAATACCTTGATTAAGAATGTGTCGCTACATCAGTTTATCGCTTCATCATTCATTTTCTTTCTAATATGGATCAACATAGATTTAATATACAGCATAATTCCTAATGGTGATATTTATGAAGAGGCTAAACTCGTAGTGTTAATTCTCGCTCTCGTAAAAATTATTAACACTTCTCTTAATGTGGGATTGACAGTATTGAGTTATTCAAAATATTACTATTACTCTCTTTTGTTTACAATAATATTGACCACAGTGGCAATATTTATGAATATCAAATTGATTCCAAAGTTTGGCATGGAGGGCGCAGCCTTGGCATCGTTATCTTCCTATATTATATATTACATATTCTTATTAACATTTGTTGCATATAAAATCAAAATATCTCCTTTCTCCATTAAAGAATTTTATGTACTGTTGATAATATTCTCTCTGTTTATATTAAACTCATTGATACAAAATCATATATCAAAATATATAATATTATTGTTTGATGTTGAAATTGTTGGAATGATATTAGATTCATTTGTCAGGACAGTAATATTATCATTAATAGGAATTATATATATATATAAACTAAACATTTCCAAACAACTAAATGATATTATCGACAAGGTATTGTCGTTATTTAAATTGACAAAAACATAATATGAAAATAATAATAGTAGGACCTTCGCATCCTTATAGAGGTGGAATCGCTGCCTTCACAGATCGTTTAGCTGCTGAGTTTGTCGCTGAGAATGTGGATGTTGAATTATATACATTTACATTACAGTATCCATCAATCCTGTTTCCAGGAAAGACTCAATACTCAGATGCACCTGCGCCTAATGACATTAGTATATTTAGAAGGATTAATTCTATAAATCCACTCACATGGATTAAAACGGCTAAAGAGATAAAGACTAAAAATCCCGACATCGTGATATTTGCGTATTGGATGTCGTTTTTTGCCTCATGTTATGCTAAGATGGCAAAGATTATAAAGAAAAACAAGGTGTCCCGTTGCATTGGCTTGGTTCATAATATGATGCCTCACGAACAATCTATCCTCGACAGATTGTTCTCTCCTCATTTTGTGAAAAGAATGGATGCTTTTGTTGCACTCTCTAAATCCGTTTTAGCAGATGTTTCAAGGTTAGATAACAAATCTAAGCCAAAGTATTTCTCGCCGCATCCTCTTTATGATCATTATGGTGATAAGGAAGATAAAGTTATGGCTATGAACAGTCTGTATATGGATAATAATTATAACTATCTGCTTTTCTTTGGCTTGATACGAGAATATAAAGGCTTAGATCTTCTGCTGAAAGCAATGTCTGACAAACGTTTGGATAAATATCCTTTGAAACTCATTGTGGCAGGGGAGTTTTATGAAAAGAAAGAACCATATCTGAAAATGATTGATGATTTGGATATTAATGACAAAGTAATTATATGCGACAAATATATCCCTGATGAGGAAGTGAAGAACTTCTTTAACCTTGCAGATATGGTCGTTCAACCATATAAGTCGGCAACACAAAGCGGTGTTACGCAAATAGCATATCACTTTGAAAAACCTATGTTGGTGACTGATGTTGGTGGTCTCAGAGAGATTGTCCCTAACGGGAAAGTAGGCTATGTAGTTGAAGCTGAGCCTTCAAAAATTGCCGGTGCAATTTGTGACTTCTATGATAATGAAAGAATAGAATATTTTGAAAGTAATATCATTGAAGAAAAAAAGAAATATGAATGGTCGAAGATGACTGAGACTATAATGAAATTGTATAATGAAATTAAGTAATCATGAAGAAGATAATTTCACTCTTGACAAGGATATTTCCGCGACAATTCTTAATAAAATTTAGTTATTTATTCAGTTTCTTGATAAGACCATTTTATTGGGGCAACAAAGTGGAATGTCCGGTATGTGGAAAACACTTTCGTAAGTTTCTACCTTATGGTTATGGCAACGCAATGGATAACAGATTGTGCCCTAAGTGTTTGTCATTAGAAAGACACCGTTTATTGTGGCTTTATCTTAAAGAGAAGACGAATTTCTTTAACGACAATCTAAAAGTGTTACATTTCGCTCCAGAACAACCATTCTTAAAGAAATTTAAGAGTCTAAAAAACTTGGATTATACAACAGCTGATTTAGATTCTCCAATAGCGGATCTTCATCTCGATGTAACAAACATTGATCTTCCCGATAATACCTACGATGTTGTGATTTGCAATCACGTCTTAGAACATGTTGATAATGTTGATAAAGCATTTTCAGAGATAAAAAGAATCTTGAAACAAGGAGGTTGGGCTATATTGATGGTGCCTATAAATCCCAGTGTAGATACTTTTGAAGATCCATCTATTACAGACCCAAAGGAGAGGGAGAGACTTTTCGGACAATATGATCATGTGCGTCAATTTGGTCGCGACTATGCAGAAGTTTTACAAAAAGCTGGTTTTGATGTCGATGCAGATCGATTATATTATGAACTCACTGATGAGCAACGTGAAAGAATGAGACTTGCTCGCCCTGGAGAGGAACTTGTTTATAGAGTCATTAAAAACTCATAATACATAATTAAGATTATGAATCAATAAAACTCTGGATGTAATTCTTTGAATTTTCTCTCAAATTCCCAAAATCTGTTTATGGATTTCTTTGTCCAATCTAATCTCAGCATTTCTTTCTCTTCCTCAGTGAGATGCCAATCGATGTCGCTGTTGTGCAGACGTTGCATTAAGGTGTACATCATTAAGGCTGCAGAAACACTGATGTTATAACTCTCTGTAAATCCATACATCGGAATTTTAACATACATATCTGCATGTTCTAAAGCATAATCGCTTAATCCAGTTTTCTCTGTCCCGAATACTATTGCAACAGGTTGATCTAAAGGCAGTTGTTCTGGAGTATAATCGTCTTGATGAGGACAGGTAGCAACAATTTTATAACCTTTGCTATGTAAATAATCGAAAGTTTCAGGGGTGTTGAAGTCTTTCTCATTGTATTTTTTTAGGTCAAGCCATTTCACACTTCCGACAACAATATCCGGATTTACATTATAAACCCAACGGTTCTCTATGACATGAATATCTTGAACTCCATTGATGTCGCAACTTCTTAAAACAGCACTTGCATTGTGCGACTGGTATATGTCTTCTAAAACAATTGTGACATGTCTCGTCCTATAATTGAGAACTTCTTCAAATCTTTTTTTTCTTTCTTCTGTGGTAAATTGTTGTAAGAATTTATATAACTCTTTGTCTTTCGGTGACATATAAATATTTTGTTTTGTTAATTTTTACATAGAAAATAATGAGCAAATATATTTATTTTTTTTGTTGTTTTTTCAGATAAAAAAACTAAATTTGCACTTCGAAAAAAATTATTGATATGGCAAAACAAAATGTTAAGAATGAAGGTGATGAACGCCTCGAATCAATTGAAACAACTTTAAGTAAGACAGAACTCTTTATTGCTAACAATCAAAAGACTATAATCATAGTGCTTGCTGTATTGGCGATAGCAGTATTAGCAGTTTTTGGTGTTAAGAAATTTTATTTAGAACCACGCGAGAAAGAAGCACAGACAGCTATTTATCATGCTGAGCAGTATTTTGAAAACGACAATTTCGCTACAGCATTGAATGGTGATGGCAACTATCTTGGTTTTGTTGATATCATCAATGATTTCGGTGGTACAAAAACAGCTAACTTAGCTAAATATTATGCAGGTATATGCAACCTCAACACTGGCGATTTCAATCAAGCTGTTAGTTATCTTAAAGATTTTAAAGGTAAAGATGTATTGGTATCATCGTTAGCATTAGGTGCTTTGGCTGATGCTTATATGGAACTTGACAAAGTTGCAGAGGCAGCAGCAGCATATGAAAAAGCAGCTAACAAATCTGAGAATACTTTAACATCGCCTATGTATCTTCTTAGAGCAGGTATGGCATATGAAATGGCTGGTAACTACCAACAAGCTCTCAATGTATATAACAAGATAAAGAAAGATTATCCTACAAGCAACGAAGGTTTTAGCATTGAGAAATACATAGCAAGAGCTCAAGCAGAAATGAAATAAGTGTAAATGTTTATAATGACAACACCCGACTCAAAAGGTCGGGTGTTTTTTTTAAAATAAAATTGTGATGATACAAAATGCTGAGTTAGAGGAAAAACCTAAATTATTTGCAGGCAATTATCTTAAAATATGGATTGCCAATTTTATGCTGTATTTTTCGTTCTATTTCGTCACTCCTATATTGCCGCTATATCTAAGAGATGTCTTCGATGCAGATAAAGCAATGATAGGTCTCGTTTTGAGTGGTTATAGCATCGCCGCACTTGCAATACGTATCTTTAGTGGTTATATAGTAGATCGCTTTTCAAGAAAGAAAGTACTCCTCATCGGTTACGCTGCCTTTGCTATATTCTTTGCAGGATATTATCTTACAGGATCAATAATTTTGTTTGCAGTAATAAGAACTTTACATGGAGCGCCTTTTGGATTGACATCGGTATCGAGTAGCACTGTGGCAATAGACGTGCTTCCTTCTCAAAGAAGAGGCGAAGGCATAGGATATTGGGGACTTAGCAACAACTTTGCAATGGCGATAGGACCAAGTCTTAGTTTGTGGATCTTCACTCTTTTCAACAATTATAACATATTGTTTACTATATCTCTGATATTCGCATTGATCGGACTTATCATCAATACTACGGTAGAATGCAAATATCGTCCTGCTATCGTAGATAAAAAGAAAATCTCATTGGATAGATTTGTGCTGCTCAAAGGATGGAGTCAAGGTATTTGTATCGCCTTGATAGCTTTATCATATGGCATACTCTCTACATATATCGCTATTTATAGCCAAGATGTATTGAATATCACCACAGGAACAGGGACATTTTTCATGCTCTTTGCTTTTGGATTGATAATGTCGCGTTTTGTTGGTGTACGTTCCTTGAGCAAGGGACATGTTGTCAGAAATGCCACATATGGAGTTATAATTGTCGCTATAGGCTATCTTATTTTTGCTTTATGGCAGAATCTGTACGGCTATTATATCTCAGCAGTTATTATTGGTTTTGGTCAGGCGAGTGTATATCCTGCAGTACAGACTATGTTTCTGAATATGGCGCCTAATGAACAGAGAGGAACTGCAAATTCCACGATATTGACAAGTTGGGATTTAGGTGTTGGAATAGGAATAATAGGTGGAGGTTATGTGGCAGAACACCTCGGAGGTTATAACGCAGCATTCTTGATGTCGGCTATAACTTCTATAATATCTGTAGTGTTTTTCTTAACATATGCGAAGAATCAATACATTAAGAACAAACTCAACAAATAATACATGATATAAACGTTAAGTTTTTTATTACATTTGCAAATAAAAATTAGATATTATGAGAATTATATATTTTGGCACTCCTGAATTTGCTTCATCACAATTAGAAGCAATAATATCTGCTGGATATGAAGTCGCTGCAGTTGTAACGGTTCCAGACAAGCCTGCCGGTAGAGGTAAGAAGATACAAAGTTCTGATGTTAAAGAGACTGCGTTAAAATATGGATTACCAGTGTTACAGCCCGTTAGTTTAAAATCGCCGCAATTTATAGAAGAACTCTCATCTTACAATGCAGATCTGTTTGTTGTTGTGGCTTTTAGAATGCTACCAGAAGTAGTCTGGAGTATGCCTCCTAAGGGGACTTTTAACCTTCATGCTTCTTTGTTGCCTCAATATCGTGGAGCAGCACCTATTAATCATGCTATCATCAATGGTGAAAAAGAAACAGGATTAACGACATTTCTTCTCGATAAAGAGATTGATACAGGCGAGATTATAAAACAAGAGAAAGTCGTTATAGATGATAATGAGACCGCAGGCAGCCTTCATGATAAGTTGATGTTGCTTGGCAACCAAGTTGTTGTTGACACTATAAAGATGATAGAGAAGGGGAAAGTATGTTCTTTATCGCAAGAATTTATCATTGAGAAAGAGAATATGCAACTAAAACCAGCTCCAAAGATTTTTAAAGAAGATTGTAGGATTAATTGGTGTAAAGATGCAAAGTCGATATATGATTTCATCAGAGGCTTGTCGCCATATCCTGCTGCTCACACTCGTCTTATCTCTGAACAAGGTGATGCTATCGATGTTAAGATTTATGAGGCAGAGATAGACAAAGAAACAAGTAACGGTGAATTATATAGTGTTGTAACTGACGGCAAATCATATCTAAAAGTGGTACTTAATGAAGCAAGTATCTCTATAAAGACGATACAGCAGGCTGGAAAAAAATCTATGTCGATAGCCGACTTCTTACGTGGTGCTCGCATGTGTGGAAAATGGAAAATAGAAATATAACGTTTTACTATTATTAACATTTTTTTTATTTTTTTTACGTATTTTTTATCTCATCAACTCCTTGTTACGTCATTTTTTATGACATAAATCGTTGTATATGATATAAAAAAGTAAGTATAAAGTTAAAATATTTACATTATTTTTTGTAATAGTTCGATTATTGTTTTTTATAATGTGGATGCGTGTTTTCAAAGATTTTGTATTGCTAAATGTTTAAAAAAGAGGGCGTAAAAAAGTTTTTTTTGAAAAAAAAGTTTGTTTTTTTAAAAATTAATAATTAGATTTGTTGCTCGAAATGTTTAAGTTAAATAGTAAACCTTAAATTTTATTAAGTATGAACAAAGCAGAATTAGTAGATGTCATCGCTGGTAAAGCTGGTATGACAAAGGTAGATGCAAAGAAGGCTCTCGAAGCATTCATGGACGCAGCAGCAGAAGCATTACAAAAGGGAGATCGTATCTCATTGGTAGGTTTTGGTACATTTTCAACTATTAAACACCCTGCAAGAAAAGGTCGCAACCCACAGACAGGTAAAGAAATTATGATAGCAGAAAAGACTGTTGTTAAATTTAAAGCTGGCGCTGAACTTGCAAAAGGTTTATAATAAGTATAAACAAAACAGAAAAAGACAACCAAAAGGTTGTCTTTTTTTATATAATTCAAATGCTTAACTTGCCTTTATCATCTTGCCTGATGATATTATTGTCAACCATCCAACGAATAGTCTCAACAATTTTCTCTTCCTTATATGTCTTAATATTGTTTACAACTTCGTATATCGGAGCACTATTCTCCTTCAATTCGCTTATGATAATGTCGCTGATGATTTTATACTCTTTATTATCAATATCATTTCTATTCCTAGAGGAACAGACATCACATCTTCCACATGTATTCTTAATGTTTTCTCCAAAGTATCTCAATAACTGAACACTCCTACATATCTCGTCATTGTTGACAAAATCAATTACAGATTGTAGTCGTCGGTCAGCATCTTCTTTACGATTTTTATAGACATCTTCGGAAAGGCTGATATTGCTGATGTCAAGTCGCTCGGTAAGATAAAAAATCTGTGGTTTGTCATTACGAGGTATATATGTCAGGAAATCTAATTTCTCAAGCCTCTCAATTTGTTTGATAATCATTTCAACAGAAAGCCCTGTCTTTATCGATATTGTTTCTTCTCTTATGTTTACGAAATCTGATAATACACCAGGCAGGTTTCTCAGCATATATTTGATGATTGTATCGAATTCTTGATATTCTATCTGAAAACGATAAAGATCTTCTCTTCCAGCTTTGATATGAATTTTAGAAGGCGAGGAGAGTGCTTCTGATGTGGCTATATAACCTTCTCTTTCCATTAGTTGTATAGTGTTGAACACTTCTAAGAGAGAGAGGTTATATGCGTTGCAAAAATCATTGATGTCGAAGTTATATGATTGGTTCTTTCCTGAGCCTATTGGTATTTGAAGATAATTTCCAAGAGCCTCGTATATCATTCTGATTTTCTTAAGTTCAGGATATGTGTTCTTGATGTTGTCTTTAAGTCTGTCAATATCGTTTTCAGCCACAATCATAAATGCTTCAGAAGGTTGTAAGTCGCGTCCTGCGCGTCCCGCCTCTTGAAAATAAGCCTCAAGGCTATCGGGAATGTCGAGGTGAACAACGAGGCGAACATCAGGCTTGTCGATACCCATTCCAAAAGCATTTGTTGCTACTATCACTTTTATTGTTCCATTCATCCACAGTTGTTGCCTATAATCACGAGTCTTAGCGTCTAATCCTGCATGATAGAAAGAGGCGCTAATGCCTGCAGATTGTAGCCAATCAGCTATTATCTTGGTGCGCTTGCGACTTCTAACATATACAATGCCGCTGCCTTTGTCCATTCTTTTGAAGAGTCGATACATGACACCAAATTTATCTGCATCGTGTATTACGTTATATGTCACATTCTTACGTTCGTAACTTGTCTGAAAGACGTTCCTCTCCTTGAAATTAAGACGATATTGAATATCTTCTACAACCGCAGGCGTGGCTGTAGCTGTCAGAGCCATAACAGGGGTGTTAGGTATATATTCCCGTATCTCTGCAATCTTAAGATAAGGAGGCCTGAAGTCATATCCCCATTGTGATATACAATGTGACTCATCGACAGCAAGAAGATTGACTTTCATCTTTTTTAATGCTTCAATAAACATGTCCGTCATGAGACGTTCCGGCGAGACATATAGAAACTTCAGCATACCAAAGACAGCTTGATTATAAACTATCTCCACCTGGTTATGGTGCATACCTGTGAATATTGCCGCTGCTGGAATACCTATATTCTTCAGATGCATCACCTGATCTTTCATCAAAGAAATGAGAGGAGTGATCACGATACATATACCTTCCATAGTCATGGCAGGGACCTGAAAACATATCGACTTACCGCCACCTGTGGGAAGAAGAGCTAAAGTATCTTTACCTTCAACAACAGAATCAACGATGTCTTCCTGCATAGGACGAAAAGAAGGATACCCCCAATATTGTTTTAATATGTCACGCGTTAGATCACTCATACTCTTTAAAGTACATCAGATGATTGCAAAAATAAGTCTTTTATTCGATGTGATATTGTTTTTTTATGATAAAATATGACAAAAAATATCACTGTAATTAAATATTAACATAAGGACAATTTATACGTTAAAAAATATTATTTTTGCGTTTGTAAATATATCATAGAAATGTTCACCATACTTAGAAAAGAAGAGTTAGCACAAGATACTTTCTTGATGGAAATTGAAGCACCTCGTTTAGCACAATCAGCTTTACCAGGACAATTTCTAATTGTTAAAATGACTGAGAAATCAGAACGTATTCCATTGACAATTAGTGATTATAATATTGAAAGAGGTACTGTCGTAATAGTTTTCAAAGCCATAGGCAGATCAACAAAGAAGATGTCGGCATATAATGCTGGCGATAAATTTGCTGATGTGGTAGGACCATTAGGAAGGCCGTCAGAGTTTGTTCATCTTAGCGACGAAGAACGTAAGAACAAAAGATATGTCTTCGTAGGTGGTGGCGTTGGCATTGCCCCGATATATCCACAAGTCAAGTGGCTCTATGAACGCGGTGTGAAAGTTGATGTCATAGTAGGAGCAAAGACAAGAAGCCTATTAGTTTATGAAAAAGAACTCGATGCTATTTCTAATCTTTATGTCACGACTGACGATGGTTCATCACAATACAAAGGCTTAGTAACAGAGATGTTGCAACGTCTCGTCGATGAAGGAAAACAATATGATGAGGTCATCGCTATAGGTCCACTCATCATGATGAAGTTCGTCTCTCAGTTATCAAAGAAATTAGGTATTAAATGTACTGTGAGTCTCAATTCTATCATGGTCGATGGAACAGGTATGTGTGGCGCATGTCGTGTCAATATTGGCGGTGAGACAAAATTCACATGTGTCGATGGCCCTGAGTTTGACGGCGCATTAGTCGATTTCGACAATGTTATGAAACGTCAGGCGATGTATAATAATGTTGAAGGACATAAGATTTTAGAAAGAGAAGAAAAAGAAGAAGGACATATCTGTAATATTGGCGGTATAGTAGAGGAGATGCGAGATAACAAAAAACGCGTCCCTGTCCGCGAGCAAGATCCTAAAGTCAGGGCTACAAACTTTGACGAGGTGTGTTACGGCTACGATGCAGAAGAGGCTATCATAGAAGCTCAACGTTGCTTAAACTGCAAGAATCCTCAATGTGTGAAATCTTGTCCCGTAAATATTGAAATTCCTCAATTTGTTCATTTTGTGGCAGAAGGCAAGTTTGAAGAAGCTGCACGTGTCATCAACAGAAACTCAGCTTTGCCATCGGTATGTGGTCGCGTATGTCCTCAAGAATCGCAATGTGAAGGTTCTTGTGTCATGGGTAAGAAATATGAACCTATTGCTATCGGCAAACTTGAACGTTTTGTTGGTGATTGGGCAAGAGATAACGATATAGAATTTGAGAAGCCAAGTGCTAAGAATGGACATAAAATAGCAGTCGTTGGCAGCGGTCCAGCAGGTCTTACTTGTACCAAAGACCTTCTTATGATGGGATATGATGTCACGGTATTTGAAGCGCTTCATGAGTTAGGAGGCGTGTTGTCATACGGCATCCCATCGTTCCGTCTTCCTAAAGAGACCGTTGTCCGCCATGAAATAGAGAACCTTAAAAAACTCGGAGCTAAGTTCGAGAAAGATGTCATCATTGGTCGTACAGTAACAATCGACGACTTGATGAATAAAGAGAATTTTGAAGCTGTATTTATCGGATCAGGAGCAGGTCTTCCTAAGTTCATGAATATTCCTGGAGAGAATCTCTGCGGCGTTGTCTCTGCAAATGAATTTCTGACAAGAAACAACCTTTTATTTGCATATAAAGAAGGTTTCGAGACACCTAACTTTGTAGGCAAGAGAGTAGCTGTTGTTGGAGGTGGCAATGTGGCTATGGACGCTGCCCGTACAGCTTTACGTCTTGGCTCTGAGGTGACTATCGTATATCGTCGTTCCGAACAGGAGCTACCTGCCCGTGCTGAAGAAGTATTTCATGCAAAAGAAGAAGGCGTCATCTTTAGATTGCTGACTAATCCTAAGGAGATTTTAGGTGACGAGAATGGATGGGTCAAAGGTATGAGATGTGTGGAGATGGAACTTGGTGAACCTGATGCTTCGGGAAGAAGAAGCCCAGTGGAAAAAACTGGCTCCGACTTTATACTCGATGTAGATATGGTTATTATGTCACTCGGCACTTCTCCTAATCCATTGATATTAAGTACAACGAAGGGCTTGGAAGCCAACAGACATAAGTGCCTCATCGCCGACGAAACAACGATGCATACAACACGTAAGGGCGTCTTCGCCGGCGGCGACGCTGTAAGCGGAGCCGCAACAGTAATACTCGCTATGGGTGCTGGTAAAAAAGCAGCTAAAGGCATAGATGAATACATTAAAACAATTAATAATTAACAATTAACAATTAACAGTTAATAATTTATAATTAATACCTATAATCATGAAAAAAACAATCTTAACTATTACAATGATATTGTTTGCGGTGTCTGCTTTTTCACAGCAGATATATAAAATTAAACTCGATAATATCGCTGATGGCCTTTACGAAGAAATGTTTGGCTCTGTTAAAATAACAGGAGAGGTGTCTAATGGTATGAAACAAGGTACATGGACAGAATATCATGCTAACATGGAGATGCCTCATTATATCATCCAATATAATAACGATAAGAAAGACGGATTGTATATTGAAATCGACAGACAAGCTTATATAACAAAGAAGTTAGAATATAAAAACGATCTTGTTAATGGCACGACATACGAATGGTTCAGAGGTGGAAAATTGTCGAAGAAACAAGACTATAAAGATGGAAAACTCGATGGTAAGACTGTTATATATTATGACAAAGGTTTCTTGCAGGAAGAGTCAGAATATAAAGATGGTAAGAAAAACGGGGTGACAATATGGTATGCTTATGGCGATAAAGAACAAGGTGCTAAAGTAGCGATGTACACTTATGTCGATGGTAAATTTGAAGGATTGCAAGAGACATATTATGAAGATGGATCGATAATGTCGCAGAAGATGTTTTCCAACAATGTCCTTGAAGGAATGGCAATAGAATTTTATGAAGATGGAAGCGTCAAGACTGAGGCTAAATATAAGAACGGCGAGTTAAAAGGCAAAATCAAAGAGTATAAGAAAGGGAAGAAGTTTAACGATTAAATCGTCAAACTCTTACCCTAAAGCTACGTCTAATATCATCATTATTATAAATCCTATCATAAATCCCCATGTTCCGGTATGGGGATTTTCGCTTATATTAGCATCTGGTATCAAATCTTCTGCTACCACAAACAGCATAGCTCCAGCAGAGAAGGCGAGGAGCCAAGGCTGTAAAACGATGAGATGTGATGCAAGAAAGAATCCTATTATCGCGGCTATCGGCTCGACAGCACCGCTTCCCATACCAAAAAGGAATGCCTTCCACCGACTACCTGTCACTTGTCGCATAGGCAAAGAGACCGCCGCTCCTTCAGGAAAGTTCTGTATGCCTAATCCTATTGCTAATCCCAATGCTGAGATATATGCAGCACCGTCGCCAGTAAAAGCAGCAGCACCAAAGGCAAAACCAACAGCTAATCCCTCTGGAATATTATGCAAGGTGACAGCAAAAAATAATTTCATCGACTTAGAGAAATTCGATTTTGGTCCTTCTTCTTGATGCGTACCATTGTGCATGTGTGGAACGATCTTATCTAATAACGCTAATGTCAAACCTCCTACTAATATGCTCACCGCAGCAGGAAACCATGCAAACTTACCAAATGTAGCCTCCGACATCTCTATAGATGGCATTATCAACGACCATATCGATGCTGCTACCATGATACCTCCAGCTATCCCTAATAAAAATGAATTAATGGTCTTGGAAATATCTTTCTTGAAAAAGAAAACCAAAGACGCACCTAACGTCGTCATCAAAAATATTATGCTAAATCCAAGTATTGTTGTCAATGTATAATTCATAATATAACTCTTAACTATCAACTCTTAACTATAATGTCAATTATTAACTGTCAATTGTTCTATCACAATAGAAAGGTTGCTTGCAAACAACTTCACTGCTAATGCCAATAATATAACACCGAAGAACTTACGTAAAATAAAGATTATATCTTTTCCTAACCATTTCTCTATCTTACCAACAAATTTTATCACGATAAAAGCTAACAATAAGTTTAAACCTAATCCTATCATGATATTGATTACAGAATAATCGGCGCGCAGTGAGAGGAGAGCCGTCAACGCTCCAGGTCCTGCCAATAACGGAAATGCCACAGGCACTATTGAGACGTTAGAACCTTGACTATCATACTTGATAATGTCAAAGCCAAGTACCATCTCTAAAGCCAAGATAAATATTACAAACGAACCTGCAACAGCAAAAGACGCCACATCGATGCTGAATAAATCTAAAAGCCAATCGCCTGCATAAAAGAAACCAACAAACATCAATAATGCTATCAGACACGCCTGACCCGCTTTGATGTTTTTGTCTCCACTCTTGAGACTTAAGAAGATAGGAATAGAACCTGTTACGTCGATAATTACGAAAAGTACGATGAACGAACTTAATATCTCTACTAAATTAATGTGTGATAATAACTCCATAATATTACTTTTTTGATGTTTATTTATTACTTGAAAATTGTAGTCTGATATTGTTAATTAATGTCTTAAAATCTTTTAACGTTGGAATGAGTTCCTTTGTTTTGGTTTTATTGATTTTTTTGAAAATAATCCATTGATAAAATATTGTCCCAAAATATGTTAACGACACAGATATTCCTGCGCCTATAATGCCATACATTGGAATGAGAATAATTATTGATGGTATGGTAATAGCCAAACCCACGAGTGTTCCGTAAAGATTATATTGAGGTTTGTTGATGCCAGAGAAATAATGGCTAAAAACCATGTCGGCTGCCAGAAATACCATACCTGGACTTAGACTTATCAAAACATCCTTAATCTCAGCAAATTCTTGTGTAAAAACCCATGCAAATAGCGACTTGGGAATCAAGCATATAACAAACATACATATTGCCGTCAAGATACATGCGAGTTTTAGGAATGTAACTGTTAAATTAGCAGCTTTCTGCCTATCATCCATATTGCTTATAGATGAAAATTGTACCAAAGCAATGCTATGTCCTATAAGTTTCGTAGCTTCAGAGACTTGTGTCCCCGATGTATAAACACCAACTTCTGCATCTCCAAATACATTCTTAATAACAATATAACTGATTCTTCTATTTATCATTGTGACTAAGGTAGATAACTGTATCATACTGCCAAAATTAAGCATCTCTTTGGCAACTGATAGCAGCGACTCGGATGTTTGATTTTTATTCCATCCTTTAAAATAAGGCATGATACAGCAGAACCCTGAAATATTAACTGTTATATAACCCGTTATCAACGAATATACAAAGGCATCTGCACTACGAATGTCAAAGATGAAAATGTATATTATCATAGAAATCATCTGAGTCATAAACTGTATGATGAATAGAATATTTTGAGTCCCGACTCTTTCTTTGCCAAGGAGGATGTTCATGTTAAAATTGTGAAGGCTGTATAACAGTACCATCAGCAATATTTCAAAACCATATCCTTCAGGTACAAAAGTATGATATATATTAGGCAAAAAAGTGTGTAAAAGATAGAACATAAGAGTGAAGAAACCCATTATTATGAACGTCCATGTATATGAGATTTTTAATAGTGTAGCAAATGGTTTTCTTGGTGTGAAATAGATGAGTCCACTGCCAGAGAGAAGCTCTACTGCAATAAGGAGCAACGAAACGTCAACTAATACTGTCGCGCCAATTCCCCATGCTTCCTTGCCTAAGAAATTTGTTCCTAACCACAAGGTAATGAAGCCAACTATGGCGTTTAACAAGCGCGTTCCAAATGTCCCAAATATCTTCTTTATCATTTATTTATGTATCTTCTGTTTAAGTTGTTGTTTAAATCCAGATAAGGTAAAGACAAATCTCTTTCCATCGAAGACAGTCATACCATCGGTAGAATTTATGGTGTGGATACCTTTGTTGTAGTCGCTGTCTTTTACTGGATAAATATGTCCGACATCTCTTGCTGAATATTCCGTCTCTGTTAATAAATCAATTTCTTCCAAAGTGATCGACTGACCGTAATGTTCGGTACAATTTTGTGCTGGTCTGATAATCTTTCCTTGATGACAAAATATTTTTCCCGCAGGACGTGCTTTGCTACAATCTATCGTAACAGGATTGTTATCGTGTGGCAGATAAGGTCCCTTAAGATTATCGGAATAATATATCTCTAAGTGAGTATGCGATTTTTTTTGATTTACCAAAAACATAAACCATTTATCTTCATGGCGATATAATGTAGCATCGACGATAGGGAAGCCCTCTAACAATACGCATTCTTCTTTTAAAGTAAGTTTCTCTTCATCAAAACTATACAATGTAACTTTATTTGTTTGATTAGATTCTGGCATACAATAAATTACATTCTCATAATCAAAGATGAAAGGATATGACCTATGTTCTTTAAATTCTGTTATCTTGTGATAGATCTTAAAATCTTCCGACTTTTTCGCTACTGCCAAATCAGCTTTCCCTCTTGAATATGAATACCATTCAAAAAAGATATATGTATCTTTCTGTGTTTTTATGATAAAAGGATCCGCAAAATAACAGTTTCTTCTTGGCTTCTTAAACCATTGAATATCTATGTTTTCCTTTTTTGATATAAAATCATGGATCTGGCATTCGCAATATCCCACATTCCAATCTTCTTGTCTGAATAAATCGTTGAGATGAAAAGCTACTCTTCTCCAAACCGATTTCACATAATATTGTATCATGTTGAAATTGTTTGGAATATGCTCACTCGTTGTCTCAGTATTTGTTATAATCTCTTTAGTTTTATTATTTCTTAATATTTCTTTGCACACATGGATAGGCAGTGTGGTACAAGCATAATGTACTTGTTCTAAATGTGCTTTATAACTATGAAGTGTAGTCTTTAGTTTAATACTTTTTAAGAATATTTCTTTATCCTCACTTCCGCTAAGTCTTTGTAAACTAATAATGTTATAAAAATCACCTTTAAGAAAGGTCCAAAAGCTATCACCTTGATTAAATCTCCATATTCCATATTTTGTAGTGTTGATAACTTCTCCAGCAACAAAATCGAAACCTAATTGAAGTATGAAATCTAAATTTTGATTGCGAATTTCTTGAATGTCTATTTCCTTAAAATACGCCACGCTATTTTTAATTATCGGCGTACAAAAAATGGTAGGCGTTTCGTCAGTCAATCTTTCAATATTAGCGGAGAATTTGCTTCTTGGGTGAAAGAGAAATCTGTTCCATAGTTTGTATGTCAGATGCCTCAATAGTTTGTTTTTTATCGTATCAAGAAACGAGTCGTTGACAGATTTATCTTTTTTTTGAATTATAAGAGACAACTTCATTCCGTTATCCATCAAGATTTTGATGGTGTCGTATTGCCATTGTTCAACGGTTAATCCGTTAATCATCAATCCAAAACGAAGCGATTTTCTCTTATTATTCATCAAATTCAAATTTATGCAAAGATACGATTTTGTAGATAATTTTTCAATATTTTAACACAATAAAAAAAAACTGTCGGGCATCTATATTTTAGTGGGAAAAATCATTATTTTTGCACATCAAATTGGTTCATGAAGTTATCTATTGTCATAGTAAACTATAACGTCGAGCATTTTCTCGAACAATGTCTTTTCTCTGTTAGAAAAGCTATTGTTGGTATAGAAGCTGAGGTGTTTGTTGTTGACAATAATTCTGTTGACGGCTCACTAAAGATGTTGGCAGAAAAATTTCCTGAAGTAAAAGTCATCGCCAATAAGGACAATGTTGGTTTCAGTCGCGCTAACAATCAAGCGATTAGAATATCGATAGGGGAGTATGTATTGTTGTTAAATCCTGATACTGTTGTTGAAGACGACACATTTGTCAAGACCATAGAGTTTATGGACTCACATCCAGATGCAGGAGGATTAGGTGTTAAGATGGTAGATGGCAAAGGACGATTTCTTCCCGAATCAAAACGAGGATTGCCGACGCCAGCAACAGCATTTTATAAGATGTTTGGTTTGACAAAATTATTCCCTCATTCAAAACGTTTCGCCCATTATTATATGGGACATCTCGACAACGACGAGATCAACGAGGTTGAGATATTGGCTGGTGCTTTCATGCTTATGCGTCGCGAGACATTAGACAAATGCGGACTCTTAGACGAGACGTTCTTCATGTATGGAGAGGATATCGATTTGTCATACCGAATCACTTTAGCTGGATATAAAAATTATTACTATCCTAAGACCAGAATCATCCATTATAAAGGCGAAAGTACAAAGAAGACAAGCGTTAATTATGTACTTGTCTTTTACAAGGCAATGGAGATTTTTGTAAAGAAACATTTTGCTAACAAAGGAGCCAAGACATTCTCATTTTTCATCAATATAGCTATCTATTTCAAGGCATTTCTCGCTTTGTTATCGCAGTTTTTCAGCAAAGCTGTTCAGCCTCTCTTAGATGCTTCCTTAGGTTATGCGGGTCTCTCCATCATTAGTTATCTATGGGGAAATGTTATGGTTTATGAAGGCTCTGGCAGTTATCCTATGACCTTATTTGCGATAATTCTGCCCGTTTATCTTTTGATATGGTTAGTAACGTCCTATTTCTGTGGAGGATACGATAAACCATATAAGATAGCACCAGCAGTGGGAGGTGTCTTTATAGGCAGCCTGCTAATATTGATATTCTATGCGTTATTACCTGAAAGTTTACGTTTCTCAAGAGCCTTGATATTGTTTGGAATGATATGGATCTCTATGGAAATGTCACTTACGCGATGGATTGGTTATATATTCAATAGACCTAATTTCCAATATGGCAAAAATGCAAAAAAGAGGTTTCTTGTCATTGGCACAGAAGAGGAAACGACACGCGTAAAACAACTGCTACAAAGCACTTCCATAAAACCAGATTTCATAGGTTTAATAACTCCTAACGAAAGCAACGAGACACCAGATGATTTCTTAGGAAATCTACATCAAGTGCCAGATATTATTGAGATATACAAAATCAATGAGATAATATTCTGTTCAAAAGATATATCGCATCAACTTATCATCGACAAAATGGAAGAATGGCACTCTTCTCTCGATTATAAGATAGCTCCACAAGACACACTCTCCATTATTGGAAGCAACTCAATCAACACAAGGGGCGACTTATACACCGTTGATATTAAGACAATAAATACAAATTCCAACAGAAGAAAAAAACGACTCTTCGATATAATCTCTTCAACCTTGGGAATAATGTTGTGGATATTCCTCATCTTCTTTATACAAAAACCATTTTCATTCCTTAAAAATTGCTTTAAAGTATTATGGGGAAAATATTCTTGGATTGGCTATTGTAACACAGATATTTCTAAACTTCCCAAAATCAAGAAAGGCATCTTCGACCCATCAACGAGTATGAGTAAGATAGGATTGACAGATGAAGAGAAAGAGCAACTAAATCTTGTTTATGCACGCGACTATTCACTGTCGAAAGACATCAATATTTTCATGAGAGCTTTAAGAAAAAATTGAATAAACAAAATAAATTAAGATAAAAAACAAATTATTATGATAAACAGAACATCGTTAAGAATTAAGGTTTTGCAAGCAGTTTATGCTTATTTGGAATCAGGTGAAGATAATCTGGAAAAAGGATTAAATCATTTGATGGAAAGTGTCGATAAAATGAAGGATTTGTTTGTGTGGCAACTTTCATTTCTTATCGAGACAAAAAGATTTGCTGAAAATAGGATAGAGGAGAACAAACGTAAGAACCTCCCGACAAAAGAAGACCTTAATCCTAATATGCGTTATGTGAATAATCGTGTCATCAAAGCTCTTGAAAACAACAAACAGCTCCGTAAAGAAGAAGAGAGACTGAAAATCAATTGGGCAGATCATCAGGATATAATACGCGGATACTACAACATGATGCGCAACACGGAGGAATATATGAATTATATGACAGCCGATGTAGATGACTTTAATCATGATAAGAACTTTATCGTCACAATGATAAAGAATTATTTCTCAGACCTCGAAGTCTTACAGGATTTCTATGAAGAAAAGAGTATATTCTTTGTCGATGACTATCATCTCGTTTCTGCAATGTTGTTAAAATTCATTAATGACATGAAGGTTAGTTTTAACGAAGATTCATTGTTGCCATCATTGTATATGATAGATAAGAAAGATGATGTCAATAATAAAGATTTCATCAGGACACTTTTCAGAGAAACAATAATGCACAACGATGAATATACAAAATTGATAGGCGATAATGTCAATGAGAAAAAATGGGAGAAAGATAGAATCTGTGTTATGGATATGATAATATTAAAGATGGCTATCACAGAATTTTTATGTATGTCGTATATCCCTGTAAAAGTTACGATGAACGAATATATTGAAATATCGAAATATTTCAGTACTCCAAAAAGTAAGATCTTTGTTAACGGAATATTAGATAAACTGCTTAAAAAGTTTAGAGAAGAAAACGCGATACACAAAAAAGGTGCTGGTCTCATCGAATGATGATAATAATGAGATGATTATTTCGTTACATAATAAATTTTCGTCGTGAATAATAAGAAAGTATATCTATTTATGTTTCTCTTTCTGTCGCTCGTGGTTTTACGAGGACAGCAAAAAGATGGTACCTATAGTTTTCTCAATTCAACAAACTCAGCGCGTGTAGCTGCACTCGGTGGAGTGATGGTGCCAATCAACGATTCTGATATACAATTAAATCTGTTTAATCCTTCTTTGATAAGCAAAGATGTAGATAACGCAGTAGCATTGTCGTATGTGGATTATTTTAGAGATATAAATTTCGCGACGATACAATATGGAAAGACTTTTGAGAAGTTAGGTAGTTTTGTTGGAACCGTACAATTTCATAACTACGGAAGTTTTTATTATGCAGACGAGACAGGCTTCGTTGATGGTTCTACATTTTCCTCCTCAGATTATTCTATCAACATTGGCTGGGGACGTTCCTTGAACGACAACTTTAAGATAGGAGCCAACTTTAAGTTCTTAGGAGTTCAATATGAAAGCAATTCTTCGTTTGCAGTAGCTGTTGATGTTGCTGGGACATATATAACAAAGTCAGACTGGGTTATATCGTTGGTAGCTAAGAATATAGGCTATGAGCTATATAGCAATTATGTTGGAACGAACAATAAATTGCCATTTAAAATGCAGATAGGAGCCTCCAAGAAATTGGAGCATCTGCCTCTGACATTTATCTTCCTTTACGATGACTTACAAAAATGGAACCTTACCTACGACGATCCTCTCGACTTGGAAGGTAACTACGACCCAATGACTGGTGAATATAAAGAAAAAAGCAAACTCGATAAGTTCGCTAAGAATTTGTTCTGTCATGTGGTTGTAGCTGGGGAATTAAATATCGGGAAAAATCTTACTGTCAGATTGGGCTATAACTATGGACTTCGTCAAGAAATGAAAAGCCCAACAAAGAAAGGTGCTGTAGGTTTGTCATATGGCGTGGGAATAAAAATATATAAGTTTAATATCAGTTACTCCCGCTCCGAGATGCACCTCTATGGCTCACCTAACTATATCACTATCACGACAAATATAAGTAGTTTTAAAAAACATTAAGATAGGGAAGATGTATCTTCAAAATTTAAAGTTAAATAATTTTAAGAATTGCCAGTCTGCCGATATAAAACTCTCTGGAAAAATCAATTGTTTCGTTGGACTTAATGGCGCAGGAAAGACCAATGTCTTAGATTCTATCTATTATCTTGCCTTCTGTAAAAGCTACTTCTCATCTACCGATAAGCAGAATATCAGACATAACGAAGATTTCTTCGCCATTCATGGTGACTTTCATTTTGACAACGATGAGTTACACACAGTCTCTTGCGTACAGAAAAACAACTCCAAGAAATCGTTCCGCTGCGATAAAAAAGAATATGAACGTCTTGCAGACCATATTGGCAAAATACCTTTGGTCATGATTTCTCCTTATGATAGCGATCTGATAAATGGTGGCAGCGAGTTGAGACGTAAATTTATCGATGGTGTGATTTCTCAGTTCGATGCAACTTATCTCAATGCTCTCCTGAATTATAACAAAGCCCTGCAACAGAGAAATCGTCAGTTAAAATCTTTTAGCGAAAATAGATATTGGGATTCAACACTTCTTGAGATGTGGGATCAACAGCTCATCAACAATGCAATACCAATATTTGAGAAAAGAAAGGATTTTATAAAAGACTTTGAACCTATATTTCAGAGATACTATGAGATAGTCTCTGGCACAAACGAGAAAGTGTCCATAGAATATAACTCTACGCTCCATGAAAAGAGTTATGATGTTCTTCTAAGAGAAAGCCTTGAACATGATAAATATAGCACATATACTAATATAGGCATCCATAAAGATGATTTTATTTATCTCATCGACAATCATCAAGTAAAACACTATGCTTCTCAAGGGCAACAGAAATCGTTTGTGGTTGCCGTAAAACTCGCTCAATTTGACTTCAATCATAAGAAGATAGGTCATAAACCGATATTACTTTTAGATGATATATTCGACAAATTAGACGATAACAGAGTGTCGCAGCTCGTAAAACTCGTTGGCAATGATCATTTTGGGCAAGTATTTATAACCGACACTCAGATGCAACGAATAAAGTATCTCATGGAAAACAGCGTAGTTAACTATAATATTTTTAAGGTTGAAAAAGGAATAATAACATCAGAAGATGAATGACAACCAAAGCAGCATTGGAGAACTCATAAAAGAGTTTTATAAGCAACATCATAGAGAAAATGCTTTTGAAGAGATGAAGGTACTTGAGTCGTGGCGTTCTGTCGTCGGCGATTTTATCTCTGATCACACACTTGATTTAAGAATCGTAAGAAATGTCTTATATGTCAAAGTAGATGCAGACTCATTAAGAAATGAACTTATGTATTCGAGAACATCACTGCTAAATAATCTTAACAAAGTGGCGGAAATGGAATTATTGAAAGACATTGTATTTATTTAAATATTATATGTTTGTAAATAAACATTTTTTTTGTATTTTTGCACTTCGCAATAAAAGTGCGTTATTTACCTTAATGAAAATAAACAATTAACACTACTGAATATGATTAATTCACAAGACATTAAAAAAGGAACATGTATCCGTTTTAACGGCAAACTTTATTTCTGCGTTGATTTCCAACACGTAAAACCAGGTAAAGGTAATACATTTATGCGTGTAACATTGAAGAGCATCGTTGATGGTCGCACTTTGGAACATCGTTTTGACATCAGTGAGAAATTAGAAGATGTACGCGTCGAACGTCGTCAATATCAATATTTATACAAAGAAGGTGACGACTTTATATTCATGAACCAAGAAGATTATGAACAAATCCCTCTCAATAGAGAATTAATTACAGGTGTTGATTTCCTTAAAGAAGGTGATGTATGCGAAGTGGTTTTCGACACATCAACAGAAACAGTTCTTTATGCAGAATTACCAATAAAGACCGTCTTAGAAGTAACATACACAGAACCAGGTGAGAAAGGTAATACTGCAACAAATGCTATGAAAGACGCTACTGTAGAGACAGGCGCAACAGTGAGAGTACCTTTGTTTATTAACACAGGTGATAAAATCAGAATTGACACTCGTACAGGAGAATATACAGAAAGAGTAAAATAATTTTTTATTAAGAAATGAAGATTAATCCGCATACTACACTCAAATGTGTTGCTGATTTCGTTGGTGCAAAGAAAATGATAGGAGATCCTAACTTCATCATTTCTGGTCTTAACGAAATACACGAGGTAGAACCAGGAGACATCACATTCGTTGACCATCCTAAGTATTATAGCACTGCATTAAATTCAGATGCAACAACAATTATCATTAATACCGATGAAGTGACGTGTCCTGAAGGTAAGGCTTTGATAGTTCATGATAATCCTTTAGATGCTTTCAATAAACTGATATTGTCGTATCGTAGATTTGAGCCTGCTACTGCAATGATAGGACCAAAAGCTGAGATAGGCGAGGGTACCATAATAGAGCCAGGAGCATTCGTCGGCGATAGAGTTAAAATAGGTAAGAATTGTATCATTCACCCTAACGTTACAATATACAATCATGTCATAATAGGAGATAATGTTATCATTCAAAGTGGTAGCGTTATCGGTGGTGATGCTTGTTATTTCCAACGTCGTCCAGAAGGCTTCGTGAAGTTTGAGTCGTGTGGTAGAGTGATAATTGAAGATGATGTAGAAATAGGTGCTTGTTGCTGTGTTGATATAGGTGTTACCAGCGACACCATCGTAGGTAAGGGTACCAAGATGGATAACTTCGTCCAGATTGGTCACGATGCCAAGTTAGGAAAGAACTGCTTCCTCGGAGCTCATGCCTCAGTAGGAGGAGTGACAGTGGTGAAAGACAACGTATCTATCTGGTCGATGGGTGCTGTCAATAAAGACCTCGTCATCGCAGAAGGCACAACAATACTTGCCTATTCCGCTGTTGATAAAGATACTTTACCAGGTGTCACTTACTTCGGTCTTCCAGCAGAAGAGGTTAGAAAGAAATGGAGAGAAATGGCTGCAATGAAATCATTGCCCGACATTCTCGCTAAAATGAATAAATCATAAAAAAAGAGGGAAATTTCCCTCTTTTTTTTATATCGCTTGTTCCGAACGCGACCTCATCTCTCTTGAGAGTTCAAGCAGCTCTTCCACATTCATCTCCTTCAAGAATATCAAACCATGAGTAGCTCTTATAAGCGGACTCTCGTTCTCATAGAAATAATCTTTACCCAAGACCAACTGTATATCTCTAAGCTGTTTAATCCATGTGTTGCTTGACACCTTGCTAAAAGGTCCATCTAATTCTGGATTAGGGAACTCCGCCTTGACTTGAGTTAGATAACTCGCAGCAAACGACTTCTCCAAAACAGCAAAGGCATTTAATGAGACAGGGATATATACGTTGGCTTCGGCTGGGTGGAACTTAAACCATACGTTACGATAACCCAATATCTTGAGATTGGATAAATCACACTCCTTACTCCATTCTTCAATGGCAGCTGCAGTGGCTTGCAACACCTTATAATGAGTGTCAGGTCCGCTACCTTCTGGGTCAATAACCAAACTGATAATATTTGGTTTTATCTCTCTGAATTGATTTAAAATGGTAATGACATCTTTTTGCATCTGCTCACTGCTGCTATCATGATAGAAACCTAAACGCAAATGATGAACATTCTTCACTTGAACACCATTATAAGCCCATACCAACTCTTCCTCAAATTCTCTGATCATTCCTTTTAAACGTTGAATGTCGGTAGTGTTCTTCTCTCCATCATAACTATTGGTTAAAATATCTATGACTTCACGATACTTGGATTTTAATTCTTCTATATTCTTAAATCCCCACACGACGACAGAACAACGTATCAGACGGTGGCAGAATCCTCTGTTCATCTCATACTGACTATCTCTTGCAACACTATCGAGGTAATGATATATATCTTTATCATACTTGTTTTTATATCCTTCCTCAAAGAAATCAGGATAATGAATCATCTGAATCTCATCTTTCTCAATGAAGTCTAAAGCCATCTTCATTGATTCTATAAGAAAACCATTAGTTACAGAGTTGTAACCTGATGTCATGACAGCAAAATGAACGTCGTTACTTGCATAACGTAACTGTCTGTTAGTAAGAGGCATTATGCCAAGCATAATGTCATCATGATGAGGTCCTGAGTTATATATCACACTATTGGTATGAGATATAGAACCACGCTGTAATTTTTTCTCAGTCGATTTTATCACTTCTTTGACAGTGTCGAGACTGAGGTTTGGTATCATGCTACAACGTTTGTCATTCAGCAAATCTTCCATCGTCAGATTGTGAGCATAACGGTTGAGTTTTTTACATAAACCAATGATGGCACGTTCTGTCTTCTCAAAGCTCCATTCGTCTTTAAAATAATAATGATTAACAGAATCAGTGAGACGAGAAGCTGCTCCTGTAGTAAGATAAAATCTGCTGTTAGGTAATCGCTGTAACACTGTAGCCGGATATTGTGTTGTCATTTCCGACTGTAAGGACTTCTTGATGATGTTAGCATTCGACTCGCCTGCACCGCATACGATGGCAACAGTTTTAGGATTTCTTGTGATAGTCTCTAATCCTATTGTTATCACAAGACGATTTCTCGACACCTCTATACCGCCTAAAGATGATGCTGTATCAGCTTGTGTCTCAAAGTTGGTGGATGTTAATTGTGTGTTAGAATGATGACTCGTACCCTTTATATTAAAAGCAATACGACCATCGGAACCTAATGCACTTATCAGAAAACCAATATCACCTTTATCCTTGATTTTGTCCTCGTAAGCAGAACACCAATCATCGATGAGAAATATCGATTGTTGTTGTATATGTTCTAAATCATTTTCAGCAGGTCTGTATCGTAAAGACAGGTCTATCTTAAAGTTAGGAAACACTTCATTATATGACTTCCCTTCAAACAAAGGAATCTCATCAGAGTTTATGAATAAAGCTCTTTTCGGATCGAGACCGAATCCTTTGATATATTGCTCATTCACGAAGTGATAGAAAGAGTTATGTTGCTTAGGAGAGATAGGATAAAACTCATTCATCTGAACGAATTGTAAGCCTGACAGTTTAGGCTTCTTTATATCAGATAATCCATATCTCTCAAGGACTTGTCGAGTCTCTTTCTCATTCCATGTATCTAAAAAATGATGTGTGTAGTGTATGAAATTTTGAAACATCTTCTCAGCGGGAAGACTAACAACGCCTTCCTCATTTTCAGATACCCACTCAAGAAAACGCAAAGCTGTCATTACACCAAGTTTAGGAACACTATCGGTAATGATATACGGAACCACTGTCGTCATCTCGGAGATCTTAGATTCCATCAGGAAATTTTGTTCTACTTTTGAAAAAATACTTTCCATATGTCGTTATATTTAATGCTAAATCGTTTTACAAAGGTAAAGAAAAAAGTTTTATTTTTGAGAAAAAAAGTAGATGATGAAACTAATTTTATTGCTTTTAGTCATATATCTGATATTCAAATGGAATAAGATGACTTTTACATATAAATGTTTAACGATAGCTTTATGTATCATACTTATAAAAATAGATAAGACAGATAAAAAAGAATTGTCTTTCTACTTTGAAGAACCAGCTCAATGCTGGGAAGAGACACTGCCACTCGGCAACGGCAGGCTCGGAATAATGCCTGATGGTGATATTAGCAATGAGACTATCGTACTCAACGACATCACTCTTTGGTCGGGTAAGGTCGCCAACTATTCTAATCCAAAAGCAAAAGAGGCTCTACCTGAGATACAAAGACTGCTTCTCGAAGGCAAAAACTACGAAGCTCAAGAATTAGTATATAATACATTCACATGCTCAAACAAAGGTTCTAATTATGGCAACGGCTCTTTATCAAACTTCGGATGTTTCCAAACTTTAGGAAATATTGAGATTGAGTATTACTACGACACAGACTTTGATATTAAAGATGGTTCTTATATTCGTAAGTTAGACTTGAATAACGCGATAGCAACGACAGAGTTTGAAACTGATAAAACAAGATATCGTCGTGAGTATTTTGTATCTCGCGATGCAGATGTAGCTGTAATACGTCTTGATGCAGAGAAATCGAAGATGATTTCTGTTGACATTCAGCTTAAACGACAAGAATGTGTTGAATATCAAACTGAAAATAATGCTATTGTGATGTATGGTCAGCTTAAAGATGGAAGCAATGGTAATGATGGAATGAAATACATTTCAAAATTGACAATAGATAACGAAGGTGGAAGCATTGATTACAATGACAATAAAATAGTTGTTAGAGATGCCGACAATCTAACTCTTATCTTCTCATCAGCAACAAATTATAAAAACGAAAATTACACAGCTTTTGTGGATAGCCTCCTAAATGATGCCAAATCACATTCTTTTAATTATTTAAAGAAGAATCACATTAAATCGTATCAAGAATTATTTAACAGAGTTGAACTTGATTTAGGTGAAGGTATCACCGACAATCATCCTATCGATGACAGACTTTATGCTTTTCAAGATGAAGATGATCCTCAGTTAGCAGCTTTGTATTTCCACTACGGACGTTATCTTTTCATTTCTTCTACTAAGGAAGATTTGTTACCACCCAACCTCCAAGGTCTTTGGGCTAACACTATTCAGACACCATGGAATGGCGACTATCATCTTAATATCAATGTTCAGATGAACCATTGGCTTGCTGAAGTCTGTAATTTACCAGAGCTTCATGAGCCTCTTATAAATTTCACTAAAAGTATAGTGAAGTCAGGGGAGGAGACGGCACGAGATTTCTATGGCGCAGAAGGCTGGACAGCACACTCGATATGTAACTTATGGGGCTTCACTGCACCTGGAGAACATCCATCGTGGGGCGCTACCAACACTGGCGGCGCTTGGTTATGCCAACATCTTTTTCAACATTACCTTTATAACAACGACATAGAATATCTGAAAGAGATTTATCCTACATTAAAAGGTGCTGCACAGTTTTTCAACTCTGTCATGATTGAAGAGAAAGAACATTCGTGGCTTGTCACAGCTCCCACCTCATCGCCAGAAAACTCTTTCTATCTCACTGATGGTAGAATCGCTAATGTTTGCATGGGTCCAACAATGGACATTCAAATCATCACAGAGTTATATCAGAACGTTATTAAAGCAAGTGAGATATTAGGCATCGACAACGACTTTGCCAATATATTGAGAGAGAATGTAAAACGATTTCCGCCAATGCAGATTAGTGAAAAAGGATATTTACAAGAGTGGCTTGTGGATTATGAAGAACCCGAGATACACCATCGTCATGTGTCGCATCTCTTTGGCTTACATCCTGGAAGGTTGATTACTAAGACACAGACTCCCGATTTATACGAGTCATGCAGGGTGAGTTTAGAACGTCGTGGTGACGAAGGAACGGGCTGGTCGCGAGCCTGGAAGATTAACTTTTGGGCAAGACTCCATGATGGCGAGCGTGCGTATAAACTTCTTAAAAACCTAATGACTCCCGCAATGGTGGGAGATAGAGTGGGAGCAGGTACTTACCCTAATCTCTTCTGTTCACATCCTCCATTCCAGATAGACGGCAACTTTGGTGGCACTGCTGGCATAGCCGAGATGTTGATACAATCACATGATGGCTTCATAGAATTGCTACCTGCATTACCTCAAACATGGAAAAATGGTAGCTTCAAAGGTCTTTGTGCCGAAAATGGAGCTGTTGTGGATTGTTACTGGGAAAATGGCAACATCAACAAGATTAAGATAAAGTCAAAAAACGGTGGTTCTTATAAGATATTGATGCCTGATGGTAGTATCAAAAATATTTGCTTGAAGAAGAATCAAAGTAAGATAATAAGAAATAAATCATTCTAATATCTTATCAAACATCTCGTGTGTTCCTAATCTTCCTTTTATGACACAAACGCATTCTACTACTGCTTTAACACAAAGTCTCTCATCCTCAGCTCTGTAAATATCTTGTTCAAAGACATATCTTATACCTTCTTTTCTGACATTTAATTTGCTAATAAACTCATCGCCACCTTTAAGAGGTGATTTGTATTCCAATGCGATACGCGCAACAACAGGGTCGATGCCTTGTTCATGAAGCTCTGAGAATCTAATACCTCTATATAATATAAACTCGTGACGCGTATGTTCCATATAATGCTGGTAATTAGCATTGTTAACAATTCCCTGTGCATCACATTCGTAGTCACGAACTTTCATTTTAAGCTCAAAAAAGTAGTCCTTCATGTCAAATATTTATATCTTCTTTTAAATTAAAATATTCTTTAATAAATCCTTTATCCATCAATTCACTTTTCTTACCAGTGATAAGTTCTTTACCTTTGGAAAGAAGCCATAAATCATCTGTATATCGCAAGAGTAATTCTAAGTCGTGAGAACTGAAAATTATAGTTTTATTTCTTTCTTTTGTCAACATTTTCATCAATGAAAATAGTTCAATTTTACTCGGATAATCGATGAAAGCAGTAGGTTCATCCATAAATATTATAGGTGTGTTCTGTGCGATAGTTTTTGCTATCATTACCTTCTGTTTCTCTCCATCACTTAATGTTTCAAAGTATCTGTTTTTCAGATTGTTTATACCAACTATCTCAAGTGATTCATGAATTATTATTTCATCCTCTTTTTTAATTTTCCCAAAGTAATTAGTGTATGGACTTCTACCACTTGCAACAACATCATAAACTGTTAGAAACATATCATCGGGGCGAGAAGTTAAGACTAATCCTATCAACCTTGCTTTTTCTTTAGAAGAATAATTCGACAAGTCTTTTCCCATCAATTCGATATTCCCTTCGATTTGTTTAATATGTGCAGTCAAAGTTTTAAAAAACGTTGATTTCCCCGCACCATTAGGTCCAATAAGCGCAACCAAATCACCTTCCTTCAACGTAATGTTGATAGGAGGTAAGATAGCTTTATTACCATAGCCAATCAGCAAATCATTGGTTTTTAAAACTTCCATTATTTATACTTTTTACTTATCTTTTTCTTAAAATAACCCATATCACAACAGGAGCTCCTATAAAAGCTGTTACAGCATTGATAGGCAGATTACCATCAAATCCTGGAACTCTCGCTATTAAATTGCATAATAAACTGACAACCATTCCTATTAGCATTGTTGCTGGAGTTAATAATTTATGGTCGCTGGTTTTGAAAATAAATCTTGTTAGATGAGGTATCGCCAATCCTAAAAATGCAATAGGCCCACAATAAGCTGTCACTATTGCAGTCAAATACCCTGAAATCAATATTATAGCAAAATTATTTCTCTTGACATTAAGTCCTAGATTTTCTGCATAAACATCTCCTAACAATAAGATATTAAGATTTTTAGATAAAAACAAACTTAATAATAACCCTATAATTATTGTTACTGAAAAGAATGTTAATTTAGTCGTTCCTACCGCAGAAAATGTCCCCATTCCCCAGATGACAAAAGCATGAATATCTTCTTTCAAACTAAAGAACTTCAAGATATCGGTAATGGAGCCTGAAAGATATGAAATCATCAAGCCTATGATAATCAATGTTGTCATATTTTTAATACGACTACTAAAACCAAGTATTATGAACAATACTAAAGTCGCTCCTATGAATGCAGCGATGCTAACACCCAAATCAGACCACAAGCCAAATGATGAAAGAGCTTCACCTCCTAATATACCTGTAAATAAAATTGTTAAAGCAACTCCTAATCCAGCGCCGCTGCTAATTCCCAACATAGACGGATCTGCAAGAGGATTTCTAAACAACGTCTGCATTAAGAGTCCCGACACCGACAAAGCAGCTCCCGCCAAAAGCGACGTTATAGCCTGCGGAAGTCTGTAATCATAAACGATTGTTGATATTGTTTGGTCGCCTCTCGACTTAAAAATCACATCCATTAACTCTGTAAAAGGAATTGTTACAGAACCTAAAAATAAATTAAGAACAAATAATAATACTCCTAAGAATATTATCAATGTTAATTTAATGATATTTATTTTGTTACGTGTCATTATCTCATCAATCTCTTAAAATATTTTGGAGCGTAATTTTTCCATTCATTTTTTAGTAATTCTGGATGAAAATGATATATAAAATCCGCTAAAAGAATGTCAGGTTCATATTGCGATTGCTCAAAATAGGCGCTTTCTCTTGCGTTACAAACTAATATTTGTTTGTCTTTAAACGCTTTGAAGAGTGGGTATAATTCGTTCTCCTTTGCTAATTTCTCATAGGTAAATGGAGTGTCATATGAGTTGATGACTCGCCAAAAATCAGCATCGTGTGCTTTAAACAATACACTTTCAGCATCAACATGAAGGCTTCCTGCTGTTTCATTATCTCTCCAGATATAATCACCTCCAGCATCGTTAAATATTTTTGCGATATAACTATTACCTCCTGGCACATACCATTGATTTTCAAAAGGTAAATCTGAAAATACTGTTGGTTTTTCTTTTACCTCAAAACACAGCTCTGTTAATGATTCATAACGTTTTACGATGCTATCAAACCATTCCGACACCTCCTTTTCTTTACCGCATAAAAGTCCAACTACTTTCATCCACTCAGCTCGTCCCAATGGGTGTTGTTCAAGATAGTCGGGAAATGGAATCATTATTGAACCACATAATTCTTCAAGATACGAATAGTCTATAGTGGGATATGGCGTGTATAAGATTAAATCTGCTTGTAAATGAATCACTTTCTCGCTGTTGACATTATTAGAAGTTCCCACATCAATTATTTTACCTTCATCAACTAATCTTAAAACCTCCTTATTTTTAGTGTAATTACTTTCTAAAATACCTTTGATTTTATCTAATTCATTAAGTTTTTGAAATACAGACCACTGCGTAGATGAAAAGGCAATAGCCGATTGTATGGGAGTTCTTATTATTTGCTTGTTGTTTATTTCAGCATCAACTTTAACACTATCGTTAAAGATGTAAAACACAGACTCTTGAGATAATGAAATATTTCGGATGATAAGTTTGTATCCAGATTCATAAGGATAAATATCAAGATTTTCTGCATAGCGAACTAAGTTTAAAGAGTCGTTTCTTTCATCTTCGCTGATGTTATTTTTAGCGACATCATCACAAGAAGACAGTATGCAAATTATTGAAATTAAGATAAATATAAAATTCCTCATAACTATCCAAGCTCTTGAATCTTGTTTCTTAAGCAATCTTCACAAAGACAATTGCTATAATTTTCTTTTAAATATATGCTGACTCTATTTGTTAGTGTATATTTTGAACACCAACAATTTGCATCATGTTTACATTCAAATTCCACATTACAGACAGGACATTTTTTAATCATTTTTAGTTTAAAATTTATTCTTAAAAAATTTCGTCAAAGATACAAAAAAAAAGGAGGTGATTGCTGGCTAAAAATCAGAAAAAATAATTATCTTTGTAGTCTTAACTATAAAATAATAAAGAGATGGGTTTTTACATGTTTCACACTCCTAAACCGAGGAAATTCAACTATGTACCTCGATATTATGATCCGAACCAAGATGCACTTGAAAAGAAAAAAGCTGCTATGGGACTTGACGCTAAACTATCGGAGCATGAGAAACTTAGAATGAGATTGAGAACTGGATTTGGATATAGCCCTGAAGACTTTGAAGAGAAAAAATCTAAAGTCGGTTTTAAGGGAATGCGTCATTTAGTTTTTTTTGGCTTATTAGCGTTGTTTGTATATATCATTTTCGGAACGCCATTGATAGATAAATTCTTTGAAATGTTTCTTAGTTTAGGTAAGTGAAAATAAATAACTTATGTCTTTTGATATAATAAAATTATTACCAGATTCCGTTGCTAATCAGATTGCCGCGGGAGAAGTTATACAACGCCCAGCATCTGTTGTTAAAGAGTTGATGGAAAATGCTTTAGATGCTGGTGCTACTCAGATAGACTTATATGTAAAAGATGCTGGCAGAACTTTTATCACTGTGATTGATAACGGTTGTGGAATGTCGGAAACCGATGCACGGCTTTGCTTTGAGCGTCATGCAACATCGAAAATAAATAAGGCTGAGGATTTATTTTCCATCCGCACCATGGGTTTCAGAGGTGAAGCACTTGCAAGTATCGCCGCTGTTGCGCAAGTGGAATTAACCACTCGTCGTAAGGAAGATGAATTGGGAACAAAAATAGTCATTGAGGGCTCTGTCGTTAAAGAGCAGCTGCCAAAACCAATGTCTGTTGGAACAAATTTTACCATTAAAAATCTCTTTTTCAACATTCCTGCACGTCGTAACTTCCTAAAATCTAATGAAGTAGAGATGCGTCACATTACCGATGAGTTCTTCAGAGTAGCAATGATGAACCCAGAGGTCGGATTCTCGTTGACTAACAATGACAAGGAGATGTATCATCTCACAAGTGGCAACCTAAAACAAAGAATAGTAGGGCTTTGTGGAAAAGATTACGATAAAAAAATACTTCCTGTCCAACAAGAGACAGAGACAGCGTCAATAAATGGATTTATAGTAAAACCTGAGTTCTTGAGAAAGACTCGTGGCGAACAGTATTTCTTTGTAAATAAAAGATTTATTAAACACGCCTATCTGCATCATGCTATAGAAAACGCTTATCAAGAACTAATACCAAAAGATTGTTATCCTGGATATTTTATCAATATCGACATCGATCCTTCGGAAATTGACATAAATATACATCCGACAAAGACAGAGGTTAATTTTCAAGACGTTAAACTTGTATATGCTATATTACATTCCGCAGTAAGAAAATCGATAGGACAGAATAATTTGTCTCCAACATTAGATTTTGATGTCAATCCAGATTTAGGCATCGACTTTGGCGAAGCTAGCCGAATGGATCGTCCTATTATAGAACCAAAAATTGATTTTGATCCGTTTTATAATCCCTTTAAAACGCAAAGTCAAGCTCGACAACATGCCTCGGGCAACTGGAGAATTATGTATGAAGACGATGACAATACTGTTGGAAGTAATATCAGTCAAATCAGCAACTTTGACGAAGTCCCCAATACTGTCATTGACAACAAAAACTTATACATACAACTTCAACAAGCATATATCATTACCACTGTTAAATCGGGATTGTTAGTTGTAGATCAACACCTTGCACATATGAGAGTACTTTATGAAAAGTACATGAAAGAAATGGATAATAACCAAGAAGCATCTCAGCAAGAATTGTTTCCTCAACATATATCATTGAATGCCAATGATGCGTCGCTTCTTCGAGAGATAAAATCTGAACTCGAGAATATAGGATTTAGAATCCAACAGATGAACCATACCACTTTCATCATCAACGGCACACCATCAGATAGCAAAAGTGCTGATGCAGTGTCATTGTTAGAGAAAATTTTAGACATGTATAAAACAAATCTTACAGATTATAAGTTAGATAAACGTATCAATCTGGCTCGTTCTTTAGCATCACAATTGGCAATAAAATCAGGACAGTCGCTGAACGCTGTTGAAATGCAAGATATTATCGACAGACTCTTTGCATGCTCAGTGTCGGAAGTCTCTCCTGACGGGAAGAAGATTTATACAATATTGAATGTTAATGAATTAAAAACACGTTTGAATTAATATTATGAGCGATTTTAGACCAACCGGTTTTTCTGTCTTACCAACAGTTGTTAAAAACTTATTGATACTTAACGTATTATTTTTTCTTGCAACCATAGCATGTGATGTAGTGCTTCGTATCGACCTCTCAGATTATCTTGGATTACATTATATAGGAGCTTCCGATTTCCAGCCATTTCAACTCGTTACATATATGTTTATGCATGGAAACTTTGCTCATCTTTTCTTCAATATGTTTGCACTATGGATGTTCGGAAACACTCTTGAAAGAATATGGGGTCCTAATAGATTTTTACTTTTTTATTTCATATGTGGGATAGGAGCTGGTCTCACTCAAGAACTTGTTCAATACATTCAATATGTCACTACCTTACAAGATTATGCAAATGTGAATATGTCGGGACATATCATACCTATGAGCGAATATCTCAATATGCTGACAACTGTTGGTGCTTCGGGTGCAGTGTACGGAATATTACTCGCATTCGGAATGATGTTTCCTAATTCAACGATTTACATTTATTTTGCTATACCATTAAAAGCCAAATGGTTTGTACTTATCTATGGTGTCATCGAACTATTCTCTGGTTTCACCTCCGTCGATAATGTAGCACATTTCGCCCACGTTGGCGGCATGCTATTTGGCTTAATACTAATTCTTTATTGGAAAAAGAAAGGAAATCTGTATTGATATGAGACCATTAGGAATCAATATATTTGACAGAATCAAGAACTTCTTCTTGCAAAAGAATGCTTTGTCAAGATTGATGCTTATCAATATTGTCATTTGGCTTATATGCTTGTTCATCAGTGTCTTTACATGGTTGTTCAATGTAAGTGACATTTCTTTTGTAACAAAACTATTCGCTGTGCCGGCAGACATTTCTTCATTGACAGATAAGCCATGGTCTATATTCACCTATATGTTTCTGCAAGAGGAGTTTTGGCATCTATTTTTCAACATGTTAATGCTCTATTATGGCGGACAGATATTTTTACAATATTTCACACAAAAACAACTTCTGTTAACATATATCTTTGGAGGATTATTCGGAGCCTTATTCTTTATCATGTCTTTCAATATATTTCCTGTATTTGAAAATATGAGAGACAGCGCCGTGGCATTAGGCGCTTCGGCATCAGTATTATCAATATTAATAGCCGCTGCAACATATCAACCTGAATATAAATTAAACCTATTCCTTTTAGGAGAAGTAAAAATGAAATGGATAGCAATAATATTCGTTGTCATCGACTTATTAAGTATTCCTAAAGGAAATTCTGGCGGTCACATCGCGCATCTCGGCGGCGCATTATGGGGCTTTCTCTATGCCTTTATGTTAAGAAAAGACTTTGATATTTACATGATTTTTAAACGTCAACCTCGCATAAAAGTAAAATCGAGGAACACCGACAATCATCATCAAAGACCTAAAACCGACGAACAATACAATGCAGAACGTGCTCAAGAACAACAAGAAATTGATAAGATATTAGATAAGATTGCTAAAAATGGATATTCAAGTCTAAGCGAGAAAGAGAAGGAGTATTTATTCAAACAAAGTAAAAAGTGATGCCTGAGGAAAAGAAAAGGAGAAATACATTTTTACAAGGTTTTAGCAAATTGTTGATTGGAATCTGCGGAATAGGAGCCTTGCTGTCGGCATTTCTATGCGCGTTATGTCCTTTTGTAAATCCTGCCACATTCGTATGGACTGCTTTTTTTGGATTAGGCTTCTGGATAATATTCTTTGCTAACATTATCATTCTCATTGTTCTAATATCATTAAAATCAAGAAGGACGTTATTAATTCCAATACTCGCTATTTTAGTATCAATACCAGGATTTATTAAATCATACTCCTTTGGAGAAAATAAACATTGTGAAGCTCAAATCAAAGTTATGACGTATAACGTAGGAGTTTTCAGAGATTATAAAAACCATAGTCGTAGCGTTGTTGATGTTAAAAAATCTTTAGTTAAATTCATTAAGGAACATAATCCTGATGTCATTTGTTTACAAGAGTCGGGGAAATGGCCAAGAAACACAGCCTATGAGTTTTCAAAAATGATTGGATATAAATATTTTACTTACAACGTAAAAAACGGAAACTCTTATTTCTCGAAATATAAGATTGAAAATGTTGATGCTTTTAAAGACGATGACATTAGAAGATTTGCTGACATAAAAAGAATAAAGATAAGTAAAGACAAAAATTTCTATCTCGTTAATTGTCATTTCAATTCTTTTGGTATTTCAAAAGAAGAGATTGAATATATCAATGATACCAAGAACATTGTCAAAGACTCAGAAGTATATGGTAAGTCGGTGATTTCTAAGTTAAAAAGAGGTTTTGAACGTAGAACAAAAAGTACAAATTTACTATTAAAGAATCTTCCTGATAATATGCAGCCTATGGTTATATGTGGAGATTTCAACGACACTCCGCTATCATATACATATAACCAAATGTTGAATTCGGGACTACAAGATGCCTTTATAACAAATTCTCGAGGTATTGGAAAGACATATTGTGGAGCTTTACCATTGTTAAGAATAGATTACTTTTGGTATAATGAATATATTGAAGTTATTGATTATAAGAGGATAAAAGAGACGACATCTGATCATTATCCATTGATTATGACATTTAACATAAAAGATAGGATAGAGGAGGAGCAGGAATGAATTTTAGGTTGGAATCGAGTTTTAAGCCAACGGGCGACCAGCCGCGAGCCATAGAGCTACTTAAACAAGGAATATTGAATGGCGAGCGGCATCAGACACTCTTAGGCGTGACAGGCTCTGGCAAGACCTTTACCATAGCTAATATGTTGGCAGAACTGAATCGACCAGCTCTGATATTGAGTCATAATAAAACACTTGCAGCTCAGTTGTATAGCGAGTTTAAACAGTTTTTTCCACATAATGCTGTGGAATATTTCGTATCGTATTACGACTACTATCAACCAGAAGCCTTTATCCCTCAGACAAATACATATATAGAAAAAGATCTATCTATAAATGATGAGATAGAAAAACTACGTCTCAGCGCGACGACATCGCTTTTGTCGGGACGACGCGATATTATTGTAGTATCCTCTGTTTCTTGTATTTACGGCATAGGAAATCCTGATGATTTTGAAAAGAACGTAATTTATTTAGAAGTCGGCAAACAAATTCTACGAGATGATATGTTGCGCCAACTTTCTGATTCTCTTTATAGTCGCAATGACATTGAATTTACTCATGGTAAATTTAGAGTTAAGGGTGACACCGTTGACGTATTTCCAGCTTACTCCGATATTGCTTATCGTATAATATTTTGGGACGATGAAATTGAAGAGATTGAGTCTTTCGATCCTATCAATGGAACTCGCATTGAGACTCTCTCAAGTCTGACATTATTTCCTGCTAACATCTTTGTGACTTCAAAAGACAAAATCAAATCAGCCACAAACGATATTCAACTCGACATGTTCAAACAAGTTGAATATTACAAAGAAATTGGCAAATATGAAGAAGCCAAACGACTTGAGGACAGAGTCTGTTATGATATTGAGATGATTAGAGAACTCGGATATTGTAGCGGCATTGAAAATTATTCTCGATATTTTGACGGTAGGGAGCCAGGGACTCGTCCTTTCTGTCTGATAGATTATTTCCCTGATGATTTTATCACTATCATAGATGAAAGTCATGTCACTGTACCACAAATACGAGGTATGTATGGAGGCGACAGGTCGAGAAAACAGACTCTAGTAGAATACGGTTTCCGTCTGCCTTCTGCATTAGACAATAGACCTTTGAAGTTTGATGAGTTTGAAGCTCTCACAGGACAAACTATTTATGTAAGCGCAACACCCGCCGATTATGAATTACAAAAGACAGAAGGTGTTTATGTGGAACAGTTGATACGTCCCACAGGATTACTTGACCCAATTATTGAAGTACGACCATGTAAAAATCAAGTCGATGATTTGATAAATGAAATACACCGCGTAGTAGAAGGAGGACAAAGAGTCCTTGTAACAACACTCACAAAGAAGATGGCAGAGGAACTGACTCGTTATCTCAACAATCTTAGAATCAATACTAGATATATACATTCTGATGTAGATACATTGGAGAGAATTGAGATTATGACTGGGTTAAGGAGTGGCGTCTTCGATGTCTTAGTTGGTGTTAACTTACTTCGTGAAGGACTCGATTTACCAGAGGTTCAACTTGTTGCAATTATGGATGCTGATAAAGAAGGTTTCCTTAGATCAGAACGATCATTGACACAAACAGCAGGACGCGCCGCTCGTAATGCAGAAAGTTTAGTAATAATGTATGCTGATAAAATTACCGACTCAATGCAGAAAACAATTGACGAAACAGCACGTAGAAGAGAAATACAAATTGCCTATAATATTGAAAATGGAATAACGCCAAAGACAATTATCAAATCAATTGACACCTCAATGAGCAAGACTCTTTCTAAACAACCAAAAGATTACCAATCTGTTGAAGAAAGGGTAAAATCCGTTGCTGAAGAATCTGTCGTGAGATATAAGTCCGAAAAAGACGTCAAAAAAGCTATATCTGAAGCTAAGAAAGAAATGGAAAAAGCAGTCAAAAACTTAGATTTTATGGAAGCTGCAAAATATAGGGACCTAATTATTGCATTAGAAGAGAGATTATAATTCCTTTAACTTAATAGTTGCACCCGTTTACTTATTTGTTAATCAAATATTGATATAATAGTTTGTACATTTGCCTCAAAATTGGTTGGTTGTTTTAGGATCAAACAATGCTGGTATAGCAAATTTGTTTTTTTGTTGTTTTTGGTTTGTTTCATATCAGCGCTTTTCGATTGAGAAAATAAAGTTTGACCAAAGAAAAAAAGTCGGTTCTAAGCCGACTTTTTTTATTGTGTAAAATTCCACAATAATCCACAATATATAAATAACTGTTAATTCTATAAACTCTTGATATACTTAGATATATCATTTTACATCATTGCGGTACAATCATTGTCGCAATACACATCAATTTATATATCAATGTTATGAGATTCGAAAGATTTATTATCAAGAACAAAAAACTTTTAGTTGTATTATCTATCGTTACAGTTATAGCAATACTAATTATTATTTTAACAAAGAAAGAAGAAGTAACACCTGTTTATCCTGTAGTAGAGATAGAGCAAGTCAAACAGGAAAATGTAGAGATATATGGAGAATATGTAGGAAGAGTAAGGGCACATCAATTTGTTGAGATAAGAGCACGTGTTGAGGGTTATCTTGAAGAGATGCTTTTTGAAGAAGGAACACAAGTGAGTAAAGATCAGGTGCTTTTTGTCATAAATCAAGATAGATATAAGGCGAGAGTTGATAAAGCGAAGGCACAACTTAATAAAGATAAAGCGCAAGCACGTAAAGCCGAGCGTGACCTTGAGAGAATACGCCCTTTATACACCCAAAATGCTGCAAGTCAATTAGATTTAGATAACGCAACAGCAGCATATGAGACTGCTACAGCTTCCGTTACAATGAGTGAAGCCGATTTATACCAAGCAGAATTAGAACTCGGTTATACAGAAGTCATCTCACCTATATCAGGTTATATCAGTGAGAGTCAAGTGGATTTGGGAACACTCGTAGGACCTGGAGCGAAATCGCATCTTGCAACAATAATCAAGATGGACACCGTTATGATTGATTTCAGCATGACAGCATTAGATTATCTGAAGTCAAAAGAGAGAAATGTAGAGTTAGGACAAAGAGACACATTACGTTCATGGCAGCCTTATGTAACAATAACATTAGCCGACAACACAATATATCCACATAAAGGCTTAGTAGATTTCGCAGCGCCTCAAGTTGATGAAGTGACTGGAACTTTCTCTGTTCGTGCCGAGATGACAAATCCTGATAGAACCTTATTACCAGGACAGTTTACAAAAGTAAAACTGCTTCTCGATATGAGAGAAAACGCTAATGTCGTTCCTCTAAAATCTGTGGATATAGAAAAAGGAGGCGCATATATATATGTACTTAGAAGCGATGCCACAGTAGAGAGACGTTTCATAGAGATAGGCCCAGAGATAGGCAATAACGTTGTTGTAGAGAGAGGCTTAAGTGCAGGAGAATTTATCGTTACAGAAGGTTATCATAAACTAATGCCAGGCGATAAAGTGGAGTTTTATTATAAGAACTCAGACACTGACTCTGACTTTGGAGGTTGAATATTGATAGTTGACTAAATATATTTTAAGATGAAAGTATCGTTTTTTATAGATAGACCCGTTTTTTCGATAGTTGTTTCTATGCTTATCGTCATAGTAGGTTTCATTGGCTTGACGATGTTGCCCATAGATCAATATCCTCAAATAACGCCACCTGTTGTGAAGATAAGTGCTTCCTATCCTGGAGCAAGTGCCGTTACCGTGGCACAGGCTGTTGCTACACCTATAGAACAGCAACTCAACGGAACTCCTGGAATGCTGTATATGGAGTCAACGAGTTCTAACTCAGGAGGCTTCAGTGCCTCTGTTACTTTCGACATCGATACAGATCCAGAACTTGCTGCTGTCGATATTCAGAATCGTATCAAACTCGCTGAGTCGAGGTTACCAGCAGAAGTGGTTCAGAATGGTATCAACGTGGAGAGACAGTCGCCGAGTCAACTGATGACTATATGTCTCACATCTTCAGATCCTAAATTTGACGAGATATATCTCAGCAACTTCGCCACTCTCAACGTCCTTGATCTGATAAGACGTATCCCAGGTGTAGGTAGAGTATCTAACATTGGTAGCCGTTATTATGCTATGCAGATATGGGTACAACCTGATAAATTGGCAAGCTACGGTCTTACCATAGCTGATTTACAAAAAAGTCTTAAAGATCAGAACAGAGAATCTGCTGCTGGAGAACTTGGCAAGGCCCCAATGTCTAATGTAGATATCACAACACCAATAACAACGCAAGGTCGTCTCTCGACTGTGAGTCAATTTGAAGAAATAGTGTTGCGAGCCAATCCAGATGGTTCTTTAATAAGGCTTCGTGACGTAGCTAGAATATCACTTGAAGCTCAGTCGTATAATACAGAAAGCGGCATCAACGGAGAGAACGCAGCAGTATTAGGCATATATATGTTGCCTGGAGCTAACGCTGTTGAAGTAGCAGAGAAAGTGAAAGAAACAATGGAAGAGATTAGTCTTAACTTTCCTGAAGGTATGAACTATGAGATTCCTTTTGATATGACAACATATATATCAGACTCAATATCAGAGGTTTATAAAACATTATTTGAAGCATTACTTCTCGTTATCCTCGTAGTATTTCTCTCACTACAGAGCTGGAGAGCGACCTTGATACCACTGATAGCAGTTCCCATTTCATTGATAGGAACATTCGGTTTTATGCTGTTATTCGGTTTCTCCTTAAATATCTTAACATTACTCGGATTAGTTCTTGCCATAGGCATCGTCGTCGATGACGCTATCGTAGTAGTAGAGAATGTAGAACGCATCATGGAGGAAGAACATCTGTCGGCATATCAGGCAACAAAAAAAGCGATGGAGTCACTAGTAAGTCCTCTCATAGCTACTTCATTGGTGCTGGCTGCCGTCTTTGTACCTGTTAGCTTTCTCGCTGGAATAACAGGCATCTTATACAAACAGTTTACGATAACCATAGTTGTGTCGGTTCTAATTTCAACGGTCGTGGCTTTGACATTGAGTCCCGTGATGTGCTCCTTGATATTGAAGCCTAAAGATAAAAATAAGAAAACCAACATAATATTTAGAACTGTTAACAATCTTTTGTTGTCAGGAGAAGAGAAATACAGTAATATCATTTCAAAAGTAGTAAGAAATCCTAAAAGAGTATTCTTCTGGTTTGGACTTGTCATCGTGTCTATTATCACGCTCCATAACATCATCCCATCTAGTTTCTTACCTGTTGAAGATCAGGGTTATTTCACTGTAGAATTAGAATTACCTGAAAATGCCACCTTGGAGCGTTCTCGTATCGTCGCCGACAGAGCTGTAGATTATCTCATGACATTAGACGAAGTGGATTATGTTCAAAGTGTTGTTGGTTCAAGTCCTCGTATCGGCACAAGTCAATCCGCCACTTCATTGACTGTCATTCTCAAGCCATGGAAGCAACGCGACAACAGCTCTATCGAAGATGTCATGGATAAAGTAAGACGAGAGTTATCTCGTTATCCAGAGGCAAAAGTATATCTCTCTTTACCTCCCGTCATACCTGGTCTCGGTTCTTCAGGTGGTTTCGAGATGCAGCTTGAAGCTCGTTCCGATGCTACCTTCGACAATCTCGTCGCCGCCACCGACACTTTGATGTATTACGCATCTAAACGTAAAGAGTTATCAGGATTATCATCATCGTTGAAATCGGAGATACCTCAGTTATATTTCGATGTCGATAGGGATAAGGCTAAACTTGCAGGTGTTCCTATGTCAGACATATTCTCTACAATGAAAGCATATACCGGTAGCGTTTATGTTAATGATTTCAATCTCTTCAACAGAGTTTATCGCGTGTATATACAAGCTGAAGCAGAATATCGTCAGTCGCAAAACAATATCAATCTCTTTTATGTAAAAGGTGCTAACAACTTGATGATACCTTTGACATCGTTAGGTTCCACTTCTTATACGACAGGTCCTGGCAGCATAACACGTTTCAATATGTTCAATAGTGCAGTGATAAGAGGACAGGCGGCACAAGGTTATAGCTCAGGAGAAGCTACTGCCATAATGGAAGAACTCGTTGAGAAACATCTTCCTAAAAATATTGGCGTTGAATGGAGTGGCCTGGCTTACCAAGAGAAACAAGCAGGAGGCAAAACAGCCGTTGTATTAGGATTGGTGTTCGTCTTCGTATTTTTATTCCTCGCGGCTCTTTATGAAAGTTGGATGGTGCCAATATCAGTCTTGTTGTCGTTACCTGTCGCTGCTCTCGGATCGTATCTTGGCGTTTGGATATGCGGATTAGAAAACGATATATATTTTCAGATAGGTCTCGTCATGCTCATAGGTCTTGCCGCAAAAAACGCCATTCTCATAGTGGAGTTTGCTAAGTTGATGGTTGACAAAGGTGAAGACATCGTTACCTCAGCTATCTCCGCCACACGTCAGAGATTCCGTCCAATACTCATGACATCATTAGCATTCATCTTAGGATTGATACCGTTAGTATTATCAACAGGTCCAGGCTCTGCAAGCAGACAAGCCATAGGAACAGGAGTATTCTTCGGAATGATATTCGCATTATTCTTTGGAGTGATACTCGTTCCTTTCTTCTTCGTTATAGTATATAAAATAAAAGCCAAATTTAAAAAATCAAAAGTATGAAAAGATATATAATGCTTATAGTATTGGCACTGCTATTCTCTTCGTGTAAGATAGGTAAGAAATATACGAAGATAGAACTCGATATGCCTCAATATTATTCTGAATATTCAAACGACACCACTTCTTTTTCCGACATGAAATGGTGGGAGATATATGCTGATAGCAACTTGATAAATCTCATCGATTCTACTCTTAAAAACAATAAAGACATGAAGATAGCAACAGCTAAGGTTAAGGAGATTGCTGCTTTGAAAAGAATAGATGTCGCTAATTTCTTTCCACAGATAAATGGCTCTGCATACGCTCAGAATGAAGGTCTTAACTACGGTGGCGATGATTATGGAAACGACTTTGAATTTGGAGTTAAGGCTAATATCTCATGGGAACTCGACTTATGGGGAAATCTGCGCTGGTCTAAAGAAAAAGGTGTCGCCGAGTACCTCTCCACCATAGAAGGTCAAAGGGCTTTGATGATGAGCTTGGTGGCAGAAGTTGCAGAGAATTATTTTGACTTGATGGCACTGGATAATGAACTGCGCATCGTAAAACAGACTCTTATAGCTCGTGAAGAAGGAGTGAAATTAGCTAAAGTTCGTTTTGAGGGTGGACTAACAAGCGAGACTTCTTATCAACAAGCTCAACTTGAGTATGCCATGACAGCTACTCTCATCCCTGACTTAGAGAGAAAAATTACCATAAAAGAGAATGAGATACTAAAGCTTGCAGGAACTTATCCTACTGTAGTTGAGAGAGTCAAATATCATAATAACTTTATCCTGCCAGACTCTATACCATTAGGACTGCCTTCTGACTTGTTGGAACGTCGCCCTGATGTCAAGATGGCTGAACAAAAACTTATAGCAGCAAACGCATCAGTGGGTGTGGCTTATACTAATATGTTTCCAAGAGTCGCACTAAATACTAATATCGGTTTTGAAACTGATGAGTTCAATACAATGTTGTCGTCGCCGATGTTTTTTATCGGAGCTAATCTGATGTCGCCTATTTTCAATATGGGTAAGAATCGTGCCAAACACAAGGCTCAACAATATGCTTATGAACAAGAGTGTTATAGATATGAGAAAGTCGTTATCTCTGCTTTCTATGATGTGATGAATGCAATAGTTGAGTTTAATAAGATCAAAGATATATATCACACACGTCTGATGGTAGAACAATCAGCAAAGGCTACTATGGAACTTGCGCAACTGCAATATATTAATGGTGTTATCGGTTACTTAGATGTTTTAGATGCCCAGAGAAATTATTTCAACGCTCAGATAAGTCTCAGTAACGCCTATCGTGACAAGCAGATTACAATGGTAAAGCTATATAAAGCCTTGGGTGGAGGATGGGAATGATTGACAATGACAATGATATATCACTAAAAAAAGTCATTTTCAGCGTTAAAAGTCTTAGTCTTTTCATTATCTTTGCTAACAAAATAAAAACTTTATTTGTATGGAAAAATTAGATAATGAAAACATGAGTCTGCCAGAAAACGCGCAGCGCGAACTCGCTCCAGGTGAGGTGTATAAACCTATCTTATCTGCCGATAAGAAATATAAAGAAGTGACGGTATGGTCTGTCACCATCGGTCTTTTGATGACGATATTGTTCTCTGCAGCAGCAGCTTATCTTGGACTTAAAGTGGGACAGGTGTTTGAAGCTGCTATCCCAATCGCTATCATCGCCATCGGTCTCTCTGGCGTGGCAAAGAAAAATGACGCCCTCTCACAAAACGTCATCATACAGTCTATCGGAGGTTGCTCCGGCGGCGTGGTGGCTGGCGCCATCTTCACATTGCCTGCTCTTTACATCTTACAAGGTAAAGGCTACGAAATTGAAATCAATTATATGCAGGTATTCCTCGCTTCGCTTCTCGGCGGCATCTTGGGAATACTTTTTTTAATTCCTTTCAGAAAATATTTCGTCAAGGAACAACATGGCAAATTCCCGTTCCCTGAAGCAACAGCGACGACACAGGTGCTCGTCAGCGGACAGAAAAAAGGAAAGGATTCTTTATTGTTGGTCGTCAGCGGTTTGATTGGTGGCGTCTATGACTTCTTAGTTTCTACTTTCGGTTTATGGACTGAGACATTGTCAACTAAGGTGATGACATGGGGACTCGCAGTAGCTGACAGCGCAAAGCTGATGTTTAAAGTCAATGTCGGTGCTGCTGTCTTAGGTCTCGGTTATATCATCGGCTTGAAATACGCCTTCATAATTTGCTGTGGCTCAATGTTGGTATGGTTCGTCATCATTCCAGGAATGAATATCTTCTGGGGTAATGAAGTCATCGACCTTATGAACTCTGGTATCAGCATGACGATAGGGCAGATGGAGCCTGAGATGATATTCAAAGAATACGCACGTCATATCGGTATCGGCGGTATCGCGATGGCTGGCGTGGTAAGCATCATCAAGTCGTGGGGCGTGATAAAATCGTCTGTAGGCTTGGCTGCCAACGAATTTAAAGGCAAGAAAAACAATGTGGTTGAGTCACGCACCGACAGCGACCTCTCGATGAAATTCGTCGTGATAGGTATCATCGTCGTTTTAATAATCACTTTCTTTTTCTTCTGGTTCGGCGTGGTCGGTAATGTAAAACACGCTTTGGTTGGTATCTTAGTCGTGGCAGTGATTTCATTCTTATTCACGACAGTAGCTGCTAATGCTATCGCTATCGTAGGTTCAAATCCTGTCAGTGGCATGACACTTATGACCTTGATATTGGCCTCTTTGGTGATGGTAGCTGCAGGCTTGAGCGGCGCGATGGGAATGACAGCAGCTCTTATTATCGGCGGCGTGGTATGTACCGCTTTGGCAGTCGCCGGCGCATTCATCACCGACTTGAAAGTTGGATATTGGATTGGAACGACACCTAAGAATCAGGAGATATGGAAGTTCGTCGGCGTGGCAGTAGCAGCAGCGACTGTAGCAGGCGTCATCATGGTTTTGAATAAAGCTTACGGTTTCGTGGGCGACGACGCATTAGTGGCTCCTCAGGCAAACGCGATGTCGGCTGTCATCGAGCCTATGATGTCAGGTGGTAGCGCTCCATGGCTGTTATACGGCATCGGCGCTGTTATAGCATTGATACTAAACTTTGCAAAGATTCCAGCATTGCCATTCGCTCTCGGTATGTTTATCCCAATCGACCTCAATATTCCTTTATTGATAGGTGGCGCAATCTCATGGTACGTAAGCACCCGCAGCGAAGACGAGGCTCTCAATAACGCACGTAACAACAGAGGTACTTTGATTGCTTCAGGTTTCATCGCAGGCGGTGCCTTGATGGGTGTTGTCAGTGCGATCTTGAAGTTCGCTAACGTAGATCTGATTGTAAGAACAGCCGACGGAACAGCCTTCGCACAAACGCCATGGGCTTCTTTGGTAGCCTTGTTCATGTATGTCGCAATCATCATTTATATGATATGGGATTCAAAACGAGTTAAGAATTAACAATTAACAATTAACAATTAACAATTAAAATTGTACAATGTAGAGACGCGTCGATGACACTAATGAAATAAACAACATGTCGTTGACACGTCTGAAATAAAGAATAAATAAAAATACATTAACATCATGGAAAAATTATTAGATAAATTTTTAAGATATGTCTCTGTCGATACAATGTCGAATCCAGAGTCGGAGACACAGCCAAGTTCAGAGAAACAGTTTAATCTTCTCAGAATGCTTCGCGATGAACTTGAAGCCATGGGAATAAAAGCAGAACTTGATGAATTCGGTTACGTCATGGCGACAATTCCTTCTAATGTTGATAATGAAGTTCCTGCAATAGGATTCATAGCTCACGTTGATACATCACCTGATGCTTCGGGCAAAGATGTGAAGCCTCAAATCATTGAGAACTATCAAGGCGGCGATATCATGCTTAACGCAGAAAAAGATATAGTCCTCAAAGTGTCTGACTTCCCTGAGATGCAGAATTATATCGGCAAGACTATGATAACCACTGATGGAACTACATTATTAGGTGCCGACGATAAAGGCGGTGTCGCAGCTATCATGTATGCCGCTCAATATCTTATGGAACATCCTGAGGTAAAACACGGAGAGATTAAAATCGGTTTCACTCCTGATGAAGAGATAGGTCGCGGCGTGGCTAAGTTCGATGTCAAGAAGTTCGGTGCTAAATATGCTTATACCATCGACGGCGGCGAGATAGGGGAGTTGGAATACGAAAATTTCAACGCCGCCGTCGCGAAGATTCATATTCAAGGAGCTAACATCCATCCTGGCTATGCAAAAGGAAAGATGGTCAATTCTATGCAGATTGCCATGGAACTCAACGCTATGTTACCTGTAAATCAACGTCCTGAGTTTACATGTGGTTATGAGGGATTTTATCTTCTTACAGAGATAAAAGGTACTGTGGAAGAGACCTCGATGCAATACATTATCCGCGATCACGACAGAGCTAAGTTTGAAGAAAAGAAGGCTTTGATAAATTCTATCGTAGAGTTCTTGAATAAGAAATATAATGACGCTGTTAAAGTTGACATGAAAGATCAGTATTACAATATGCGTCAGGAAGTAGAGCCTCATTATTTCATCGTGGAGAAAGCTATCAAGGCTATCGAGATGGCGGGCATCAAGCCTAAGGTACAGCCTATACGTGGCGGCACCGACGGAGCTAACCTCAGCTTCATGGGATTACCTTGTCCTAACATCTTCGCTGGCGGACATAACTTCCACGGCAAATATGAATACGTGCCATTGGAAAGCATGGAGAAGGCCTCCGAAGTGATTTTGAATATTATCGGTTTGTTTGCAGAATAATAGAACAAATATGAATCTATCAGAAGTATTAGTCGTTGGTGTCACAGCTCGCGCCTTGTTTAATCTTGAGGCAGAGAACGACATCTTCGAGAAAGAAGGTGTTAAGAAATACAGAGAATATCAGGATAAGAACCAAGATGTTCCATTGGAAAAAGGTACGGCTTTTTATCTTGTGAAGAGTCTTTTGGAGTTGAACAAGCAGGCTCATAAACCGGTGGTTGAGGTCGTGATTATGTCGCGTAACAGCCCTGAGACTGGATTGAGGATTTTGAAATCCATAGAGAAATATGAGCTCGGCATCACTCGTCTTGCTTTTTCTGGAGGCGAGCCTATCTCACCTTACATCGATGCTTTTGATGTCGATCTGTTTCTGTCGAAAGATGAGAAGAGCGTGCAGGCTGTCATCGACTCTCATAGTAACTGCGCAGCCGCTGTCATCTATGAGCCGCCTACCGAGTTCAATCCTGCTACTAATGTGGTCCGCATCGCCTTCGACGCTGATGCTGTCTTATTTAACGAAGACTCTGAATTACGTTTTAAACAAGAAGGTATCGACTCATTCAGTAAATACGAGAAAGAGAATAAAGACGTACCATTACAAGAAGGTCCTTTTGCTAAATTATTGAAGAAGCTTTCTAAGATACAAGAATGTCTGCCTGTTACGGTGGAGCTGTCTCCTTTGAGATTGGCGATAGTGTCGTCGCGTAGTGCGCCAGCTCACATGAGAGTCATCAATACTTTAAAGAAATGGGGCGTCTATGTGAATGAGGTTTATTTCCTCGGCGGGATGCCTAAAGACAAAGTCCTCAAAGCCTTCGGCGCTCACATCTTCTTCGACGACCAAGACATTCATCTCGAGAGTTCAAGTAAAGTCGTTCCTTCTGGCAAAGTGCCTTATAGCTCCGACTCTCCTTTGAAGAACATATAAAATCAAATAAAAAAGAGCATCATGAATAAAAATCTTGATGCTCTTCTTATTTTATATCATAAATATATCTTATTCCAAATAGGTGTATCCGTACAATCCAGAACGATAATTTGACAAGAACTCTTTTCCTTCTTCAACGGTAATCTTACCTTGTTTAACGCATGATGTTACCCATGACTCAACTGTTCTTACTAATTTTTTAGGACTGTATTGTACATATTCCAAGACTTCAGCCACTGTCTCACCATCAATAATTTGGTCGATATAATAACCTTTTTCATCTACAGTGACATGAACAGCATTGGTATCACCAAACAAATTGTGTAAGTCACCAAGTATCTCCTGATAAGCACCTACCAAGAACACACCTATATAATAAGGATCTTTGGAGTTCATATTGTGTACAGGCATCGTATGTGATTGATTTTTCGTTGTTACATATGAAGACACCTTGCCATCAGAGTCACATGTCACGTCTTGTAACGTCGCCATTCTGCTTGGCTGTTCATCTAATCTATGAATAGGGATGATAGGGAATATCTGATCTATAGCCCAAGCATCTGGTAACGATTGGAACAATGAGAAGTTACAGAAATATTTGTCGGCCAAGAGTTTGGGCAAACTGCTAAAGTCTTCAGGGATACGTTTTAAGTCAGATGTCATCTGATTTATCTCTCTTGCTATCGACCAGAAAAGACGTTCCACCTTAGCTCTCGCTTTGATGTCTAACATGCCGAGACTAAATAAGTCTAAGGCTTCTTCTCTAATCTGTTGGGCATCATGCCATGTCTCTAGCATAGATGATTGTTTGTTTGTGAGTTTCTCCCACGACTCATAGAGTTCGTGTATCAATTCATGATCTTCTTCTGAGATGTCTTCATCATCGTCCCATTCTGGTAACGACGCTGTCTCAAGCACTTCAAAGATAAGTACTGAGTGATGAGCTGTCAAGGCGCGTCCCGACTCGGTGATAACATTAGGATGAGGCAAGTCGTTCTTGTCGCATGCGTCCGCCACTGAGAATATAACATCATTGACATATTCTTGAATGCTATAATTAACGCTACTTGCACTACTCGAACGTGAGCCATCGTAATCGACACCTAAGCCTCCTCCGACATCAACAAATTCAATGTTAAATCCCATCTTATGCAACTGAACATAAAACTGTGCAGCCTCTTTCAATGCGATTTTAATGCTTCTAATCTTTGTCACCTGACTTCCTATATGATAATGAACAAGACGAAGACAATCCTTCATATTGTTTTTCTCAAGATACTCAAGAGCTTCAAGGAGTTCTGATGTGGTGAGACCGAATTTACTTCCATCGCCGCCAGAGTCTTCCCATTTACCGCTGCCAGAACTTGCAAGTTTGATTCTTACTCCAATATTTGGTGTGACCTTCAAACGTTTAGCAACGCGAGTGATGAGTTTTAACTCATTAAGTTTTTCAACAACGATTATAATTGTCCTTCCCATCTTCTGTGCTAAAAGAGCTAACTCAATGAAACTCTCGTCTTTGTATCCATTACATATTATCAATGAATTAGTATCTGTATTTGATGCGATAATAGCATGAAGCTCAGGCTTAGAACCAGCCTCCAGACCAATATTAAATTTCTTACCATGACTAACAATCTCATCAACTACAGGGCGCATCTGATTGACTTTGATAGGGAAGACAATAAAATTCTGTCCTTTGTATTCATATTCTTTAGCAGCAGCCTTAAAACATGAATCTATCGTCTCAATGCGAGTGTCAATAATATCTGGAAAACGTATCAACATCGGAACAGAAACATCACGAAGTTGCAACTCGTCAACCAATTCTCTTAAATCAACAGAAGCACAGCCTTCTCTCGGTGTTACCACAATATGTCCTTTCTCATTGATAGAGAAATAATTGATACCCCAATTGTTAATATTGTAAAGTTCTGCTGAATCTTCAATGCGCCATTTTCTCATATTATCTTGTTTTTCTTGTTAAAAAAGCGTTAAAAATCATTCCTTAAAAGGAAATGCAAATCTATGAAAAAACATTTATAAATAGTAGTTTAGAGAGATTTTTTTTTAAAAAATAATGATATATAAATTTCTTGCTTCAAACATTAAGCATCATCTTTTGTTTAGCAGAGAAAAACAACATTATTATGAAACGTACTTTTTTAATTTTTACATTATTTGTCGTAATGTTATCGCCATCATTAGTAATGGCACAGGAAGATTCTTTTATGATTTATATCTTCGAAGAGAACGCTCCAAAACGTTTTAATGCTCCTAAAACACCTACATTCTCATTCAAAAGTAAAAATCAGAATTATATGATGGGTATAGGTGGCTATGTAAAGACAACAGTCTCAATGGATTTTGATGGCGCAATAAATAATCCTGCTTATTTTACAACATCTGCAATTCCTGTAAATCCATCGGCAGGAAATAATAACTTATTGCAATTCAACGCTAATCAAAGCACCTTATTTTATAACCTCGTCTCTTTGTCTGACAACAAATGGAAGTTTGGCGCTTATGTCAATATGAATTTTAGCGGAACGAATTATACCCCTGTTATTCAAGATGCTTATATCACTTTCGGAGGTTTGTTGGTTGGTAGAACGACATCAATCTTCACCGATGCTGCTGCAATCCCTCCAACAATAGACGCAGAAGGACCTAACGGCTTGACATACAAAACTAACAATGTCATCAATTATAGAAGTAATTGGGGAAAACATTTTAGTACCGGCGTTGGTTTGGAAATGCCGACAACAGATTTTACTACATCTAATGCCCAAAGTATTACAAATCAATTTATTCCAGATATTCCATCTTATATTCAATTCGCATGGGGAAAGAATAATAGCAGCCACGTGAGATTGAGTAGTATTATTAGAAATGTTAATTATAGGAATAATATAAAAGATAAAACTAACATAATCAGTACTTATGCTTGTCAGTTGAGCGGTTTAGTTAATGTTAAAGAAAAATTGGTGTTCTATTATCAACTTGCCTATGGAACAGGTATAACTCCATATATCCAAGATGTTAGTGGATTAAAGATGGATTTCTTTCCAAGAATAGGAGAGGAGAATGACAATGATAAAGCAGGTAAATTAGAACACACCAACTCGTTGGCATATTATGCTGGTCTTCAATATAACTTCAATCCAAGAACGTTTATGTCATGCACTTTTAGTCAGGTAGATATTGATGTACCTGAGTCGTATGATGGCACTGATTTATACAAGGAAGGTTATTATTTAGCAACTAATTTCTTCTGGTATGCAAAGCCAAATGTTCAACTTGGAGCTGAATATCTTTACGGGAAACGCGTCAATCAGAATGACGAATGGGGACAAGCTAATAGATTACAAGTAATGCTGCAATACAATTTCTAAAAGTAATTTCTTTTTCATGATTAGGCTGTTCTTTCGAGCAGCCTTTTTTTGTATGTTTGCAAAAAAAATAAAAATGAAACTGATTATAGATTGTGGCTCTACTAAAGCTGACTGGGTGCTTCTTGACGATAAAAATATCATAAATAAAACACAAACAGAAGGCTTCAATCCTAATTATACCGAAAAAGAACATATATCAAGGATAGCTTTAAATAATAATTTATATTCTACATATTTACAAGATATTACACATATTTTCTTTTATGGTTCAGGATGCGGAAATCAGCAGAATATAGAGTTTATAAAAGATATTCTAAAATCCATCTTTATCCATTCTGAGATTCATGTTTATAGCGACATGACAGCAGCTTGTCACGCAGTATCCGCTCACAAAAAAGGCATCGTCTGCATATTAGGGACTGGCTCTAACTCTTGTTTATTTGATGGTAATGAGATTATCGATAAAGCAGTATCTTTAGGTTACATAATTGGCGATGAAGGTAGCGGCTCACACATAGGGAAATCTATTATTCATGATTATCTTTATAAGATGATGCCTGATGATTTATCATCTAAAATTAAAACAGAATATGATATAGATGTCAACTCATTCATTTATAACGTATATCACTCAAATAAACCATCTCAATATTTAGCTTCTTTTGCAAAGATTGCAATAGAAAACAAAGATAATATTTATATTAAATCTCTCTGCACTAAATGCTTCGACGAGTTTATCGATTGTTTTATAATGAGTTATGACAAATACCATGAGAAAACCGTTTCATTTGTCGGTTCAATAGCATATTACTTTCAAGACATTATAAAAGAACGACTTGCAATAAGAAATCTTAAAATGGGAAAGGTTTTAAAATCACCAATAGATGGACTTGTTAAATATTACTTAGATTGTTGATCATTAATATATTCCAACATCTTATCTACTTCATCTACTGTAAACCATTTATAATCATTGCTTCTTCTCAACCAAGTCATCTGCCTCTTGGCATATTGTCGAGTGCTTATTTTAATCTGTTCAATAGCTTCTTCAAGTGTAATCTTACCATCAAAATATTCAAACATCTCCTTATAACCTACTGTGTTCAAACTATTTAGATGTCGCTTAGGATACATCATTCTTGCCTCTTCCACAAGGCCTTCTGCTATCATATTTTCAACCCTTTGATTGATACGACTTATCAACTCATTTCTTTCCCACAAAATCGCGACTTTAACAATCTTAAAGTCCCTATGTTTAACGATGTTATTTCTAAAATAGAAATAGGGGAGACCCGTCTGATAACAAACCTCGATAGCACGTTGAAGTCGTCTTGGATTTTGTTTATCAACTATTTTATAATACTCGGGGTCAAGGCGTTTCACCTCCTCCTGAAGGGCCTGCAAGCCTCCATCATGATACAACTTTTTAACAGATTCCCTGTTTTCATCAGATATATCTGGCATAAAATCAATACCATTACAAACAGCATCAATGAATAAGCCCGAACCACCTGTAAGTACAACAGTATCATGTTCGAGGAATAATTTATTTAATAGATTAAGGACGTCATGTTCGTAGTCAGCCACATTATAATCATCTTCAACGCTGAGATTATGAATCATATAATGCTGAACTTTAGAAAGTTCTTGTTTAGTAGGAGCTGCCGTACCTATTGGTATTTCTTTATAAAACTGTCTGCTGTCGGCAGATATTATCACTGAGCCGAGGGCTTGAGCCACTTTTATAGCGGTAGATGTCTTGCCCGAGGCTGTAGGTCCTGCTATGACTACGAGATACTTATCCATTATCCTTTATTTATTTTATTCGGCACAGGTCCATTATGCTTGACTTCTACAGGCTCTGTAACTTCTTGTTTTATAGTGAGTCCAAGTTTTAATCCTTCCGACTTCATAAACTCATATGCTTCAGCAAAGTTATTACCGATAACACCATCGAGAACGGCTTCTCTGATAGCGGTCTTAATCACACCTACATCCCTACATTCACCTATTCCAAAAGTCGTCATAATGACTTCACCGTTAACGGGAGGCTGCCAATTTCTTAGATGATCTTTCTCTTCAAGTTCTTTTAACTTTTTTCTAACTAACTGAAAATTATTATGATATTTATTCTTTTTCTCCTCGTTCTTTGATGTAATATCAGCATCACAGAGCAGCATCAGGTCATCAATATCATCTCCAGCATCAAAGAGTAATCTGCGTACCGCAGAGTCTGTCACCTCTTCTTGCACCAATGCTATTGGCCTAAGATGCAAGGAGATGAGTTTCTGTACATAACGCATCTTTTCGTTGAGAGGCAACTTCAAGGCTGCGAATATCTTAGGAGTCATCTTAGAACCTTTTATCTCATGACCATGAAAACTCCATCCAACAGATTTATCATATTTTTTTGTAAGTGGTTTTGCTATATCATGTAAGACAGCAGCCCAGCGCAACCATAAATCATCACTTACAGATGCTACATTGTCAAGGACTTCCATTGTATGATAGAAGTTATCTTTATGACCTCTACCATCTTGAACATCAACACCTTTAAGAGCCGACATCTGCGGAAATATTATCTTTAACAAACCACTACTATCGAGAAGTTTAAAGCCAATACTTGGTTTTGGAGATAGTATAATCTTATTCAACTCTTCGCTGACACGTTCCATTGATATTATCTTTATGCGTTCAGCATTTCTTCTTATTGCATTAAACGACTCATCTTCTATGGTGAAATTCAACTGTGTCGCGAAACGAATGGCACGCATCATTCTCAAAGGATCATCAGAATAAGTGACGTCAGGGTCTAATGGTGTTCTTATTATCTTATCAGACAAATCTTGCAGCCCATTAAATGGATCTATCAACTCTCCATAATTATGTTCATTAAGACTTATAGCTAAAGCGTTGATAGTAAAGTCCCTTCTGTTTTGATCATCTTCCAGGGTACCATTTTCTACCATCGGCTTGCGACTTGAGGGCTCATAAGATTCTTTTCTTGCACCGACAAATTCTATCTCCTTGTCTTTCATGCGAATCATCGCAGTACCAAAACGACCGTAATATTTCACTTCTTTTTTGTCGCTTATCATACTTGCAGTCTTTTTGGCAAGCTCAATACCACTTCCTACCGTAACTACATCAATATCATTAGATGGACGTTCTAGAAGAATATCTCTCACATAACCTCCAATGACATACGACTCATAATTAAGCACTTGAGAAGCTTTTGTGATAACTTTAAAGAAACGATTGTTAATATATTCCGACAAGTTTTTCATATACTATTCCTTCAACATTCTTTCAGAGGCTGATATAATATTGACAACCATATCATCTTTTTTATCATCGTAATCAATGATTATCTTTTCTCCAACATTTATCTTAGCCTTGATAATCTCTTCTGCCAAAACATCCTCAACATATTTTTGAATAGCTCTCTTCAACGGTCTCGCTCCATACTGTTCATCCCAACCTTTCTCAGCAATAAAATCATGAGCTTTCTCTGTGAGTTCTATCTGATAACCCATCTCGTTGATACGTTTAAATACATTCTTTAACTCAATGTCAATAATTTTATGTATATCAGAACGTTCCAACGAATCGAATACAATAACATCATCGACTCTGTTAAGGAACTCAGGAGCGAAAGAACGTTTCAATGCGTTTTCTATCACACCACGACTATAATCGTCCTTGGCATTCTTCTTAGCCTGAGTACCAAAGCCCACACCTTGTCCAAAATCTTTCAACTGACGAGAACCGATATTAGAAGTCATAATAATGATAGTGTTTTTAAAATCAACCTTACGACCTAAGCTATCAGTAAGTTGCCCATCATCAAGGACTTGCAAAAGAAGATGGAACACATCAGCATGAGCCTTCTCAATCTCATCGAGTAAGACGATAGAGTAGGGTTTACGACGAACTTTCTCTGTAAGTTGACCTCCTTCTTCGTAACCCACATAGCCAGGAGGCGCTCCCACCAAGCGAGATACTGCAAATTTCTCCATGTATTCACTCATATCAATACGTACCAAAGCATCTTCTGAGTCAAAGAGATACTTAGCCAACACCTTGGCGAGATACGTCTTTCCAACGCCAGTAGGTCCTAAAAACATAAAACTTCCAATTGGTTTATTAGGATCTTTCAATCCAGCTCTGTTACGACGTATAGCCTTTACAACCTTGTTAATAGCTTCATCCTGACCTATAACAGAACCTTGTAATTCGCTTTCCATATTCAAGAGGCGGGTACCTTCGTTTTGAGCTATCCTTTGTACAGGAACACCCGTCATCATTGCTACAACTTGTGCCACATCTTCTTCTGTGACAACCTCTAAATTATTCTTTGTTTTATCCTCCCACTCATTTTTAGCTTTTTCCAATTCATCCACCACTATCAATTCTTCACTACGACATTGCCCAGCGTCTTCAAAACGTTGCTCTGTGATTGAGAGTTTCTTCTTCTCACGTATTTCTTCTAACTTATTCTCTAAATCTACTATTTTAGTAGGGACGTTAATGTTACTTATGTGCACTCTTGAACCGGCTTCATCTAAAGCATCAATAGCTTTATCAGGAAGACATCTATCTGACAGATAACGTTCTGTAAGTTTAACACATGCTTTTATCGCTTCTGGAGAATATTTTACAAGATGATGTTCCTCGTATCTTTCCTTGATATTATTCAATATCTCTACCGTCTCTTCGGCAGATGTTGGTTCTACCAATACTTTCTGGAAGCGACGTTCTAATGCGCCGTCTTTTTCTATGTATTGACGATATTCGTCGAGAGTAGTCGCTCCAATACATTGAAGTTCACCACGTGCTAAAGCTGGTTTTAACATATTGCTTGCATCGAGCGAGCCGTTAGCATTACCAGCACCAACAATAGTGTGTATCTCATCGATAAACAAAATAATATCAGGGTTTTTCTCCAACTCATTGAGTATGGATTTTATACGTTCCTCAAACTGTCCTCTATATTTTGTTCCTGCCACCACTGAAGCGAGGTCTAACATTATGATACGTTTGTTAAACAAAGCTCGCGACACCTTGCGTTGTACTATCCTGAGAGCTAAGCCTTCTGCTATAGCCGATTTACCCACGCCAGGTTCTCCTATGAGTATTGGATTGTTTTTCTTTCTCCTGCTTAAGATTTGTGCCACTCTCTCCAACTCTTTGTCACGACCAACGATAGGGTCAAGACGATTCTCGGCAGCAGCCTTCGTCAAATCACGTCCAAAATTATCTAATACAGGAGTTTTCGATTTTATGGTTGATGTCTTACGCTGAGTGGTTTCATTAGGTTTTACATCATCTGTATCATCGTCATCTTCAAAGAAAACATCTTTTGGTTCCTCTGTTATATCCTTGTCATTATATGATTTATCAATACTATTATTCCTTAGCATCTTCTTAAAAATGTCATAGTTAATACCTTCGTATTCAAGTCTCTGTGAAACAATATTATTATCATCGTGAAGTATTGCCAGCATCAGATGCTCTGGGGCAATAAATTCACTATCAAATTCCTTTGCCACTATATAGGTAAACTTAAGCGCTCTCTCTGTCTGCTTTGTCAATGGAATATTATCAGTATCATTACCATTTTTGACAATATTAGATCTTATTGAAGCTATAAGTTTCTGTTTAAACGCCTCAATATCGAGGCTGAGTTTATCGAGGATATTAGTAACGTCGTTATCCTTACCATCAATAATGCCTAAGAAAATATGCTCCAAGCCAATGTAAGAGTTTCCCAATTTCACTGCTTCCTCATGACTACGAAACATTATTTCACGAACTCTTGGAGAAAATTTTGCGTCCATATATTCAATTTCAATTTATTCTAAAACAAATAATTTCCCTTTTTGTTATTTTGTCAGGAAATTTTGTGCAAATATACAAACAAAATCCGCACCGTGAGGCAGTCTCGTCAGTAAATAACATCTCATATATTTTTTTTTGTCAAATTGAATTTTGGGGGTAAAATGTAAGAGAAAAATTATTATTTTTGCTACTTAATTTTAACGTAGAAATATTAAATTTATTGAGATGGAAGAACAATTAGGAGGAGAAAAAATAATTCCTATTAACATTGAGAATCACATGAAGACTTCATACATCGATTATTCGATGTCTGTTATCGTTGCACGTGCTCTTCCAGATGTTAGAGATGGATTAAAGCCTGTCCATCGTCGTATTTTGTATGGCATGATGGATATGGGATTGTTATCAAATCGTCCATACAAGAAATCAGCAAAACTTGTTGGTGAAGTTTTAGGTAAATATCACCCTCATGGTGATAGTTCAGTATATGATGCCATGGTTCGTTTGGCTCAAGAATGGAACATGCGTTATCCTATGGTCGATGGACAAGGTAACTATGGCTCTATCGACGGCGACGGTCCTGCTGCTATGCGTTATACAGAGACACGCTTGAGGAAGATAGCCGAGGAGATGCTCGTTGACCTCGATAAAGATACTGTCGATTTTCAAAACAACTACGACGACTCCGAGAAAGAGCCTACAGTACTTCCTGCATTGATACCAAACCTCTTGGTCAACGGCGCAAGTGGTATCGCCGTAGGTATGGCTACAAATATGGCTCCTCACAATTTAAGTGAAGTAGTAGATGGTATAATAGCTTATATCGACAATAAAGACATTACTATAACCGAATTGATGCAATATATCAAAGCTCCTGATTTTCCAACAGGTGGTATCATATATGGTTATGAAGGCGTTAAAGATGCTTTTGAAACAGGTCACGGTCGTATCATTTTAAGAGGCGAAACAACGATAGAAGAGTCTGGCAATCACGAGAGAATCATCGCTACCTCAGTTCCTTATCAAACTAATAAGGCTGACATGATTAAAAAGACTGCCGACCTTATCAACGAGAAGAAATTGGAAGGTATTGCCGACATCCGAGACGAATCCGACCGTAAAGGTATGCGCATCGTTTATGAATTGAAGAAAGATGCCGTTTCGAGTGTAGTTCTTAATAAGTTATACCAAATGACAGGATTACAGAGTTCATTCTCTGTAAATAATGTGGCATTAGTAAACGGTCGTCCTTATACCTTAAACCTCAAACAACTTATTCAATATTACGTAGATCATCGTCATGAGGTTGTAGTACGCCGCACAAAACACGACTTAGAAGAAGCGAGAAAACGCGCTCATATATTAGAAGGTCTCGCAAGAGCAATAGACATCGTCGATGAAATCATCGCTACTATCAGAGCTTGTAAGGGCGGTTCTTCAGAAGCAAAACAAGCCTTGATGGATCAATATGGCTTCGATGACCCACAAGCTGCTGCTATCGTAGCATATCGTCTCGGTCAATTGGCTGGTCTTGAAATTAAGAAAATATTGGATGAGTTAGAACAATTACATAAACTTATTCAACATCTGCAAGAAATCCTCGATAACGAAGATATGCAGTTCGACATCATCAAGACAGAACTTCTCGCAATAAAAGAGAAATATGGTGACGAAAGAAAGACTACTATAGTACATTCTGCTGAAGATATTAAGATTGAAGACTTAATATCAGATGATCCTGTTGTAGTAACAATTTCACATCTCAATTATATCAAACGTACAAACCTCAGCGAATATAGAAGACAGAGTAGGGGAGGCAAAGGCTCTAAAGGCTCCGATGCTCGTGATGAAGACTTCATCGAACATCTCTTCGTAGCTACAAACCACAACTACATGCTCTTCTTTACTGAGAAAGGTAAGTGCTTCTGGCTTAGAGTATTCTCAATACCTGAAGGAACAAAAACAAGTAAGGGTAGGGCTATCCAAAATCTTATCAACCTCGAACCTGGAGATAAGGTAAAAGCCTTTATCAACGTTCCAACTCTCAGCGATGAAGATTTCATTAACAACAATTATGTGATATTAGCTACTAAGAAAGGTATTATCAAGAAGACAAGCCTCGAAGCATATTCTCGTCCACGTCAAAATGGTATTATAGCATTGACAATCAGAGAAGACGACGAACTGTTATCAGTATGTTTGACAAACGGACAACAAGAAATGTTGATGGCACTTCGTTCTGGTAGAGCAATACGTTTCAACGAAAGTACTGTGAGACCAATGGGAAGAAGCGCATCTGGAGTACATGGAGTAAAACTCTCTGATGAGGCTACCGATGAAGTTGTTGGCATGATATGTGTTGATCCTAATGGCACATCAGATATTTTAGTAGTCTCTGAAAAAGGATATGGAAAACGTTCTGAATTAGCCGAATATCGTATCACAAATAGAGGCGGTAAAGGCGTTAAAACAATCAATATCACAGATAAGACAGGTGACTTGATTGCTATTAAAGACGTAAAAGATGGAGACGACTTGATGATAATCAATAAGTCGGGTATATTGATCCGTATCGCAGTAGATACTCTGAGATTGATGGGACGTGCAACGCAAGGCGTTCGTTTGATCAACCTTAAAAATAATGATGAAATAGCAGCTGTCACTAAAGTTAGTGCCGACATTATCGAAAGTGAAGAGGAAATATTAGAAGAAGAAACATCGGTAAACGAAGCATTAGCCAATGAACAGCAAGAGTCTAATATTACAGAAGAAACAAATGACAATCAATAAAATAACAAACAAAAATTATTTCAAATGAAAAGAATAACATTATTAGCAATCGTTTTAACCTTTATGGTTAACATTGCTTTGGCACAAAACAGCGAGATTCAAAATGCGTATAACAATAACAGATACGCACAACAATACATCGAAAGTGCTGAAAAATTTAAAAGCCAAAACAGAGTTGAGAAATCACAAAAGGAGATGAACAATGCCAAGACTATGCTTCAAAAGGCAAAGACATCTATCGACAATGCTGTTCAACATGAAAAGACAATCAACGATCCAAAAGCATGGCATTATTACGGTATCATATATTACAATATTTCTTCTTATCCAGAATTTAACGATATCGAGCCAAATGCGTTAGAAAAGAGTTTTGAAGGATTCAGTAAAATAGCTGAATTAGACCAATCGTATTTCCAAGATGAATATCAATCAATTGCATCTTCAATAATTTCTATTTCAGACAGATACGCTATCATGGCTAACGAAAACATTGAAAATGACAATTATGTTGAAGCCATTAACAACTTGAGAAAAACATACGAGATAAAGAAATCAATTGGTCAGAATGATAATGAAGCATTGATTTTTGCAGCACAATATGCAACAATAGCAAAAGAATATCAATCAACAATTGAATTATGTGATATATTGATTAACAATTCATACGAAGCACCTCAATTATATCAATATCTCGCTATTGCACATAGAGAATTAGGAAATGATGATCTTATGTTACAATATCTCCAAACAGGTAGAGAGAAATTCCCAGAAGATGAGTCACTTATCAACGAACAAATCAATGCATACTTAAAATTACAAAGAGAAGCTGAAATTATTGATCAAATTGTTGAAATGGCTACAAAACAAACAGATAATCCTATCTATTACTTTATCTTAGGTACAATATACAGTAACGCTGAGTCTTCATTATATAACTTAGAAACAGCATTAGAATACTATAACAAAGCTATAGAAATCAATCCAAACTCTGTAGATCCATATATCAATATTGGCAGTATGTATATCGACAAATCAGCTGAATTATATAAAACAGCTAACGATTTGCCAATAGATAAAGTCAAGGAATATGAAGATATGATAGCAGAAGCAAAATCATATGATGAGAAAGCATTACCATTTGTTGAAAAAGCATATGAGTTACTTCCAGATGATGAGAATGTTAAGAGAGTATTACTAACATTATACAGACGTCTTAAGATGAACGATAAGGCTAATGCACTTGAGTCGGCTGAATAATTATATCGACAAATGAAATAGAAAAGGGCTTTAGGTTAATTCTTGAAGCCCTTTAATATTTGCAAATTCTATTTAACATAATGTATATTATATTCCAAAATATCATAAAAATAATTAACATAAAATAATTGGATTTATCATCATTTTGTAAGATATTTTTTGATACTTTTGTCAGTGAGAATCAAAGATAAAATACTTTCTTAATTCTTTAGTAATCAATAATTAAAAATATACAGAAATGGAAATTGTAGGTAAAGTTGTTCGCTTAGGAAGTTTAACCGAAGGAACAAGCGCACGTGGCGCATGGAGAAAGCAAGAATTGATTATAGAAACATTGGAACAATATCCAAAACAAGTTTGTTTGGTTTGCTGGGGCGACAGAGTTGCAGAAGCTCAGAATTTTGTTGTTGGTCAAACCATCAAAGCTCAAATAAGTATTGAGTCGAGAGAATTTAATGGCAAATGGTACACCGATGTCAGACCTTTCAGATTTGATATTGAGACAGCACAACAAAGTCAGCCGATGCAGAATCAGCCAATGCAACAACCTCAACAAAATATGCCTCAATTTGCAGCTCCACAATATGAACAAGCTGCTAATAACATGGATTATTTTGAGAGCGACAATGGCGATGATTTACCATTCTAAAGAGAGTCAACATGACACAAATAAAAAAAGACGCTTTACAGCGTCTTTTTTTTATCATCAAATCATATCTGCTTCAGCAAGTTAACCATCTCAATGGCTGTCGTAACAGCTTCAAAACCTTTGTTACCAGCTTTAGATCCAGCTCTTTCAACAGCTTGTTCGATATTGTCTGTCGTTAAAACTCCAAATATCACAGGGACACCTGTCTGTAAACTTGCAGTTGCAATACCTTTAGTTGTCTCATTAGCAACCATTTCAAAATGTGCAGTAGCGCCTCTGATGACAGCTCCTAAACATATGACAGCATCATATTTCTTAGATTCTGCCATTTTCTTAGCGACCAACGGAATCTCGAAAGAACCTGGTACCCAGGCGACATCAATATTGTTTTCATCACCACCATGACGTTTGAAAGCATCAATAGCTCCACCTAATAATTTGTTTGTAATAATTTCGTTGAAACGTCCAGCTACGATAGCTATTTTCTGACCTTCAGCAAGTAATTTTCCTTCTATTATGTTCATACCAATTTATTTTTTAAGACTGCGAGTCAACATGACTGCGAGTCAACATTTATTATTATTTTTAATTTTTCAATCTTTAGATTTCTCTTTTACATGAAGTAAATGTCCCATCTTTTTATATTTTGTATAAAGATAAAAGGCATCTTTTTCGTTGCATGTCATCTCTATTGGCTCACGACCGACAATCTCAATACCGTATGCGTTCAAACCAGTTATCTTCATAGGATTGTTTGTCATGACAGTAATCTTACTTATTCCTAAATCAGATAATATTGAGGCTCCTGTTCCATAATCTCTTAGGTCGGCTGCAAAACCTAATGCTAAGTTTGCCTCCACTGTATCCATACCTTGATCTTGTAACTTATAGGCTTTCAACTTATTTATCAGACCTATGCCTCTACCCTCTTGTTTAAGATAAAGTATCACTCCCCTGCCCTTTGCTTCTATTCTGCGCATAGCTTCCTGTAGCTGTTCTCCACAGTCACAACGTAAAGAACCAAAGGCATCGCCTGTAAGACATTCAGAATGAACACGACATAAAACAGGTTCTTCTCCTGAGATGTCGCCTTTTACTAAGGCTATATGATGCTCGCCTGTTACTTTATCAATATAACCGTGTGCTACGAAGTTGCCGTATTTCGTTGGCAGCTCAGCTTCTGTCACTTTCTCTACCAACGACTCTGTTCTTCTTCTGTATCTTATCAGGTCTGCTATTGATGTGATTTTAAGTTTATGTTCTTCAGCGAATTGAAGCAACTCTGTCGTTCTCATCATTGTTCCATCTTCGCGCATTATCTCGCAGCAAAGACCACATTCTTTAAGACCAGAAATTTTCATGAAATCGACAGTGGCTTCTGTATGACCATTACGTTTGAAAACGCCGCCTTCGCGAGCCTCCAATGGGAACATATGACCTGGACGACGGAAGTCTTCTGGCTTTGCATTATCTTCAACTAACTTCATCGCCGTGATAGAACGTTCCACAGCAGAAATACCTGTTGTTGTATCCACATGGTCGATAGAAACAGTGAAAGCTGTACAGTGGTTGTCGGTGTTTTCTGTCACCATCTGGTTGAGTTTCAACTTATGTGTCAACTCTTTACTCATCGGCATACAGATGAGACCCTTAGCGTATGATGCCATAAAATTGACATTTTCTGTTGTAGCGAACTCAGCAGCACAAATCAAATCGCCTTCATTTTCTCTATCTGGATCATCGACAACGATAATCATCTTACCGTTTCTTAAATCTTCAATAGCTTCTTCGATAGTGTTAAATCTGTTTTCCATTTTATGATGTTTTTGTTTATTTCAAAATTAAAATCCGTTCGACTCTAAGAAATCTACGATATTGTCGGAAGTGACGAGTCGCTTCCCTACAAACATCTTCTGCACATATTTCCCGATGACATCATTTTCGAGATTAACGGTATCGCCTATCTTCTTAGTTGTCAATGTCGTTTCTCCTTGTGTGTGTTCAATTATAGAGACTGAGAAAGAAGTAGAATCTACGTCTGTCACTGTCAAGGAAATTCCATCGATGGCGATAGAACCTTTCTTTACTATAAGTTCCAATATTTCAGCTTTTGCAGAGAACGACATCCTTATCGCTTTATCGTCATTATATTTTTTTATGATAGTCCCTACTCCATCGATATGTCCTGATACGATATGACCACCGAAGCGACCATTTGCAGCGAGAGCGCGTTCAAGATTGACAGCATCATTAACTTTAAGATTCTTAAAATTAGTCATCATCATTGTCTCAGGCATGACATCAACAGTGAAAGAATTATTGTCGAATGTCGTTACTGTCAGACAAATGCCGTTAGTCGATATGCTGTCGCCTATGTGCATATCCTGCATTATCTTTTGGGCAGAGACGGTCAACTTGATGCTGTTAGAATGTCTCTCTATCGATTTTACTTTTCCTATTTCTTCTATAATTCCTGTGAACATAATAAAGTCGCTGAGTCTCTATGTCACTGAGCCACCAAGGTCAGTTGTCGAGAGACTTTATTTTACCTTTAATTAATATATCGTTATCAAATTGTTCTGTTTTAATATCTGTCAACATGATTGCATCTTTCATCAAGTCGATTCCTTTTCCAGCGACAGGTGATTTTGAATTAGTGCCGCCTATAATTTTAGGAGCCACGAAAGCATAGACTTCATCAACACAATTTGCTTCAAGAAACGCTGCGTTGATAGTAGCGCCTCCTTCAAGCAACAATGAATCTATTCCCATCTCACCTAATCTCATTATCAAATCGTTAATATCAACATGACCGTCTTTCTCCTCGCAACATAATATCTCAATGTTAAAAGATTTTAATTTATCGACTGTTGATTTTTGGCCATTTGCCATTGGTTGTTGGTTGTTGGCTGTTAAACTACCAATTGCCAAAATCGTTCTGTAATCTTTAGCAGTTTTAACTATCTGACTTTCTAACGAAATTGATGCTCTTGTATCAACTATGATTCTTATTGGCTGATGAATGTTGGCTGTTAGCTGTTGGCTGTTAGCTATTGGCAGATGCTTATCCATTCGGCAATTCAGCATAGGGTCGTCGGCATTGACGGTTCCAATTCCTGTTATTATTCCCATCATCTCAGAGCGCAGCTTATGAACCAACTGTCTCGATTTCTCATTAGTTATCCACTTTGAATCTCCGGTGTGGGAAGCTATCTTTCCGTCTAATGTCATGGCAGTCTTCATCAAGACATATGGACGTTTTGTCTTAATATATTTTAAGAAAACTTTATTAAGCTCTTTTATCTCATCTTCTAAGACACCTGTCACCACATCAATTCCTGCATCTTTAAGAATTGATATTCCTTTTCCGCCTACCAATGGATTAGGATCGAGGATACCTACCACGACTTTTTTAATACCTTTCTCGATGATAATATCTGTGCAAGGAGGTGTTTTCCCATGATGGCAACACGGTTCTAAAGTGACGTATAATGTTGCATTATCAAAATCCGCATTACTTTTTGTCAGAGCGTTACGTTCCGCATGGAAGCCGCCGTAAAGTTCATGGTAGCCCTCTCCTATTATTATATCGTTTTTCACGATGACACAGCCCACCATAGGATTAGGATTTACGAAGCCTGCTCCTTTCTTTGCGAGCTCAATAGCTCGGCGCATGTATCTTATATCTTGTTCGTTATATGACATAAAAAAAGCCCATAAATTATTATTCAGGGCAAATGTCAATTCTCATAAGAAACGATCTTCTACCATCCGGACTATCACCGTCGGTCTCGGAATTTCACCGAGTCAGTTCCTAAAAAGGAAGTCGCGGACTATCACCGCCGGAAAGGAATTTCACCTTGCCCTGAAGACAATTGCAAATATACATTTTTTTTTGAAAAGAAAATATAATTTACATAAAATATTGTTCATTGTACATTATTCATTATTCATTGTAAATTGAACATTTCCAAGCATCAGACGTTATAGCAACAAAACAACAATTATTATGAATACAAAAATCTTTATCATTATGTTTCTCGCAAGTATCTTTACGCCTGAGAAAATCGACAACCGACCTGTTGCTATCGATTTAAACAAGTTTCTTGGAAAATGGTACGAGATAGCACGTTTCGACCATGCTTTTGAACGCGACATGGAGAAAGTTGTCGCTGACTACAAACTCCTCCCCGATGGTATGATACAAGTCACCAATTCGGGATATAAGAACGGTAAATTCAAAGAGACCATTGGTAAAGCAAAAACGACTGACACCTCCGGACTTTTAAGAGTATCTTTCTTCTTAAACTTCTACTCCGACTACAGAGTCCTGATGATTGACAAGGATTATCAATATGTCTTGGTTGGAGGTAGCTCTCCTAAATATCTTTGGATTATGTCGAGGACGCCACAACTTAGCAAAGACATTCTCGACAATCTCATTAATGTCGCCGAAGAAAAAGGCTACGATACTGATAAACTTATATTTGTTGAACAATAAAAAAATAGGGGCGCAAAATTTTGCGCCCCTACTGCTTAATTCCTCATGGATTATTTCTTAACGAAACGGTTGATGATTTCGTTGTTTTCTGTTCTTACTTTGATGATATAAACACCACCTTCTAATTCAGAAACATTAACTTGAACGTTGTTGCTTACACATTGTTCACTATAAACCATGACACCTGTGATAGTGTAGATACTTACTTCTTCGATGTTGTTGCCGTTTTCGATGAAGAGAACATCGTTCACTGGGTTAGGATAGATATTGAATGCTGTTGAGAACTCTTCAACACCGATGCCTTTTGTTGTTGCACATACTTCATCAGATGTTGCTGAGAAACCTACGATATAACCTTCAGCATCTATTTCTGAGACTGAGAATACAGCGAAGCAATATTCTGTATCTGGTGCTAATTGATCAAATACTATAGATGTTTCTTGTATTGCTCCAGCAAATTGTCCATCCATGTATATACCATATCCTAAAGCGCCATCAGCAGCATCCCATGACAATCTAATTTCAGTGTCGCTTATTGCTTCAGCTACAATATTAGTTGGAGGAAGTACACTTGAAGCTTCTGTTGTTGCACATACATCGTCTGATGGTTCTGTTTCACCTGCGATATAGCCTTCTGCATCAAGTTCTGTTATTGTTGTCATTGCGAAGCAGTATGTTGTTTCTGGATCGAAGAAACCAACAAATTCATATTCTAAAACTGTATTTACGAAACCAGCGAGCCATTCACCATCAAGATAGATACCGTAACCAGCAGCTCCTTCAACTGCATCCCATGATAATAAGATTGAGTTAGCACCTGTTGCTACAGCTGTGATATTTGTTGGAGCTCCTATACCTTGTTGAGCATTATTTGTTGTAGCACATGCTTCATTTGAATGAGCTGACTCTTCATCACCAATAACAGCTGTTACTGTGAAGCAATATTCTGTACCTGCTGTTAAGCCTGTTACTGTATATTCTGTAACTGTTAAGCCTAAGCCAACGATTTCACCATTTTGATAAATTGTGAAGCCATCTACTTCTTCTGAATCCCATGTCAATTTAATTTCTGTTTCGCTCAATGCTTCTGCAACCAAGTTTGTTGGAGCTGGAACTGTTGGTTCGTCAGCTGGTAATTCTGGGTTGTAGTTGTAGATTGTCTCAACGTGTGAATGTTGTGTGTCACCGTCTAGATAATATGAATATTCTTTTGTTATGATGTTGTTATGTGAAGGTTCAGCTGGGTTGAGGATAGCTAAGTGAGGATATTCAAAGTAGAATACATCTTCATAAGCTACAGTCATATTATGTGAGATTTCATTTACACAGAACAATGTCCAGCTTTCATCATCATTTACGAAATATTGATTTTCTTTTATGCAGTTACCATTTACATCATATTCATATTCATAAACTTCACCTAAATAGAAATCCATTGTTTCCCATGAGTCGTAGCCATAATATGAATTTCTGATGAGTCTGCCGTTTTCATAATCATAAACTTCTTTTGAGTCGATGTCTTCACCATAGAGAGCAAGTTTTTCTGTTACCAAGCCTTCAGCATTGTATGTGAGTTGTGTAGTCATCTTTGATGATACAACTTCCGTAATTTGGCCTTCAGCATTGTAAACGAAAGTAGCATCTTCTGTTATAGGGCCTGTCCAACCTTGTGCTACTTCGCTATAACCTGCCAATTTACCATTTTCATAGATGTATTCAACTTCTGTTATAACATCAGTGCCGCTTGTTGTTGTATAACCTGCTAATGTACCATCTTCGTTGTATTCCAAAACATCGATTAAACCATCGCTGTTGATCTCAACAACTTTATTAGAATTTTCTGATTCGTAAGTGTATTCTGTATATGTTACACCTTCGATACTTGCTATACGATAGTCTTTAACTTCTGGCTCGATAGGTTCACCACCAACATTTTGTAATTCTACGTTCAATGTGAAAGCTTCTTTAGCTGCTGCTACTAAATAGTAGTCACCTGCTTCATAAACACCAGCTCTTTCTGTTAACTTGAGGTTGTCGATATTGAGTCGTCCTGCACCTTGCACATCGTGGTGTAATACGATTCTATAGTCGCCATAAGCAAGACCTTCTGCGATGAATGCTGAACCGACATCAACTCTACCTTCTGTCCATCCTTCATCATAGTCATTACGATATACTGTACCCAACTCAAAGAAGTTCTCACCATCTTGTGTAACTTCAATAATAATATTTTCCCATGCGTATTGATCTTTAGCAATGTCAAATGTTAAAACAGAATTAGGAGTGATAGTATAAGCTGTATTCATTATTAACCTTTCATCAGCATCACTCATCCATACATAGTTATCATTTTCATCATACCATCCTTTATAAGAATAACTTACCAATACGCCATCTTCTATAACCCAGCAATGTTCTGGATATTCGTCATAGTTGATCATTGAGAAAGCATCTAAGCTGTTATCATCGAAGTTGTATTCAAATGTTGTAGAAAGAACTGTCTCTGTACCGTTGTAGTTATTGTTTGCTTGAGGACCTTTTCCTTCGCCAATGCTGTCGGCTCTGTAGATAGCATAGAAACCGCCTTCGCCTTCAACTTCAGCGTTGATAATCTTTTCACCTTCTAATGAGAATGTATAGACTGCATCTGGAGCAAAGCCGTTTTCACCTTCATTTGGCAATACATAGTCATCGTATAATGTTGTGAAATCTGGAGTATCTGAATAAGCATCGTTTGTGAAAGATATTTCTCTTGCAAGTTCAAATACGTCTGGTTCTACTGCGTTATAGATAACAGCTGTCATAGGAAGCTCTACAACATCACCTTCTACAGCTGTTACTGTGAGGGTACCATTGTATGTGCCAGCTCCTGCTGTTTTGTCATAACCAACAGTAAACTTAATAGGAGCTGCTGTAAGGTCTATCTCCGAGAGAACGAAGAAGTCGTTGTCACATGTGATAGATTCTACTGTTCTTTCTACTGCGCTTACTGATACGTTAACAGATGCTTCTGCTTTTTCTGGCCAGAAGTTGCCTAATTGAATTGTACCGAGATTGATACCATCTTTAGGAAGAACTGACAAACCTGGTTCAGAAATGATTGAGAATTGAACTGTGTTACGGCTGTTATCAAGTATTCCCCATGAGAGATTATCAAGTTCATAAGGGTTATTATCATTGTAATTGCAGATAGAAACACCAACATTATCTCCTTCTAACTCCACATCAAATGTTTTGAAAGGAAGATTAGCATTAAATTGTCCAGTTTCATCTACTACACACAAAAGGAGATTAGAACCAGCATAGCTGAATGGAGTCTGAAGTTCAACTTCAAGCCATTGATCTTTACCAGGAGTTGTAACTGTACCTTCGAAAACGAGGTCAGCGTTTGTTACTGTTGCCCAACCTTGTTCACCTTCAAACACCTCTTTGTCGGTATTTACCATATAAACAGACCAATTACGTACATATTCGTAAGTCTGATCTCCTAATTGATAGAATGCTACCTTTGTAATATCTCCGACAGTGTTATTCATATCAGCAGCAGTATATATCTGTTGTGATATTGCATAGTTATAATAGAATTGAGATGGCAAATCTACTGATGTTGTTGTTCCATCTTCGCCAACAATAAATGTCTGAGCTGTACTACCACCTTGTTGTTCTTCTGCTGTTGTAGCGCAAGCTTGTGCTGAAGCGAATGATTCGCCTACTTCATTAGCAGCTGTTACTACGAAGCAGTAGTTTGTTGCTGCGGCTAAACCTTCAACTGTGTATGTTGTTTCTTCTGTTGTAGCGATAACATCGTATTCGTCATAGACTTTGTATGTTGTTGCGCCTTCAACAGCGTCCCATGTCAATACTATTGAGTTTGTACCTGCTGCTTCTGCAACTAAGTTAGCTGGTGCTGCTGGAGCTTGTGGCTCTACTTCACCGCCATCCTCTGATGATAAAACAACATCATCGATGCATAAGAAACCTGCATTAGCATTACTTGTCTCTCTGTAATGATGGAAACCAATGTATAATGTTTGACCAGCATATTCAGCAAGACTTACTTCTTTAGCTGTCAGATTATTAACATTATTTTTCTCTTCGCTCCATATAGCTGTGAAAGTATTGTTATCTGAAGAAACCACTACTTCATAGTATTCTGCTGATGTAGCGAACGGAGTCTTCATGTTCCATGATAATTTAGAAGTAGCTGTTATTAAATAAGCTTCTTCTGTAACGAGATATGAATCTGGTTTGTAGAGATCACCTGTCAATGGATTAGCTGATACAGAAACAGCACAATCAGTACCATCTGTACCTTGGTAGAATGTACCTAAAACAGCATCTTCTGGAGAGATCTGCCAGCCGAAACAATAAGCGTCAGGAGCATCAAATGTTCTCCAACCAGTGAATGTACCATCATCGAAGTTGAAAGCGAATGTTGTAGCAGCATCACCAGGTGTTGTATTGTCTGATGCAATACCAAATTGTACTTGGTTCTTATAATTTAATACTAATCCATTATGTGAATCATAAGGAAGATATTCTTCATTATCTTGTCTATCATATAAAGCAGTGTAATTTTCAGTTGCATATGTATAGAAGAGACATTCACTTGCTGTATAACTTTGAGTGTAATCAACAAAATATACAAGGATGTTGCTTCCTGTGTATTCAAATGGTGTTGTAAATTCTGCTGAGAACCATTCATCTTTAGCTACAATATTCATAGTACCATCATATACTAAGTTATCAGCTGTAACAGCTTCCATAGGTGCTGATGTATTGTTGTCTGTTGTAAAATAAGCTTTATCAGTATTCAACATATAGATCTTCACATTACGATCTGCTGTCTGTGTATGAGCTGATTTGAAGCCTATTGATTTGATTGTACCTTCTGTAAGACCAGCTGCAGCTAATTCCTCTGCTGTGTAGATCTGCTGTGAAATTGCATAGTTATACCATGTGTTGAATGGAATTTGAGGAGAAGACAAATCACCGCTACCGAGAGTAATTAATTGTGTTTCACCAGGTGTTGGTTCTATGTCTTCACCACCTTCACTACCACCTTCACTACCGCCTTCGCTACCACCATCTGATGTCAAGACGATGTTGTCAACTTTTAAACCTGTGCCACCATCACCATTACAATCATAGTGACGGATAGCTACATAAAGTTCTTTACCAGCATAAGCAGAGAGATCTACTACATCCTCATTCCAAGCCATGGCGCCAGAGGTATATTTGTAGCTCCACACCATCTCGAAGTCTGTGCCGTTTTCAGAAACACCTACACCTATACCTTCCAATGGGAAACTATAATCAGCATTCATGTGATTGAATGTAAGCTTAGATGTTGCTGTGATTGCATACTTACTTGCTGTCACGAGATAATTGTCAGGCGTTAATGCGCCACGATATGTCATAGAAAAAACACCATAAGTGTTATCTACGCCTGAGTAGTTATTACTTGGCGGAGCTAATTCCCATCCGAAGCCGTCACCATCGGCATCAATAGTATTCCAGCCTGTAAGTGTACCGTCGTTAAAATCGTACGAAAACGACGTTTCTTGTGCCCTAAGGGTTCCAAATAAACCCAGTACACACATTACTGTCAAAAGTAAATACTTTTTCATACTGTTTAAATTTAAAGTTAGTAATTAAATTAATGATAATTATGTTAATCTACATTTCTATACTCTTTTTTTCTTTTGCGACAAATATATATTTTTTTTTTATTCAATTTACATTTATTAATGTGAATTATTTTTTTTTCATGTTAAAGTTCCTCATGAATTATTTCTTTATAAAACGATTTATAGTTTCATTATTTTCTGTTCTTACTTTAATGATATAGGCGCCAGCTTCTAATTCAGCGATATCAACTTGTACATTATTGTTTGTACACCGTTCATTATATACAATAACACCTGTAATGTTGTATATTGTCACTTCTTCTACAATGTCAGAGTTTTCTATATATAGAACATCATTAACAGGATTTGGATAGATATTAAATGTTGTAGAGTGTTCTATTGGATTATATATACCATCTGGTTCGGTGATAACATCTTGTAATTCTATATTTACTGAGAAAGCGCTTTTCGCTGCTGCCACTAAATAATAGTTGCCGGCCTCGTAAGCTCCCGCTCTTTCTGTCAAGGTTAAGTTATCAACGATAAGGGTGCCGGTGCTTTCGTTGTTTGTGTGTAGAGAGATGTTATAATCTCCATATTCGAGACCTGCAGCAACAAAAGCATCCCCGAAGTTAATTCTTCTTAACGTGATATAATTACCATTCTCATCGAATAGTTCTTTGTAGTAAGGTTTGTTGCTTGGTTGCTCTATCCATTCAGGATGTACTTGCACCTCTCCTATTTTAATGAAGTTCTCACCATCTTGTGTCACCTCTATTGCTAAAGTTTGATATTTAGCACTTTTTCTTTGTATGTCGAATGTTAAAACAGTATATGGAGTGATGGTATAAGCATCATTGGTAATGATACGTTCATCAGCCTTGTTGATTGTTGTCCATTCGTTATTCTCATCATACCAGCCTACGTAAGAATACGACACTAAAGTACTGTCTTCTATTTTCCAGCTGTGGTCTTTATGTTCATCGAGGTCTTGTATTGTAAAGTCATCAATAACATTATCATCTTCAAAACCATATGAGAAGGTTGTTGAGAGGATCACGTCTTCGCCTTTGTAAGTATTTGTAGCTTTAGGTCCATTGCCATTATCTAAGCTATCGGCTTTGTAGATGGCATAGAAACCACCTTCACCATCAACCTCCGCCGTGATAATCTTCTTATCTTCTAAAGAAAAGGCATAAACTGCATCAGGAGTCAAGTCGTTTTCTTGTTCATTTGGCAGCATATAATCGTCATATAATGTTGTAAAATCTGGAGTGTCGGAATAAGCATCGTCTGTGAATGTGATTTCTCTTGCGAGTTCAAAGACATCTGGCTCTATAGGATTATATACGACAGCTGTCATCGCCACTTCCAACACATCGCCTTCTGCAGCTGTCACAGTAAGTGTCCCTTCATAGGTTCCTTCTGATGCTTCTTTGTTGTATGTGACATTGAATTTGATAGGATTTGTTGTATAGTCTATATCAGAGAGGATGAAAAAATCGTTGTCATGAGTGACAGACACTATTGTTCTTTCGATAGCACCAATAGTTACATTTACCGAAGCTTCTTCTTTTTCTGTCCAATATTCACCTAAAGATATAGCGCCAAGATTGATGTCATCATCATTATACATCACCAAACCTGGCTCTGAAGTCATTGTGAATTGAACTTTATTAAGCCTATTTAAATTGGTGCCTTTCACTTGACTTAGATCAGAAATATTGTATGGCAAGTCGTCTTGTCTTGCGTTTAAGCTTCTCTTTCCATCTTCTGTTGTATAACCACAGAAATTAAGGTCATCACGCTCCCACTTTCCTGTGTTGTCAACTACACAAAGTAATATGTTAGCACCTTGATAAGCAAAAGTATTTTGTAGTTCTATCTCAATCCATTGATCTGTACCCAATGTTGTAATTTCACCTGAATAAACGAGGTCGGCACTTGTCATAGACACCCAGTCATTACTGCCTTCAAATACTTCTTTGTCTGTATTCATCATGTAAATCGCCAGATTACGTGTATATATCTGATCGTTGATTTGGTAGAAAGAGACAAAAGTGATGTCACCCAAGGTGTTATTCATCTCTGATCTTGTATAAATCTGCTGTGAGATAGAATAATTAAAAGACACTTGTATCGGTAAATTCATCAGTTGCGTAGTGCCATCTTCACCAATAATAATTGTTTGCTGTGCTTTAATGGTGCCAGCCAAACCAATCATGCACATCACTGTTAAAAGTAAAAACTTTTTCATAATGCTTAATTTTAATTAGTAATTTAATATTTTGTTGTGTCTTAAAGATTTTAAATCATCAAATATCATTACAATAATCCTGAGATATGATATATTCTTTCATTTCATTTTCTTTCTTCTCTGCACATTCAAAAAGTTTCCATTGAGCCTTAGTGCGGACTAAGTTATGCTCAGGATATTGTATCTTATAATAGGTATCGCCGTTGATATAATCTGCCAAGAATCTAACGGTCTGCATATAAGGGAACAACTTCGCAGCGTAAGGAAGGTTTTCTCTTTCAACAGGAAGCAGGAACGACTTTGTCCCTTCCAAATAACCTTTGGTGAAAGCCTTAAAAATCTCCATATTGAAATCAACATTGTCGAGATTCTTGTCGTCTTCAGCACCGGTATTAGCAGCAGAGCGCAAGAAATCGCCGAAGTCGGAGAAGATGAAACTCGGCATTACTGTATCTAAATCTATCACACATAACACATTGCCATCTTTGTCGAAAAGCATGTTATTGACTTTAGTATCGCAGTGACAGATACGCTTTGGCAACTTACCTTCACGATGAAGTTGTTCGCCAAGACACATAGCCTCTGCCCTTTTCTCAATCTCATCAAGATAATATCTCACTTCTTTCACACGACCGACAGCGTCTTTTTCAACAGCATCTTTCAATTGATTAAGACGTAACTCTATATTATGAAAACTCGGAATCGTTTCACCTAAAGTTTCCTCAATATCAGAAAGCATCGACTGAAATTCACCGAAGGCCAAACCTGCTGTATATGAATATTCTGGCGTGACAGCTTGATATGTAAACGAGTCATTGATAAAGACCATCAGACGCCAATATTTCTCTCCATCAAAATAGTAGTTCTTGCCATCTTTTGTCTTAATAAAATTTAACACTTTACGATCAATATCATTCTCATTCCTCTCAATAAGTTTCTTACGAATATGATTTGTCACCTTTTCAATATTATCTTGGAGCATATCAACATCTTGAAAAATAGCATTGTTGATACGTTGCAACACATACTTAGGAGTGTCGTTTCCTTCTACAAAGACTCTAAAAGTATCATTAATAAGACCTTCACCGAGAGGTTTAACATCGGTAATTACTTCTTTCACATTGAAGTTTAATACTATATCACTCAAGTTTTCCATATTCATTTTTTTTGTAAAAATAAAAAATTAAACAATACAACTTGATACGGATAAAATTATTATTTTTACAAGCAAATAAAACATATCAGAAATATGGTAAAGAATAATTTGTTCATTATTTTAATGCTTGTCGCAAGTATCTTTGTTTCAAGCTGTTCATCAGATGTCAAGTCTGATCGCAATTATGTTGTAAAAGATAACATGATAATCTTTTCGGAGCCAGAGCGCGTTGAAGGACAGAAGAGTGTTTTGCAACTTGCCGTTGATCCTATTCCTGTTGTTAGAATGGGTTTCATCGGTTTGGGTATGCGTGGCGCTGATGCTGTCAATCGTATCTCACATATTGAAGGTGTGGAGTTTAAGGCTTTATGTGATTTATTGCCAGAAAGAGTTACAGCAGTACAAAATAATGTTATAAAAGCCAAGAATCTCCCTGAATGCGCTGAATATAGTGGCGAGGAAGGTTGGAAAGAACTATGTAAGCGCGATGACATCGATTTGGTTTATATCTGTACAGACTGGGTAAACCACGTCCCGATGGCTGTCTATGCGATGCAACACGGAAAACACGTCGCTCTTGAAGTGCCGGCAGCTACAAGTGTCGAGGAATGTTGGCAACTCGTTGATGTGGCAGAACAAACACAACGTCACTGCATGATGTTGGAAAATTGCTGCTACGACTTCTTTGAACTGACTTGCCTCAACATGGCACAACAAGGTCTCTTCGGCGAAGTTATTCACGCTCAAGGTGCATATATTCATAACTTAGAACCTTTCTGGGCTCATTATCAAGGTAATTGGCGTTTAGAGTTCAACCAAGATCATGCTGGAGATGTTTATGCAACTCACGGATTAGGACCTGTCTGTCAAGTCTTAGACATTCATAGAGGTGATAAAATGGAATATCTCGTATCAATGTCAACACCTTCTTATAACGGCAAGAAAATAGCTAAAGAGATGATGGGAACGGAAGAGTTTGCCAATGGCGATATGACATCGACTTTGATAAAGACAAATAAAGGTAAAACTATTTTAATTCAACATAACGTTTATACTCCACGTCCTTACGACAGATTATATCAGCTTACAGGAACAGAAGGCTTCGCTAACAAATATCCTATCGAAGGATTTACTTTGAAAGAAGAAAACATCCCTTCTGACGTCATTCCAGATCATGAAAAATTAGATGAACATGGTTTTGTCTCTAATGAAGTAAGAGATTCATTGATGATTGCTTACAAACACCCTATCGCCAAAGATATTGAAGAGAAAGCAAAATCGGTTGGCGGTCATGGCGGCATGGATTTCATCATGGATTATCGTCTGATTTACTGTCTGCAGAACGGTCTTCCTTTAGACCAGGATGTATATGACGCTGCTGAGTGGTCATGTCTCGGTGAGTTGACAGCAGCTTCAATAGAGAACAACGGAATGCCTGTCAAATTCCCTGACTTCACTCGCGGCGACTGGAATAAAGTGAAGGGATATAAACACGCGGTTAAGAATTAAGAATTGACAATTAACAATTAACAATTAACAATGTAGAGACGTATCAATGATACCTGCAAAAATAAATAAACATTGATGCGTCTTAATAAAAAAATAAATTAACCATTTAAAAAATAACAAAATGAATAAAAAATTTGCATGTCCTATTTGCGGTTATGTTCATGAAGGTGAGACCGCTCCAGAAATCTGTCCACAATGTAAACAAAAAGTTCAATGGAATGTCCTTGAAGAAGGAGCTGCTTTGAACTTCGTGACAGAACACGTTATAGGTATCGCTAAAGGCACTGGCGACGATATGATTAAAGACCTCAACGCTCACTTCATGGGTGAAGCTACAGAAGTCGGAATGTATTTGGCAATGAGCCGTCAAGCAGACCGCGAAGGTTATCCAGAAATCGCTGAGGCTTTCAAACGCTACGCCTGGGAAGAAGCAGAACATTGCGCTAAGTTCGCTGAGTTGTTAGGCGACGTGGTTTGGGATACCAAGACAAACTTAGAGAAACGTATGCAAGCTGAATGTGGCGCTTGTGAAGACAAGATGCGCATCGCTCGTATCGCCAAAGAACGTAATCTCGACGCTATCCACGACACTGTCCACGAAATGGCAAAAGACGAAGCTCGTCACGGCAAAGGCTTCGAAGGTTTGTTTAATAGATACTTTAAGAAATAATTAACAATTTACAATTAACAATTTACAATGAATAATGTACAATGTGTAACAATAGAATAATTGTTAACTACTCATTGTACATTATTCATTATTTACAGCATCATAGAACAGGTCGTGAACTATGGTTCTGATGTTAAGTTCTGACAATTTATTGTTGTTTGAGTCGGGATAAACTCTATTAGATAAGAATATCACTATCAGATTGTTTTCTGGGTCGGCCCAGGCGAATGTGCCTGTAAATCCCGAGTGACCGAAGCTACTCATCGACGATTGTTTTGATGGTGTATAATATTTTGCTTCAGGGTCTAAATCAGGCTTATCAAAACCAATTCCTCTTCTATTTTTATTATCAGCAAAGTGCGCTGTGTTGAAATAATTTATAGTCTCCTCAGATATAAATTGTCTTCCGTTGGCATAACCTCCATCAAGGAGAAGCTGCATCATGACAGCAAGGTCTTTAGCGTTAGAGAACAGACCTGCGTGACCGGAGACACCACCAAATAAAGCCGCAGTCTGATCATGCACATCGCCACACAACAGCTGCATTCTGAAATAAGTGTCGTTCTCTGTAGGAACGATGTTATCTTTATCATGATACAACAATGGTCTGAAACAAGTATAATTTAAATTCAAAGGAGCGAAGAAGTTTTCCGTCAGATAAGATTCAAATGATTTGTTGGCAAGCGACTCTACTATCTTAGGTATGAAATAAAATCCTAAGTCACTGTATTTATACACTTTATCTTTAAGAGGCGATTTCATTATAGTGTCATAAATATCATAAACATAATCTTTTGATATATATAGATTTTCTGCCACTCTCAGTGTATGCGTCTCATCTATTGAAGTTCTATATATCGATTTGTCAACTTCGTTATCACCATCGAGAGTCATCTTATATATAGGTATCCATGGTGTCAATCCCGACTGATGAGTAAGAAACTCTATGAGCTTTATCTCTCCTTTATCAGATTGATTTAGAAATGGAAAGAAAGAACCTAATGTTGAATTAAGATCTATCATGCCGTCATCATACAATTTCATCAAAGCAAATGTTGATGCAAATAATTTAGTAAGGGAAGCAATATCATAGATAGCATCACTGTCAACATTACGATTTCCTTCATAGGTAAACTTTCCATAATTTTTCTCATATATAATTTTACCATCTTTCATAGCAAGGACCTGACAACCTGGCAAAGCTTTCTTTTCAATTCCATCATTGATGACAGAATCAATCTTACGTGTTGACTCATTCTCTATCAAAGAATAAGGAAGAGACTCGGGAGACAAGTGATTAGAATACGACAGACCATGACCGCATTTATAATCCATCAGAGAAACAGGAAGTTTTCCTTTCGGTGACAAGTCACCCACAATAATATTTACTATAGCGTCAGCTACCATTTGATTGTCTTCGTAGCCCACTATTACAGCATCGGCTTTTTTATCGAGAGACAACCTGTCTAAGGCATAAGGACTTCCAAAGAGATTAAAAATCACTTTATCGCTTTTTCTTAGGTTGCTAAGAAAATCCTTCATACCTGATGTGATACCATAATTCCTAGAAGGATAATTAGATGTATTTCTGATATTTACTATGATATAATCATATGATTTCAATTGTTTTGCTGTTCTTTTTATCTCTTCTTTAGATGAATTTTCATCAAATAAAAATGGTGTATTTTTCACACCTTTCTCATTCAGCAACTGAGATATAAGATTATCTTTTCCAAAAGACACCACTGCAACTCTTTTATTTGTATTATCTTTCAGAGGAAGAATTTCTTTATCATTCTTCAACATTGTAACAGCCTCGTTATAAAGACGTTGTTTCAGATTATAATATCTATTTTGATTTAAATCGTTGTTTAATCTTTCGAGATGTCTATATTGATATTTATTCAATCCCAATTGATATTTATGTCTTAATATTTTTTTACAGCTCTCCTCTACTCTATTATTTACTTCGGGAATATTTCTCGCGGCATCGATAATAATTTTCATGGATGGCGCCACATTTATTGGCAGAAGAAGTATGTCGTTTCCCGACATAAGAGCTTGAAGACATACACTATCAGGATCCATTCCATTGTAAGCACCTTTCATCTCGAGACCATCGGTGAATATTATTCCATCATAATTCATCTCATTTTTCAAGAGGTCGGTGACGATATTTTTAGAAAGAGATGATGATTGATTTTCAATAGGTTCTAAAGCAGGAAAATAAAGATGTCCTACCATCGCACCATTCACTCCTTCATCGATAAGATATTTAAATGGGTATAATTCTATTCTTTTTATCTCTTCGAGAGAGTTTTTGATGACAGGCAGTGCATGATGTGAGTCGGTGGAAGTATTACCATGACCAGGAAAATGTTTCATTGTAGGAAGCACGCCGGTGTTCTGAAGCGCCAAGGCATAAGCAGCGCCTTTACGAGCCACGTTATCAGGATCTTCTCCAAAGCTACGGAATCCAATGACAGGATTGTTAGGTTCGTTGTTTACATCTACTGTTGGAGCAAAGTTAACATTAATGCCAAGTCGCACACATTGTTCCGCTATCTGACAACCCATCTCTGTTATCAGTGAGTTATCGGTAATAGCACCGAGTGTCATCTGATAAGGATATGACAATCCATCGTTAATTCTCATACCAATACCCCACTCTCCATCTATAGCTATCATCATTGGAGTCTGTGCCATCGACTGCCATTCATTAGCTTGCTCAAGCAATTTTGACGCGTCTGTCCTGAAAAACGTCACGCCACCAATGTTATATCTTTCAATATATTCATCAATGTTAGTATCAAAATCTTTATTAGGTTGATTAGCTCTAAGATTAAACAACTGACCTACTCTTTGTTCAAGAGTCAATGAATTAAAAACTGAATCGACCCATTGTTGCTCTTCGTTTTGTGCGAAAACGCTTAAAGATAATACTACAAAAATACTTAGAAATATCTTCTTCATTGTTTTATAATTAAATTAACAAAATCATTTAACTCATTAAAATCAAAAGGCTTATATAATATCTTTTTATCACTATCTAAGATAAAGAAACTTGGTGTTGCAGAAATTGCATAATCATCAACAAAAGGTGTTTCCCATTCCAAACCATCGTGATAGAAATAGCCTTTTATCTTAACTTTTTTTATCAGTTTCTTTATCTTTTTAATATCACCCTTAACGCTGACTGCTACAAGAGAAAAGTCGGGATTTTCATCTAAGAAAATCTTCAAATCTTTGATATTTTCTCGACAATGTTCGCAGGTATATGACCAGAAGTAAACGATAGTAAATTTACTATCAATATCATACATATCAAATTCTTCGTCAAAGATTGTCGTTCCAGAGATATTCTTAGCAAGATTTCCAATCTTCACTCTTGAATTAAATTCAACTATAGAGAGTAACTCATTATATTCTTCCTCACTACAATCAAGGTTTTCTGAATAAGGTATTCTCGTCATGTAATCGACCACTTCATTTATCGACAACTCTTGAAAGACTTCTATAAGATATTGAAAAACAAATTTATACATCTCAAAATTCGTGGATGCGAGATATAACACTTTATCTATTCCAAGTATGAACGACAATATCTGCTGTTCATAATTTTGTTCCGATGTTTGTAGAATCGACAGAAAATCGATTATTTTGGTTGTCAACACGTTAGTAGGAATAAGTGATAGATTGTTAAAATCCACATCATTAAAGAAATTAGCAACTAAATCATCGCGTTGTTTCTTAAAGTCATAATCGAGATTTAAGGGTGTAAATCTATCAACTTTAATAAGTTGTGAAGCATAATTATTATCAAGCATGATAGAATCAGTGTAAGATACAAAGTTATCTTGTAACGATTGATATTCATTTTTTGCTTTGATGTAGAAATCAGATTCTTTATCATATTCTCGGAGGACAGGTTTTAAAATATTGAGAGAGTTCAGAGTACGTTCTTTCATGATAAGATATGCGTACCAATTGATATTAATTTGAGAATCGACAAACCCTATTGAGTTAATATCATCAATATCTTTCACAACTATTCTCACAGGAGCATCATCATAGATAAAATCTAATGTCTCACCGAACTCTGTCTCAAGTTGATACATTCCTGTTTTCATGGTAGTATTAAATTCCACTCTTTTATCATTCGACATCATCACAGAGTCGAGCACTTCCATATACAATCCTGTATAAGCGTTAAGATACACTTTTTGTTGAGGGATATTAAAAAAAGTTGCAGACACCGATTGTGCGGAAACACACAAAGGCATCAAAAACAACAATATGATTATCAGATATTTATTTTTTTTCATAATGATTTTCGTTTGTAATCAAAGATACGATTATTTTGCGTAATTTCGCGTTATTACAATAATTTTATTTTAATATCATAACGTTATGACATTCAACGACAGAACACATATAACGAATAAAGAGATATGGGCTATTGCCTTGCCGATTATGTTGGGTAATATGGCTCAGACGATCATCAACTTCACCGACACTGCTTTTTTAGGTCATGTAGGCGTTATTGCATTAGGAGCGTCGATGCTTGCAGGATTGTTTTATTTCGTCTTCACCACCATAGCAACAGGCTTTGCGATAGGAATACAAATTATTGTTGCGAGACGTTTTGGAGAAGGCAGACTCGAAAGAATAGGCGTTATCTTTGAACATGGCTCTATCGTCGTTATGATATTAGGGCTGATATTGTTCTCCATCTTATATTTCTTTTCCGACGCTTTGCTTCTTTGGCTCATCGACTCCCCTAATATTTATGAAGCCTCTTTAGAATACATCAAATATCGTAGGTTTGGTATTATATTCGTTTGTTTCAACTTCTTATTCAGAGGATTATACATAGGAATTGCCAACACTAAAGTCATTACATATTCAACAATAATAATGGCTATCGTTAATATATTTTTAGACTATTGTTTGATATTCGGCAACTTCGGATTCCCAAAAATGGGTATTGGAGGCGCTGCATTAGCATCGTTCTTTGCCGAGGTTTCAGCATTTATATTCTTTACAGCATACACTTATTTCTCATTAAGAAAGAAAGAATATGGGATATTCAAGCTTCATAAGATAGAATCAGAATTAATGAAGAGGATACTAAAAATTGCGACACCTACCATGATACAGAAGCTATTCTCTTTCAGCGTATGGTTTATCTTTTTCATCTTGATAGAAAAAATGGGCGAAACAGCAACAGGTATATCTTCCATAGTAAGAAGTATTTACATGATACTTATCACACCTGGTTTCGCTTTTGCAACCACAACAAATACAGTTGTAAGCAGAATTATTGGCGAAGGCTACTCTAACGAGGTGTTTCCAACCATCAACAAAATCCTTAAGAACTGTCTGTTATGCACAATACCAATTATGATATTAGTCGCGATTTTCCCAGTACAGATAGCCAAGATATACACCAACGATCTTAATCTCATACAGTTGGTTATTCCTTCGATTTATGTAATATGCTTCGGCACTATTTTTCAAGGCATTGGCAACGCATATTTTGAAGCGGTATCAGGCACAGGCAACACTACAGCAGCATTATATTTAGAAGCAATAATATTAGTCGTTTATGTTGCATTCATCTGGGCGATGACACATCTGACGACAGAAGTCCATTGGGTTTGGACAGCAGAGATCTTATACGGCGTGCTACTCGGCTTGTTCTGCGTCATCTACTTAAAACATGCGAGGTGGGATAAGAAAAAGATTTAGCAGAAAAAAGGTCTCATCCAACTGCTCTATGCTTGGTCTATATGCAGATAGTAGAAGCGCACATCAGATATTCGGCATCTTAGATAAAAGTTACAACTTTTTTAACATAAAGTTTAAAACAAATGAAAATTTTAGATTTAGTTTTAAAACATCTTTATGATTAAGACCATTTTCGGTTGATGCCACAGTTGAAACAAATAGGCTAAAACCACCATTTCAACCCAGATTTTTGGCAAATAAAAAAGGAGTCACAATTTCTGTAACTCCTTGATTTTCTCTGTCGGGGTAGCAGGATTCGAACCTGCGACCCCCTGCTCCCAAAGCAGGTGCGCTAGCCGGACTGCGCTATGC
>SUWU01000062.1 GCA_015061295.1 Lentimicrobiaceae bacterium
ATATCACAAAGTTCAATCCTGCTTTGGTGATGAAAGGCTCGTTCCAAGCCACGAAATCTGGAAAGATCATGCGATATTCGTTAGTAGGAATACAGTATGTTATTTCTATCTCGTTGATAATTTGTTCTTTATTCATTCAGAAGCAACATAAATACATGCTTAAATATGAGATGGGATTTGACGAAGAACAACTTTACACGATAGAGGTTCCTTACTCGCTTGTGGGTGGAGGTGGCGAGTTGGACTATACGCAGCGTGACGCATTTACTGATGAGTTGAAAAAGAATCCTAATATCTTGGATGTGGCGTATGGTGACGATCGTTTGGTTGACATGGCTCACATGGGGTGGTCTCGCAAGTATAAAGATCAGTGGATTAATTTTAGTGCTTATCCTGTCTCATGGAATTTCTTGCAGATGATGGGAATCGGGATAGAAGAAGGCCGCGATTTCATGCCGTCAGACGAGCAGTCTGAAAATGGAGTGCTTATCTTCAACAGAGAAGCTGCTGATAGATTCGGTATTGAGTTAGGAACTACCATACAAGCTCATCTTTCTGATGGTGATGGACTGACTCCTATAATTGGAATCAGTGAGAATTTTAATTCGCAACCATTGCAGTATGGTATAGAACCTTTTGCATTCTTGGTCTTCGGAGAATACGGATGGCGACAACCTAATCAGGTTTACTTAAGAGTAGCTGCCAGAGCCGACTTCAAAGAACTGAGAAAATATATAAAAGATATTCTTGAGAGGTTCGTGCCATACATGGAGCCGCAGGAACTCAAATTCTTCGATGATGAGCTCGCAATACAGTATCAGACTGAAGACAAACTCTCCACGCTCGTCACCATGTTTTCATTTCTTTCCATAATGATTTCCATCATTGGTGTTTTCGGATTGGTTTTATTTGAGACGCAATACAAACGTCGTGAGATTGGAATACGTCGCATACATGGAGCGTCGGCGATGGGAATATTAAAGATGTTCAACAAAAAATATCTTTACATCGTAGCGATATGTTCCGCTGTAGCGATACCGATAAGTTATTACATCATCGACAGATGGATGCAGCAGTTTGTCTATCGCACCGAGATGTCGGTCTGGGTTTATGTAGTTGCTGTTCTGATAATAACGATAATAACCGTCGCCACCGTCTCGCTGCGCTCGTGGAAAGCAGCGAATGAGAACCCGAGCGATTCGATTAACAATTGACAATGTACAATTAACAGTTGTAGGGACGTGGCTTGCCGCGTCCCTTGTTATTTAAGTAATTACAGAAACATTGCCATATATAATGGGTAATAGATTATATCGTCCTGTTTTTCAACATTGAATTTACTGAGGACAATCGCTCTGTTTATTCTGTCGTTGAAATCTCTCGTCGCCATGTTTAATGAAGCATGTGATTTATAATTGTTTCCGGATTTGACTTCAATGATAGATATTTTATCGTTTTCGGCAAAGATAAAATCTAATTCATGCTTGCTTTTTTTGTCGTAGTAGTTGAGATCTCTGCCTTTCTTTTTCAGTTCTGTCGCAACAAAATTTTCTGTCAATGCACCTTCATTTATTGATATGTCACCTTGTAAGATATTGAAAAGCAGATTGGAAAAACTAATATGCGAAAGCAATCCGACATCATGCATGAAGAGTTTATACAAATTCCTTTTCTCATAAAAACTGAAAGGCAGTTCAAAAGCGCAAGTGTTGAAAGAGAAATATGCTATTCCAGCATCTACAAGCCATTCTGTAGCATCGCCGTATTTTCGTTGCGAAGCACCTTTCTCTAAGTCTGACAATACGAAACGCTTATCTTTTTTGCAGAGTTGTTCAGGAATGGAGTCAAAGACTTTTTTGGCGAGATGTTTTTCTTTGCCTGCATATTTGGCGATGTCGTCTCTATAACTTGAGATTATATTCGCTTGAATCTGTTTCGTTTGATTGATGTCTTTCGTTGAAACAAAGGTGTTTACGACTTCCGGCATTCCGCCTATAATCAGATATTGACGGAAACGTTCCATGATTTGTTTATGTATCAATTCAGGTACTGAGGAGATGTTCTCGTATGAATTCCTTAATACATCGATTATCTCGTCATTAATTCCACAAGCCCATAAAAATTCCTCGAAATCAAGAGGATACATATCTTCGTGCTGTTCGTAGCCTACAGGGTACGACGATACGTCTTTATAGTTTATTCCCAATAATGAACCTGATTCTATATAATCGAAATTACCGTCTTCTACTAAGAATTTAATTGCAGTACGTGCTTGAGGACAACTTTGTATCTCATCTAAAAAAATCAGTGTCTTGTCTTTTTCAAATGGACCGTAACCCATTGATGAAAGATTTAATATTATGCTTTTAGCATCGAGATTGCCAGCGAATGCTTCTTTTGTTAAAGGAGTCTGTTCAAAATTGATTTCTATGAAATTTTTGTAGTGAGATTTTGCGAACTCACGTATTGTGGTCGTCTTTCCAACTTGACGGGCACCTTTAAGCAATAGAGCCTTTTTGTTAGGATTATTATACCAATCATTTAATTTGTTTATAATCTTTCTCTTAAGCATAATATTACAACTTTTTCCTAATGTTTTATATGCAAAATTACAACTTTTTTCTAATGTTTTATATGCAAAATTACAACTTTTTTCCAATATATAATGGTAGAAATAACAACTTTTTTTCCAATTGTTGTTAAAAAATGTACTAACTTAAAAAAAATAAACAAAGTCTGTTGTCCGTTGTCTGTTGACTTAAAAAAATCAGCATTTCGACATTTTTACAAGATAATAAATAAGGCCGAACAGAAGTCCTAAAAACAAGATGATGACAGGAAAGCTCGTTGTTGCTATTCCCATTGCCGAACATGCGAAAAGATAGGTGTAGTAGGCGAAGATTACATCATTCCAATAATTGTTACAGCGATATTATTCCCAATATCTTTAAGTAAGACAAGTGTTTTTATTCCTATGTAATTGTCAATTACAAATATACTTCGTTTGGCTGTTTTGTAAATATTGTTGTATGCTAAATTTGCC
>SUWU01000004.1 GCA_015061295.1 Lentimicrobiaceae bacterium
TATTCTGATAGAAAATAAAAAAGACTCGTAGAACAGCCGGTAGCAGGAAGATACATTGAACCCTGTGGTGCCAATTCTATAAGTCTTTTTCCGCTTGCAAAGATATAACAAATTTTGTTGGCAAAGCTTTGAAATAGAGAAAATATTTTATAGCATTAGTCAAATATTTTAAAATTATGAAACTGAAAATTATACCTACAGGAAATAGTAAGGAAGATATTAAAACAAGAGAGAGGATAATATCTGATTTTTATTATGAATGGAAAAGAAGTAATCCGACACAAAGATTGTTCAATATAGATTTAAAGGATTATATAAATATACGTCACATATCTATTATTGAAACTGTTGAACATGCAGCTCGAACATATCTTTCAACATTGGCAGTATTACAATTAGATTCTATTTTGACGTTTGCTAAGAAAGTCAGAATTGTCAATGTGAAACCAAAAGACAAAAATCAAAATCTGTTTGAGAAGATGATTAAAATGGAATATGAGCTTGTAGGGATTGGCAAAGTTTCCTTAGTTGTGGGAGTTAAAAGATCAAACAAAGAAAAAATTCAATATTGTATAACAGCGATAAAGACGTAAAAAATCCTATTGGAGATTTGGGCTGATTGTTCGATCTTTCCCATCCAATAGGATTTGTTTTGCCTCAGAATGCGATATTTGTGGTTCCTTTGTAGGCTACACCGGCGAGGACTTTTGCATCGCGGAGATAGCACAGAATATCGACTTAATTTCCGCTTGCAAAGATATAATAAATTTTGTTGGCAAAGCTTTGAAATAGAGAAAATATTTTATTTTTTCCTAAATCGATAAATCACAGTAAGTTCGTCTTTGTCAGGTTCTGGAACGTCCCAGTAAGGACGGGCATCGGGAGTTGGGGACGGGGAATTGGGAGCGGTTTTTTGGGAAAGGGAATCAGAGTCATCGTCAGAGTCATTGTCATCGTCATTGTCATCGTCTTCATCTTCCCAAATATATTCTTCGCGTTGTGGTCCTTCTTTCCTGAAATAAAAAGCTAAGAAGATTCCCATGATGAAGCCTGCGAGATGTCCTTCCCAAGAGATGTTGTTTTCTATGGCGTATTTAGGATATAATCCCCAGACGAGACTACCGTAAAGAAAAACAACGATGAGAGAAATGATTATCAGTTTTCTGTCTCTTCTGATGAAACCGCTGAGCATGAGAAAAAATGTCAGTCCATAGACCAAGCCGCTCGCTCCGATATGGACGCCGCTTCGAGCCATACACCATGTTATAAGTCCTGTGGTGAATATTAATATAAGGAGTATCTTGTTTGCGATGGGGCGATAGAAATAATATAAGGAACTGCCTAAGACTAAGATTGGCACTGTGTTAGCAAAGAGATGATGCCAATCGCCGTGGATAAAATGAAAGAGCAGGATTCCAGGCAGACCTTCAGCGGACATCGGTTTTATTCCGAGAAAAGAAAAATCAAGATCGAAAACGGTTTCAACAATTTTTACAAGCCACATTATCGCTACCAATATTATCGGGATAATGGTACTTCCCAAAAGAAACCGTTTGTCATCTTGAGATGTCATAGTCGATAGCTTAGAGTTAATAGTTGATAGTCAGTTTTGTAGTTGAAGGTCGTAAGTTTAAAAGTCTTACTACTGTCTATTAACTATCAACTATTAACTATGAACTTTATTATCAATTAGTCTTGAAATTATATTTTATTTCTTTAAGGTCTTCGTTTGCCTTAGCGATTTTCTTTTTAAGACCTTCTTTATAATCAACGACTTTCTTCGCTATATTCTCATCTGCCACTGCGAGCATCTGAGCTGCGAGGATAGCTGCGTTGAGGGAAGCGTTGATGCCGACTGTTGCTACAGGTATTCCTGGAGGCATTTGTACTATTGAGAAGAGAGCGTCCATTTCCATGGCTGTTCTCACTGGTATTCCGATGACAGGTATCGGCGTCATAGCTGCGATTACTCCTGGAAGATGAGCTGCCATACCAGCAGCTGCTATTATGACTTTGATGCCTCGCGACTGAGCGTTGCGAGCAAACTCTTCTACGAGTTCAGGAGTACGATGTGCACTGAGAGCGTTCATCTCGAAAGGAATGCCCATCTCATCTAAAAACTTTATACCACTTTCTAAAACAGGAAGATCCGAAGTGCTTCCCATGATGATACTTACTAATGGATTCATATTACAATTTACAATGAATGATGTATAATAAAAAAACAATGTACAACAACAATTAATGACTCCTTAATTGTTCATTGTACATTGTTAATTGTTAATTTATTTTATCTTCTTTTCTGTTACTTGAAGAATTTCTTTAGTATCTACTCGATAGATATATGCTATAACATAGCAATTATCCACATTGAAAGCTTCATTCAATGTGATAGAGTAACTCTTCACAATCTCTGTGTTAGGAGCTATTGGCTCATTATTGAGATCTTTTCCCCATGCTCCATTCATTGTTTCACGGAATACATGACGATGAACATAGTCATCAGATTGACCTATTTGTTTGCCGACAATATTATCTTCCATGATACACACTGTAAGATTATACATATCAGGGAACTCTTCCAAGAATTTAGAATAGGCACTGACTTTCAATTCTCTTGAAGCATCGTCATATTCCAGAGCGGTAAGAAGTCTGATATTTGACTTACCTTCTATTGCTGTTGCTACAGCACCAGCCCATTCATCGACACCATATTTATAGACATCACCTCTCTTCTGACGATTGATTGTAGCATTAGGATTTGTTCCTATGTTGAAAGAATTAAACCATTCTGTACCTTCATCTGTCAAGAAATCGGGGAAATTTCCTGGTTGTGGATTTGACATTCCGCCAGCATGAACGCTAAGAACCACCAATTGATGACCATATTGTTCTTGTAGCTGATGTGCTACAACTGCTGCATCGGGACAGTTTATACATCTAACTCCTGTATAATCCTCTAAAAGAACCACTTTTTCATCTATCCAGTTCAGTGTATCTTCAGCAGATAATAGGACATGTTCGCTGACTTCATTATTTAATTGAAAATAAGGTTCTTCTATCTTATCACATGCTATCATTCCTATGGCGAAGAATGACACTGCTATTATTTTAAATATATTTTTCATCTTTATAATTATTTAGAACGATGTTGTAATAGACAATGAGAAACCGCTCGATGCTGGAACGACGCGACATACTCCACCAACGCACACCATACCTTCGCTTTGACGACCGCCGGTAAGAGTTATTCTCGTCGATTCTTTAATAAAACCAACAGTTGCTGAGTAATAGTGGTCTCTGTTTTCTGGCAATGGGTTGCTATAGTTATATTTATCTCCAACAGACACAAACCATTTTGAACCTATGGAATATTCTATCAAAGCAGCTGCCCAATTACCTCTTTTCTTGAAGTTGTCTGGATGTGCATTAACTTCTTCCATATTAGCTGTATTAGCATTTATATCGTCCCAAAGATGTTGTAACTCCAAACGGATGCTTTGTTTGTTTGTTATTCTATATGAAACATCAACGAAAGCGATATTAGCATTTACTTCAGGAGCATCTGCATGGTCTTCAATAGCTTCCATATCATATAACAAATTAATATATTGAGCTATGACTTTCCATTTCTTGTTAAGACGTCTTTCTACTTCAATGTTGAAGTCGCGATAGAAAATGTCATCTCCAACAGCAAAAAAGTTTGAGGTATAACCTTTTGTTCCGTTGATACCTCCATCGACATCATTATATATATAATCTCTTTGGATGTCGTTAACTTGACTGAAGTCGAGAGTTATTTTTGTGCCATACTTACCACCTATGATAGTGTTCTTTGGAATAGTATAATTGACTTGCAACTGAGCTGCCATTTCGCCGAGAGGCTGAGTAGCATAAGAATATATTGCTGGAAGACTATGAGTGTGAGTGTAATTGATTGGAGGAATAAAGTTAATATCCAAGTCATTCTCACCTTTTGTATAATCAGATTTAAAACTCATGTTATCAACGCGTTTTACCTGCAAGATAACACCAAAGCCTTTTTGAGAATAAGACAACGATGACAAGAGAGCCTGACCTTCTTTATAAATGTAATTGTTGAATGCTGAAGGGTCGTTAATCTTGTATGCGTATTCTGTGGTGAAAGCGAAACGACCGTAACCTAAGTTAACACGACCTGCGAAAGCACCTACATTTTTAGGAAGAAAATATTTTGTATCGCTGTTATCCTGATATTTGCTAACAAAACTACCTCCGAGCATTGCTCTGAATTTAGAATTATTCATAGCTTCAAAACTTTGGTTAATATCCCATTCTCCATCAAAACCACGAACAATACCTCTTGTCTCAGAAGAGCCATAAGGAGCCCAATAATATCTTTGCTTACCATAGAGAGCTTTTAAGGTGACGCCCTGAGCAGGACGATAGATAGCTCTCATACCACGTAATGAGTTATCGAAACCGAGCGACCATTCTTCGTAAGTTCTGAAGATGAAGCCATTACCGAATTGGTCGTAAATATCACCGAGGGTGATGCCTATAGTTCCGTTGTCGTATGATGCAAAATAGTTAGCTATACCACAACCCTCTAATCTCTTATCATAACCTGACATAGGAGGAAGGTATGCCTCATAACGAAGTCCTGCGGAGAAATTACCTAATGAATAATTGATCTTTCCAAATCCATTGATACCGAATTGAGGAACGCCTTTTTCCAACATATATTCCTCTGTGATACCAATGCCGTCATCTACCATATAATATTGACCGTCAATCTGGAAGCTACCATTGATTTGCGAGTTATCAAACTGAGCAAACAAGCCCGTGACGCTCAACACTAATATCGACAATAATAAAAACCTTTTCATTGTCCTCTTTTCTTAAAATTATTTACTGATATTTAAAATTTCTTGATAAAGTTCTTCTTCAGCACCTTCAAAATAACCTGTGTGTTGATAGACCATCTTGCCATTACCATCGAACAAGAAAGTGTGAGGAGGGTTACTTACATTCATTGCTCTTGCAAGGTCTTTATTAACATCAAGTAAAACATCGAACTCCCAGCCTTTACCTTCTACGAAAGGTCTGATACGTGGTGTTGAACGTGAGTCGTCGATAGTGACAGCAAAGATTTTAACTCCTGTCTCGTCTTGCCAATCTTGATAAATCTCGCTCAAAGCATTATGTTCTTTTATACATGGTGCACACCATGTTGCCCAGAATGTCATAACGAAAGGCTTACCATCATTATTCAATTCTGTAATGTTGACAGTCTCTCCATCTAAGTTTTTAAGTGTTACATTTGGTAAATCAGATTGTGCTTTTGCGCCTAAGAAAAGTACGCTTAAAAACAATAATACTAATGTCTTTTTCATAATTTTAATAGTTAAAGTTATACAATATATACTTCTAAAATCTTACACTCTTCATGAGCTGTGATACTCACGTTTTTTATCAAATTAGGTACCAGAATACACTCACCAGCTTTAATATTTTCATCACCGCCTTCATACGATAAAGTGAAGTCACCTGCTACCGACATCAATATCACAAAAGAATCCAACTCCGAATAATCTTTTTTCAGTGTCGCTTCGTGCAACTTGATAATATTGGTAGTAAAGTAAGGACATGATACCAACTTAACAGTAGAATTAACAGTCTTCTTATCATAGACAGTCTTACTATCTGTATCTTTCTTAAATTCTATTGTAGCCAATGCCTCATCGATATGCAACTGACGACGCATTCCGTAGCGATCTATTCTATCCCAATCATACACTCGATATGAGGTGTCGCTCGTCTGCTGTATCTCAGCCACCATACAACCTGCTCCGAGCGCATGTATCTTTCGTGCTGGGATAAAAAACACATCATCATTTTGTACTGAGACATAATTAAGTAGTTCCTCAACTTTGGTTTCTTTTATTGCTTGTTCAAATTCCTCTGGTGTCACGTCACGTTTAAATCCAGAGACTAATTTCGCACCTTTATCAGCGTTCATCACATACCACATCTCCGTCTTTCCATTTTCCAATCCATTCTGATGAGCCAACTCATCATCAGGATGAACCTGTACCGACAAACTATCCAAAGGGTCGATAATCTTTATCAAAAGGGGAAAACGTTCACCAAATCTGTTGAAAACTTCCTCACCGACAAGATCTCCCATAAAAGTCTCTATCAAATCGTTAAGTTCATCTCCTGCAAAAGCGCCATTACTTACAATGCTGTTCTGTCCTTCTAAACCAGAAATAAGCCATGCCTCACCACAATTCATCAAATCTCCAAAATCCTGATTCAGCAATGTCTTTACATGTTGCCCGCCCCATATCTTCTCAAAATACGTAGGTGTAAACTTTAAAGGATATAATATACTCATGACAATTATATTGAGTTACAAAAATAATAATTTTCTTTTTTGTAGAAATAGTATTTTTTTAAAAATTAATTTTTACTTTTGATGTTAATATCAGAGTTGCTGAGATGCTAAGTTGCTGAGATGCTAAGTCATTAAAAATCTTACTATCACAGCATCATAGTAACTTAGCAACTTAGTAACTTAGTATCTACAAAAAACGTTTACATGAAAACACTTGAATCATTACGACATAAGTTAAATAAAAACGCTGAATTGTCGGGACAAGAAAAGAATACAAATAAGATTATTAATAATTTTTTAGAGAAGACGAATCCCGATGTCCATTATAGAAATGTTGGCGGTTACGGAATTATAGTTATATATAAAGGTGCAGAAGAAGGAAAGAACATCTTGCTACGAGCCGACATCGATGGGTTGAATATACCTGGAGAGAGTCAATTTTCTCATCGTTGTGGGCATGATGGTCATGCGACGATATTATGTGGTTTGGCGATGCGTCTCGGCAAGAAACGTCCCGCAAAAGGAGATGTCATTCTTCTTTTCCAGCCTGCTGAAGAGACGGGAGAAGGCTCGCAGGCAGTCATCAACGACCCTTTGTTTCAGGGACTTAAAATAGATACAGCTTTCGCTTTGCATAATCTTCCTAGTTTTGCCAAACATCAGATTGTGATAAAGAAAGACTGTTTCGCTTCAGCATCTTTAGGATTAAAACTTATTTTCGATGGCAAGACATCTCACGCCTCGCAACCTGAAAATGGAAATAACCCTCAGAAAACCGTAACGACATTGCTCGATGCTTTTCAGAAGAAATATGAGAATCTATGTAACGACAAACATCACACTATTTTAACAGTGACACATGTCGTTGTCGGAGAAGAGACTTTTGGAGTGACGCCAGGTCATGCCGAAATTTGGATGACGCTTAGAAGTCAAGACGACAAAGCGCTACAGAATCTGACAAATTATTGTATCGATTTATGCAGCCTTAAATCTAAAGAATCTAACCTAAGATTTTTATACAGCATACATGAATCCTTTGCCGCAACGATGAATACGACAGAAGAAGTTGAGATTGTTAAACAAAGTGCTAAAGAATTAAAATTATCTATCAATGAAATAACAGATGCTTTTCCATGGTCGGAGGATTTCGGAAGATTTGGAAGCATATGTCCGGTTTGTCTTTTCGGCTTAGGCTGCGGATTGGAACACGAGCCGCTTCATAGCCCGAGTTATGACTTTGAAGACGAGATTATTGATACTGGCGTTGATGTATTTGAGAAGATAGTAGAAATTGAGGACCTTAAAATATAAAAAACGCAGCGATGATTTTATTTGTGTTTATCATCGCTGCATTTCAAAATTATCTTTTGGTCATCAATCTATAACCGGACGAATAGGATGTCCTCTATAACGAGGCTTATAAGTAGTATACACTTCTACACCATCGTTATAAGTGAAATAAAAAAGAACTCCCCATGCTGACTCATCTGCTCCCCCTCCATTCGTATAACCATCAATAGGAACAGAAGACATATATTCACCATATTCTCTGTATTCATCTTTGAAAGTAGAAGGAAGGAATATCGACTTCCCGTTAGATCCTGTTATCTTCATTCCCCATATTCCGTTCATTTCTACACGCTCCCACATACAGTTGTCACGCAACTCTCTAATTTCATCCATTGTCGGAATACGCCATTCTCCTCCCCAATTAGCTCGTGCTGCATCATACTGCGGATTTCCTGAAATATCATCAAATTCAACTCCCATTGTAATGCAGTTTTCTGACGTATATTCATCTTTCGGACTAATTTCTCCCCATGCGAATATGTCACCAAATCCACTTGGCAAATCAGCTCCCACGTTACATGTAGCCCATTTCAAACCAGATGGTAAACCAAGGTCGACATATTCATAGCCATTTATTTCTCCATCAGAATCATATTCATCGTCACTACCGTTACTTTCTCCAAAATTCAATGTAGTAAAACTCATTTGTTCACTAAGAGTCATACCCACTTTATTACTCGCAAATGCTCTGACATAATATGTAGTATTAGTCATCATTTCTGTTAGTCCCCATTCATAAACATTTGCTCCGGCAGGCTTTAGATGCTGGAGTGTTAGCCCAACACCATCTTCAGGAATCTCTTCTGTATCACAAAGAACACCACAAGTATAAATTTCCGCCCCACCATCATCAGTAATTTCGAAAACAACTTTCGCCGACATTGATGCAACATCTTTAATTTCTTTTATCACAACGGTTGGCAGTTCTGGTACAGGATCGCATGATATCAACAACAAACATGCGAACATAATTATCAATCCAAGTTTTTTCATAAAGTTTAATTTTATAATTTTAATGGTGCAATATTAATAATAATAATAACAGTAAACAAATGATTTTTCTGAAAATTCAGTACAGTTAAGCTTGTTGAAGCTACTTTCAGAAAAAACTTGTAGTTTTGTAGTCTTGTTGACTTGTAGTCTTTTTTCTTATATTTGCGAAATAAAATTACTCTATATGAAAGTTTGTATTTTCTGCGGAAGCAGTATGGGCAACGATGTAAGATACCAAGAGGCTGCTGCACACTTAGGCGAGGTTCTCGCACAGAATGATTGTACGTTATATTACGGTGGAGGAAATATCGGTCTCATGAAAATCATCGCTGACAAGATGATAGAGAAAGGGAAAGAAGTCATCGGCATAATAACGAAAGGCCTCATCGACATGGAGCTGGCTCATGATAACATAACAAAACTCGTTGAAGTAGAGACAATGTCGGAACGTAAACTAATGTTAATAAACGACTCTGACAGTTTCATCGCGATGCCAGGTGGCTTTGGAACCTTAGACGAACTTTTTGAAATAGTCGTTCTCAACCAACTGTGCATCACCGACAAACCTGTAGCACTTTATAACACATTAAATTACTACGACAAACTAATAGACTTCATCGACCACGCTGTAAGTGAAGGCTTCATCAGAAAAGAACATCGCGACAATATTATTGTCAGCGACAATCCAGAAGTTTTATTTAAAGAATTGAGCAGACATAAATCCATCGACATAAAACAATGGATTGAAGATATTAAAGAAGAAAGCAGATAATTGACAATTAACAATTGACAATTAACAATTGACAATTAACAATTAACAATTGACTTATTGATGTAGTAGATAACAATATAATCATGAATATAATAGGAATCACAGGGACATTAGGTGCTGGAAAAGGCACAATAGTAGATTATCTTGTAAAAGAAAAAGGCTACGTTCATTATTCGGTACGTTCTTTCATTGCTGAAGAAATACAAAGGAGAGGCTTGGAAGTGAACCGCGACACTCTCACTGAAGTAGGCAACGACCTAAGAGCTAAACACTCGCCGAGTTATATAGCGACGCAGCTTTATGAGAGAGCTTTCGCCACGGGCAAAAACGCTGTGATAGAGAGCATCCGTGCTATAGGCGAAGTGAACGCCTTACGTTCTAAAGGCAACTTCTATCTCTTTGCCGTCGATGCCGACAGAGAAGTTCGTTATCAACGTATCACAGAGAGAAAGTCGGAGACAGACCATGTGTCGTTTGAGACTTTCGTCGCCAACGAAGAACGCGAGATGAACTCCACCGACCCTAACAAACAGAATATAGCCGCATGTATCAAAGAGGCTAACTTCGTCTTTATGAACGATGGTAGCATAGATGACTTACATAAGAAAGTAGAAGAGGTCTTGCATAAAATTGGCGAGCAGGAATACAAACGACCTTCGTGGGACGAATATTTCATGAACCTCGCCGACACCGTAGCAGAACGCGCCACCTGTAACAGAGGTCGTAGCGGCTGTGTCATTGTGAAAGACCGTCAGATCTTAGTGACAGGTTACGTAGGCGCTCCAACAGGCTTGCCACACTGCGATGAGGTAGGACATTTGTTCAAGAAGATGATACACGAAGACGGACATATCACTCAACATTGTGTGAGGACGGTTCACGCTGAGCAGAACGCTATCGCTCAGGCAGCAAGAAGAGGCATCGCTTTGGAAGGAAGTACATTATATTGCAGAATGACTCCATGTAGGACCTGCGCCATGTTGATAATAAACTGCGGAATCGTCAGAGTCGTCTGCCAAAGAAAATATCACGATTGCGCCGAGTCGGAGCAGATGTTTAAAACAGCAGGAATAAAATTGGAATATATCTACGAAGAAGTACAGCAGTACGATAAACAGTAAGTCTCTGACAATGACTCTGACAATGACTTTGACAATGACTTTGACAATGACTCTGACAATGACTTTGACAATGACCTGAAGACTTGGTGACTTGGAGACTTGGAGACTTGGAGACTAAAAAAAACGGACGACTTAATTGTCATCCGTTTTTCTTTTGTAGCGGGGACAGGATTTGAACCTGCGACCTCCGGGTTATGAGCCCGACGAGCTACCGGACTGCTCTACCCCGCATCATGAACTGCAAACTAAACAACGTTTTATCGTTTTTGTTTGAGACTGCAAAGATAAATCAACTTTCTTTACAAGTCAAGTTTTTTTTTAAAAAAAATATATACAACAAACCTTAAAGCCAAGTAGCAGATTATCAATATATTTTAAATTCATCTATCTAAAAACGTCTAAATTAATTCCGTAAGTCCATTCAATATAGTCGATGGAAGCTTTATGAACCTTCATGAAAGTGCCTACAAATTGATTACCTTTCTTTCCAAAATAATATTTGAAACCAAGTCTCTCGTAATAGTTGGTATATGCACTTGGAAGATATTGGCTTTCGAAAGGTGATGTATCAGAGAGAGCCCATGATTTTTTCTCGTCTGTTCCGTTGTAAATGCCGTGATATAGGTAATATGACACTCCGATGCAGAAAGCGACTTTGTTATACAAGACCTCGAACATGGCAGAAGCTGCTAAGTGCATTGAGTTTATCGGGCGATATTCGCACAAAGGAATTTCTAAGACACCTTCTTCGTATTCATCTTTAGCTTGTAGATATTTCACTTTTGTCTCACCGGTATAGCAGAGATCTAAACCGACGTCATATCTGAATATAGGGTGAAAATGACGTGAGACACCGACCCTAAAAGTGTTGCTGAAATAATATCCAGGCTCGCCTGAGATCTCTCCGTTACGTTTGGTGTTAGTCTGTAAAAATCCAGGTGCCTCGCTGAGGAAAATATATGTCTTCTTCTTAAACGGCTCCCATTCGCTGCGGGTAAACTCTTCTCTTCCGTTGATATTATAGCGGCAATTCAGCTGATAACCATAGACATTGACACCATGATTAGGTAATACTATAGCACCGTTGGAAGAGTGTGCAAACCAGAAACGCAATCCTAAGTCCATGTTGCGACTTATTCTGAAAGTAGGTCCGACGTCAATTCCTAAATGGACATTCATTAAAGAACCTATGAACTCGTTGCCATATTTTGGCCAGAACGACAAGCCAGCGAGAATGTCGTAGTCAAACGACCAATAGCGTCCTCTGTAGAAGTTGCCGTTGATAAAACCGCCTACCGAATAGCAATCGCCTATGGTGTTGATATATTCTGTAACAGGAAGTCCGTTGGCATCGCGATGTTCGTATTTTGCACTGTCGATAGTGTTATGCTCGTAGCGGAAGAAGAAACCGTAAGATGGAAAGTTAAAAAGTTGTTCCCATTCTTTCTCTCCTGTTGTCTGATAACCAACATGCAAGTCGAAGTTGTATTGATGACTCTCGGCGAGATAGTTGTGACGTTCCACGAAAGGAATATAGGTGCCGTAACGTACAGCTGGCTCTATATACCATTTGGAAAATTTATTCTTCGTATCGTCTTGAGCCTTTTCTTGAGCTAATGAAAATGACGTTATAAAAATAATTAAAAATGATAACAATAAAAATCTTTTCATTACAAAATGTTTATTATTCGTGCAAAGATAAAAAATAAACAGTCTCTTATTATTTTTTTCTTACAACTTACGAATGCAAAAGGATATTTTGTTACTTTGCAATCTGAGTTAAAAAATTTTCAACATGAATCACAGAGCAGGTTATGTAAATATTATCGGAAAGCCAAATGTCGGAAAATCAACGCTTATGAACGAATTTGTAGGCGAGAAAATTTCTATCGTGACATCGAAAGCGCAGACTACAAGACATCGTATTTTGGGTATTGTGAACGGCGATGAGTTCCAAATTGTGTTCTCTGATACGCCTGGAATCATAAAAAATCCCGCTTATAAGATGCACGAAGTGATGAATCAGTTTGTGAATGTGGCTTTCATCGATGCCGATTTGATACTTTATGTCGTCGATATCACAGATAAAAAAATCGACGAAAAGACGGTGGAGCGACTACAAAAAATCAACGATATTCCTATCTTCGTTCTTTTAAACAAGATAGATTTATCCGATCAAGATGGAGTGACGAGCGCTGTCAATTTCTGGCAGAGTACACTTCCAGCAGCTACTATTTTCCCAATCTCCGCTCTTCATCACGCCAATATAAGTCACATCTTCGATTGTATCTTGGAGAAACTTCCGGAATGTCCGCCTTATTTCCCTAAAGACGAGTTTACAGATAGGTCGATGCGTTTCTTTATTTCCGAGATAATAAGAGAGAAAATATTGCTCATCTATAAACAAGAGATTCCATATTCGGTAGAAGTCGTCGTTGATGCTTACGAAGAAAGCAAGAAGATGATTAATATCAGAGCTACCATCTATGCGGCTCGCGACTCGCAGAAAGCCATATTAATAGGTAAGGCTGGCAGCGCTATCAAGAAACTCGGCATCATGGCAAGAGGCGACATCGAAGAGTTTACTGGTAAGAAGATATTCCTCGATCTTAACGTCAAAGTCAGCAAAGACTGGCGCGACAATGAAGAAGAGCTGAGAAATTTCAGTTATGATTTTTAAGTTAACAATTAACAATGTACAATTTACAATGACAGTTTGATATTAGAACTAATTGTTAATTATTCATTGTTAATTGTACATTATTTTCGTATTTTTGCAAATTATAGAAATAGAACAAGAAAATGAGTAATATTGTTGCAATAGTAGGAAGACCTAATGTAGGTAAATCGACATTTTTTAATCGTTTAGTTCAGACACGTCAAGCCATTGTAGAAGAGACGAGTGGTGTGACTCGCGACCGTCATTATGGTCACAGCGACTGGAATGGAAAGTCGTTTACGGTGATAGACACAGGAGGTTATGTCGTTGGTTCTGACGATATTTTTGAAGAAGAGATTAGAAAACAAGTCGAGCTTGCTATTGAAGAAGCCGACGTTATAATATTCGTCGTCGATGGCAAAGAAGGTCTCCACGTCCTTGACGAAGACGTTGCCTTGATGTTACGTCGCTCCAAGAAAAAAGTATTACTCGCTGTCAACAAGACCGACATCCCTAACAAGGAAAGTAACATCGCCGACTTCTACTCTTTAGGTCTCGGCGACATCTTCGCTTTCTCAGCCATGACAGGCACAGGTACCGGTGAGCTTTTAGATGAAGTTGTGAAACATCTTCCTAACGACACAACAGATACTTACGATGGACTTCCTCGCTTCGCTCTCGTAGGTCGCCCTAATGTTGGCAAGTCTTCTATGATAAATGCCTTCTTAGGTCATGAACGTCATATCGTTACAGACATTGCAGGCACCACACGCGACAGCAACAACACTCGTTTCAACGCCTTCAATATGGATTTCATCCTTGTTGATACCGCTGGTCTTCGTAAGAAAAGCAAAGTCTCGGAAAATATAGAGTTCTATTCAGTCATGCGTTCGATACGCGCCATCGAGGAATGCGACGTAGCAGCACTCATCATCGACGCAACACAAGGATTCGAGGCACAAGATATGAACATCTTACGTCTCATCGAGAGAAATAAAAAAGGTCTCGTCCTCATCGTAAATAAATGGGACTTAGTAGAAAAAGACTCCAACACTCACCTTCAGTTCGAGAAGATGATAAGAGAGAAGACAGCGCCTTTCACCGATTATCCAATCATCTTTACTTCTGCAATAAATCGTCAAAGGACATTCCGCGTCTTGGAGGCTTTACATCAAGTGTATGAAAACCGCGAACGCAGAGTACCAGTACGCGAACTCAACGACACATTATTAGAGATAATATCAGCACAACCTCCACAAGTTGCATCACGAAATCGTTATCTCAAGATAAAATATATCACACAGCTGAAGAGCCCTACTCCACAGTTCATCTTCTTCTGTAATCTTCCAAAAGACGTCAAAGAGTCATATTGTCGTTTCTTAGAAAATAAAATACGTCAGAATTGGGACTTCAACGGAGTGCCGATACAGTTATTTTTCAGAGAAAAATAATTGACAATTAACAATTGACAATGACTGTGGACGATGACTGTTGTCCATTGTCTCATTGACTAAAAAAAGATGGAAGAACTTCGTATAGATAAATGGTTATGGTGCGCTCGTCTTTTCAAGACGCGTACTCTTGCTGCCGATGCGTGTAAAGGTGGCAAGGTTAAGATTAATGACACTTCCATCAAGCCTTCGCGTGATGTCAAAGTTGGCGAGCAGATACAAGTACAGCTTGGTCAACTTCATAAAGTCGTTGAAGTAAAAAGCATTCCTAAGAGTCGCGTCTCGCCAAAGCAAGTAGAAGAAGTTTATATCGATTTGACCCCGAAAGAAGAATACGAGAGAATAGAATTTATCCACGCATACAAGGTAGAATACCGCGACAGAGGCGCTGGGCGCCCGACTAAAAAAGAAAGAAGAGAAATCGACAGAATCAAAGGAGAGATGTAGGCGGTTGGCTATTGGCTGTTGGCTGTTGGCTATTAGCTATTAGCTGGTATTGACTTTTCTTTAACAAACAAAACTTCTATCATGGTGTTTTTAAGGCATTATTATAAAAAACAAAAACACTATGAAAGATTTCAATTTCAGACATGGAGACGCCAAAAGTGATGTCTTCGGAACAGACGTAATGATCAACCCTTCGCCTGTGGATAAGATTCCAGATGGACCAACAACACCTCAGATCGCATATCAGATGGTCAAAGATGAAACCTTCCCTCAGACTCAACCTCGACTCAACCTTGCTACTTTCGTCACCACATACATGGACGAATATGCAACAAAACTGATGAACGACGCTATCAGTATCAACTACATCGACGAGACCGAATATCCTCGTGTGGCTGTGATGGGACAGAAATGTATCAATATCATCGCTAACCTATGGAACAGTCCTGAGACAAACAAATGGAAGACAGGAGCTGTCGGCATCGGTTCATCGGAAGCCTGTATGCTTGGTGGCGTCTCTGCATGGATGCGCTGGCGTAAGAGAAGAATGCAACAAGGCAAGCCTTACGACAAGCCTAACTTCGTAGTCTCTACAGGCTTTCAAGTCGTGTGGGAGAAGTTCGCTCAGCTGTGGCAGATAGAGATGCGTACAGTGCCGCTCACTATGGAGAATCCTACCTTAGATCCTAAGAAAGCTATCGAGATGTGCGATGAAAACACAATCTGCATTGTACCTATCGTAGGATGTACTTGGACAGGTATGAACGACGACATCGAAGCTCTTGACAAGGAAGTAACTAAATTCAACAAAGCCACGGGCAACCAATTGTGTATCCACGTAGATGCAGCTTCTGGAGGTTTCATCTTACCTTTCTTAAAACCTCATGTAAAATGGGACTTCAGATTAGACAACGTTTTGTCGATAAGCACCTCAGGTCATAAATATGGTCTCGTATATCCAGGCTTAGGCTGGGTCATCTGGAAAGACAAGAAATATCTCCCTGAAGAGATGGCATTCAGCGTCAACTATCTCGGTGCCGACATCACACAAGTCGGACTCAACTTCTCACGTCCAGCAGCACAAGTCTTAGGACAATACTATCAATTCATCAGGTTAGGATTCCAAGGATATAAGGCAGTTCAGCAAAACTCTATGGAGATAGCAGAATATCTTCATAACGAGATAGGCAAAATGCCTCAGTTCAAGAATTATAGCAACGAAGTCGTAAATCCTTTGTTCATCTGGTCGCTGAATCCTAAATACGACAAAGTAGCCAATTGGACTTTGTACGACTTACAATACAAGTTACAACAAAGTGGTTGGATGGTTCCTGCTTACACTATGCCGAAAGATTTAGAACAATGTGTCGTGATGAGAATTGTATGCCGTCAGGGCTTCAGTCGCGATATGGCAGATATGCTGTTGAATGACATCAGGATGGCGGTGACAGAGTTAGATAAACTCAGTTATCCTACACAGTCGAGAGTGGATGTCAACAGAAACATACATCCGAAGCAAAGTTTCAACCACGGAGGAAGAAAGTGTAAATGATTAGTAATGTATGTTGATGTATAAAAAAAGTGCGGACGATTCAACATGTCCGCACTTTACATCATTAATATTAATTATTTCTTAATGAAACGTCTCACAATATCACCTTCGTCAGTCTTAAGTTTGACAAAATAAACTCCAGCATTTAAATCTGTGACATCAACAACTTGTTGACTCATCGACTCGTTGACTCGTTGACTCAAAACCTGACGACCGTAGATGTCGTAAATAGAAATCTCTTCAACATTAACATCTGTTGCGAGGAACAACTCATTTTCAACAGGATTAGGATAAACGTTAACTGTTGATGTCAATTCTTCTACTCCATCAATCAACTCCGTGTTGATCCTAATGTCGTCAACCATAAGACATACATTCTTAAATTTCTCACCGATATATTGTATCGCGACATAAACCTCTTTGTTGTTATAATCTGCTAAATCGACTTCAACTTTCTCCCACTCTTCAGCAGCCTGACGCACATCATCGCCGAGCACGACAAAACTTTCAAAATCGTTGTCGGTATCAGAAATCAATATGCGATATTTTTCAAGTTCCTGATCCATCGTCTCTAAGAAGCGTGTTTTCACATAAAGTTCAAGATTAGACTTATCGCCGAGTTTTAATTTAGGTGACATCAACCACACATCGCTTATCATTTCTTCTGTTTCATAGCCCACACAGAATGCAGCACCGAAACGTTCTCCAGAATGAGGTGTGAAGCCAGGCAGAAGCTCTTCTGTCATAGCAGGTTTCGTAGATTCAGGATTAAAGGCGATGAAACCCACAGCTTCTCCACGATATTGATGTTCAAACATCCAGAAGTAATCAGTTGTTTGTCCGTTGCGATCTACTGTCGTCCAGCGAGGGTTGAAGACATCAGGAGCAGCATCAAAGTCATAACACGACTCGAAGTCCATAACATAAGGATTAGCCTCTTCTACGGAAGTAAAAGTCTTTGTCAGCTCATCGTTATCAGCATTTTCGTCTCCTTCGAGTAAAGTCTTAGCTACTGCCACATAATCACCTACTTCTTTCATATTGATATTTTCAAAGTCAACCACTTTTTCTTCATATGGATACAGCGACACTTCTGCATCATAATCTGTACCGTTAACAGTCAAGCGCACTGGCACATCGGCGTTCTCGTATCCTTTATTTTTAACTAAGACAGAAATGGTCTCATTTTCCGAGAACAAAGTAGCGTCTTTTACAGGAGCTGTGAATTTAACTACAGCAGCATCTTTTTCATAGACCGCAAGTTCAGAGTTAAAAGTAGCTCTTATCGACAAGGCAGGACCTATGATTTTTGTCAGATCATCACCAATTCTTTGATAACATGAATTTTCCAAGTCGTAAGGATCGACAGCGAGACCCATGTTATATGTTGAAAGTTGTTGTACTTCGAAATAATACATTCCTGGAGCGAGTTTCATAGGATCCAATGTTATCTCTTTAAATCCGCCGAAGCCACGTTCGAACTCGGTATGAGTCACTAATCGTTCGATATTCAACTCACCATCTATAGCATAGATTGACAGCCCTATAGGTTTAGCCGCCATATCAGACTCTTCTTCGCCTATTTCTGCGAATCCTATTACGACAGAATTTAGTATGTCGGCGACGGTGATTGTATAGACGTTACCTACGTATAACTCATCGCCCCAGTTTCCTGTCCCCATCTCTATCGTCTCGATATATTCTGTTGCGTAAAAATCTTCCGTCACTATGATACTTCTAATGTCAAATATATTATCATCGATGTAAGCGTCTTCTTCTGCTGCCGTAGCTATCACTGTCAGATCTACTTGATCGCCGATATTTTTCTCAGGAAGCACAGCCTTCATAGATATGACTTTATTTTCGTCAGAAGCTATATCGACGCCATCGCTTTCGCCCAATAAGGTCTCACCTTCGTAAAGAGCCACTTTCACATCTGTCATGATTTCGGTGCCACGGTTTGTCACTGTGACGAAATATTCACCTTCGCCTGTCAGCTGAATTTGTGGGGTGAAAGGTGCTGCTGGATAAGTAACATCTTCTATTCTCAAGTCATATTGCGACACATTGGAGATAGCACATGTATAGAGATATAAGTTACAATTTTCTTCAGACTCATTCACGATAGCGAAGTTATAATTATCAGGCTCTGTTATAGTAACCATAAACTCTACCTCAGTATCACCTTCAATATTGTCATTCTCATACACTCTGACAAAGTCAGAAATATCTTCTCCTGATTTTCCCATCGCCACATACATTCTCGATGTCTCCCAGCCACCTTTTGAATATTGCAATTTAATACGAACCGAGTTTTCGAGATACAAACAACGTGTTATCAAAGCATTTTCAACTCCTGTTTGATCGGTACCAAACATTCCTGTCCACTCGTCTGTAAACCACGCAGCATCATTTACCGCTGTCCAATATTCGCTATAATTTTCCCCATTGACAAAATCTGTCATTATAGGAAGTTCTGTAACGACATCATAATTGTTAACTACACCACTAAGAGTGCTTTCTGTTTCTTCTGAAGCTGTCGCTGTGACTTCTACCATATATTCACCTACTTCTGAGAAATCTGTTGTAGTGTTAAAATAAACCACTGCCGATTCAGTAGGTAAAATCACTTCTGTAAATTCTTCTGTAACAACATCTCCTCCATTAACGCTATAAGTCATTGTAAAAGATGATGTCGGACCTGTTCCCACATTCTTCACCTTAACACCTACAACACTTGCATCGGAGAGGTCACAGTTAGAATAAGGAAGAATAACTTGTTCAATTTCAAGAAGAGGACTCACTTCCATCATACCTGCGTCTATTGTCAACTCATCGATAAAGACATTCATACCTTCCACCGACTTCACATGGAAAGCGAAATAATAAACACCTTCAGTCTCGACGTCGAAGTTTATAATACGTTTCACCCATTCAGTCTGGTTGATAGCATAATCACCAATTATAGTCATCTCATCTACATTAGCCGTTGTACCATAGCGAACGTCTAACAATTCTGTCGCATCTTCGCCGTTGATACATCTTGTATAAAACACCATGTGAGATGTTCCTGCTGGCATATGTATTGGCAATGAAATCAAGTTATCGTTACCTGTACGGTCGCCACTCCATGAGCCAGAGCAGCTTACAGCACCCATTTCTCCATTTACGTCTTCAGTCCATTCATTATATTGCCAATAGCTATCGTCTTCGTTAACATCTTCCACTATCCAATCAGACTCAATACCATCTATACCGTAATCTGAGAAGTCGTAGTTAAAAGGAAGTTGAGAGACACCGATGTGCTTACATTTGGCAGTCATTTTATCGTTAGATGTAATCATATCACCTTCAAGAGTAACCCAAGCCTCGACGACATATTGTTTTTCAACAGAGAGATCGGCTTTTGTTGTGAAAGTGTAAGTCGCTTTTTCGCCAGCCTCTATTGTCTCGGTATAAGTTTCGGTGACAGCTTCATTATCGTCTATTTGGTAGGAGACAGTGAAATTAGATATTGCAGAAGTACCTCTGTTGGTTATCTCAATGGAAATATCTTCGCTGTCAGTCATATCCATGCCATTAGCTGGAACGATAAGATCTGTGATAGCAGCATCGACATCTACATAAAGGAAAGCCATATCAACGTTATAACCATATTCGTTTACGCCATATTCTATCACGAAGCGATATGTGTTACCGCCTTGAAATTCAAAGTCATTAACCTTAGCATATTCGCCGTTAGTGAATATAAGACCGTCGCCAGGGAAAGGACATAAGATCATGAAATCGTAAGTTCCAGCAGGGATTTGTATTGCGACAGCCTCATCGAAGACTATATTTGTTGAGTTTTCCGATGCGTCGGCATTCTCAGGAATGCTATATTCAAAGGCATCGTAGGTATCGTAATATGCACTCGACCAATCATAAAACAGATTGTTGTAAGTGTCAGCATCGGCATCAAGAAGCATTTGGAAACCAAGCTGAGCAAACTCTCCAAAGACCTTATGAGCTTCTAATATGATTTCCGCTTTATCTGAAGGCACCTCTGATTCACTTCTATAGACATGTAATTTCGGTTGATTAGCATGATACCTCATCAACTCGTAGGTCATATCACCATGACCGCGTAATTGTTCGATATTGAGAGCTTTCTTTTGTGAAGGAGACTCTCCAAAATTTAAAACTTGCCCCATTGCAAACATGCTGCACATTGACAAGAAAAGTAAAAATAACTTTTTCATAAAATAATACTTTAGTTAATATATGATAATATAATTACCGCAAAGTTATTTCGTTTTTTAGAGAAATACAATTATTTTTTTAAGATTATTAACATATGTTTATTATTTTACACACCTTTGATGCACACAATAGACTTATTGACTTTTTTTCTATATTTGTAGGATAATTTCTAATAAAACTATGATTCGTAAAATATATAAATTCGGTGGCGCTTCAGTGAAAGACGCCAATGCTGTCAGAAACTTAAAGAATATTCTCGGAAAAGAAAACAGAGATGACATCATGCTCGTTGTCTCCGCCATGGGAAAGACGACCAACGCCATAGAGAAGCTCCTCGCCGACTTCCGCGCAAACAACGGCCATCTTGAGATAGGCGCGCTCAGCGAGATAATAGAATATCATGAAAATATCATGACAGAACTCTTCGAAGGCAACACCTCGCATCCTATCTTCGAGACGATGACCAATCTCTTCTTAGACTTATATCTCAACCTTAAAGAGACAGGCTACGACTACGACTATCAATACGATAACACCGTCAGTTTCGGTGAGATGCTCTCCACGACTCTTATCTCTGCTTATCTCAACGAGTGCGGCCTCGCAAACAAACTTTTAGACGCCCGCGAATATATCATCACTGACCATAACTTCCGTGCTGCTAACCCGGAATGGGACGACTGCCGACTCAGGATACAGAAACTCAACGACGAACACGATGGCACCATGTATATAACACAGGGCTTCATCGCAAGCTCTACCTCGCCTAAGACCACTACGACATTAGGAAGAGAAGGCTCTGACTTCACAGCAGCCATCTTCGCCAACTGCTTAGACGCCGAAGAAGTATCTATATGGAAAGACGTCGATGGCATCCGTAACGCCGACCCTAAACGCTTCCCCGACACTAAAAAGATCTCACATCTCTCTTACTTCGAGGCTATAGAACTCGCCTTCTACGGCGCCTCCATCATCCATCCTAAGACACTGAAGCCTCTGCAAAACAAGAATATACCTCTGAAAGTCAGATGCTTCTTAGATACAAGATTAGAACCTACCGTCATCGACGGAACCAAAGATTACATTGAATATATCCCTTCTTTCATCGTGAAAGAGAAACAGACTTTGATGAGCATCACCGCCCGCGACTATTCCTTCATGAACGAACATAACCGCGCGCTCATCTTCAATATCATGGACGAACTCAACATACACGCCAATATGACGCAGGTGTCAGCTCTCGTCCTTTCTATCTGCTTCGACGAAAACGAAAAGAAACGCCTCCAACTCACAGAGGCGCTCTCTCAAGCTTTTAAAGTGAAATATAACGACGGACTTCAGCTCTTCACAATACGTCATTATCACGACGGATTAGAGAAAGACTTCATCAAAGATAAAAAGATCTACGTCGAACAAAGAAGCCGAAGCACGTACCAAATTGTTTTAAGTTACTAAGTTACTGAGATACTAAGCTACTGAGATGCTAAGTTACTCAGCACACTCAGCATACTCAGCATACTCAGCACACTCAATACACTTAGAGACTCATAAATCACTCCTCCCAATGGAAAGGTTGTATCTTTGCATCTTTATCTTCCCATGACGGCTTACGCAGCGCATATATTATAAAAGGTATAAGGACAAAGATGATGCAGCCTCCGAACATCACGGCGTACCATACCGTGTTGCTACCTGTCGCGATCTGGCTTGGCGGAATGAAGCTCAAGACGAAAGCGAGCAACGAACCCAAGAAACCGACACCACCGACGATCCACATCAAGGCGTTACCTTTCTTACCAATCCTAAATGAACGCGGCGCGTCTTTCATGCTATAACGAAGATAGATAGCAGCAGCAAACATCAGGAGATACATTATGAGATATAGCAAGACCGTCATCTGCGACAAGATCTGATAGAAACTCTGTACCGACGGCATCACCACGAAGAGAAGACTCAAGATAGTTACGATGATACCTTGTATTATCAAGATGTTACTCTGCACTCCGAGTTTGTTAGTCTTCTGGAAGAATGGAGGAAGATAGCCAGCCTTACCAACGACGAGCAGACCTTTGGAAGGACCCGACACCCATGCCAAGACACCAGCGAGTACGCCGAAAGCGAGAGCCACAGCGATGACAGGCGACAGCCATGAAGCGTGGATATATTTGAAATAATTATCAAAGCCTATCAATAAACTTTGGGTGAGGTTGATGTTATCTTTCGGAATGATGAAGCCGAGTGCGTATGTTCCCAAGACGAAAATCAACACTGTGATGAGTGCACCGATGAAGACAGCACGAGGATAACTCTTGCTTGGATTATCCATCTCGGTGACGTGGACGCCCGTCATCTCCATACCAGCATAGAAGAGGAAGATACTCGAGGCGAGTACGAGGTTATCGAGACGAGCGAGGTCTGGCCAGAAACTGCCGCTGAGATCCATCTGTATGGTACCGCCTGTAGCGACATAATAAACGCCCAAGATTATCAATATTATTGACGGGATGATAGTACCGATGAGACCTCCTATCTTCGACACCTTACCGACCCATCCAATACCTTTGAAGGCGATGAAGGTGGCGAGCCAATAGATAGCGAGCACCACGATAAGAGTATAGACTCTGTTGTTAGCCAAAGCCATATCCTCTACAGGATTCATACCGATGAAGGCTAACGACACCGCACCGAAGGTAAGCACCGTCGGGTACCAGATAGTATTTTGGAACCACTGCAGCCAGATAGCGAGGAAGCCGAAACGTTTACCGAAGGCCTCGCCCACCCAGCGGAAGACACCGCCTTCTTTGTTGGCGAACATAGAAGCAAGCTCCGCCGCCACCAAGGAGGTTGGGATGAGGAAGACGAGAGCCGCAAAGAGATAATAAAAAGCCGAACTCAATCCATATTCGGCTTCGGCAGGAAGTCCACGTAACGAGACCACCGCCGTCACATTCATGATAGCAATAGTGAAGACACTAAGCTTCGCAATAGATTTTGTTTTGTTTGAATCCATAAGCTTTATATTTTTTCTCACACAAACAAGGAAAGAAATGAAATGTTCACTCTGACTTTGACTTTGACACTGACTTATGGACTTGGGGACTCGGTGACTTGGGGACTTGGGGACTCGGTGACTTGGGGACTTGGCGACTTAAAAAAACTTTCGTCTTTAGACATTCGTCTTTAGACTTTTTGTTATATTTGCGAGGTTTTAAAAAAATTCTTTTAATTAAAATGAATAACATTAAAGTACTTGATAAAGAGTTTGCTCCATATATCTCTCAGGTTGAGATTGAGTCGGAGATAAGAAGAATAGCTACTCAAATTAACAGAGATATGCAGGACAAGAATCCTCTTTTCCTCGTCATGCTCAACGGTGCTTTTATGTTTGCTGCCGAATTGTTAAAAAATATTGAGATAGATTGCGAGACTTCTTTCGTAAAATACTCCACCTACGATGGGACACAAAGCACATGTGAAGCCAAAGAACTCATTGGTCTTAACTCCTCTTTGAAAGGCCGTAACATCGTTATCGTAGAAGACATCATAGACTCTGGTTTTACCATGAGCTGTCTGATTCAAAAGCTTCAGTCAATGGAGGTGGCAAGCATAAAAATAGCTACTATGCTTTTCAAACCAGAAGCCTTCAAATTCGATTACAAGATAGATTATATCGGCATGAATATCGGCAACGAGTTCATTGTCGGATATGGATTAGATTACAACGAACACGGAAGGAATTATCCTTTAATTTATCAAGTGGTAAAATAAATTTAAACAAAAAAATATTTTAAAAATGTTAAACATAATAATTTTTGGGCCTCCAGGTGCAGGCAAAGGAACACAATCAGAGTTTATCAAAGAAAAATATAACTTAACATACATCTCTACAGGACAGATACTTAGAAACGAGATGGCAGCCGAAACAGAAATCGGATTAAAAGTGAAAGAAATCATCAGTCAGGGCGGACTCGCTTCAGATGAGATAGTAGCAGAAATAATAGAGAAATTCATAGCCTCTCATGCCGACGCTAACGGTTTCCTCTTCGACGGTTATCCTCGCACTGTGAAACAAGCCGAGATTCTCGATGAGCTCTTTAGAAAATACAATCTCAGTCTCAGCGGTGTCCTCAGCCTTGAAGTACCAGAAGATATTCTCGTGGAACGTATGCTCGAACGCGGCAAGACAAGCGGTCGCGCTGATGATAACATCGACTCTATCCGTCATCGCTTCGTAGAATACGACCAAAAGACTAAACCTGTCCTCGACTTCTACCAAAATAAAAACGCACTCTACCCTATCCACGGCGTCGGAACAATAGAGGAGATTTTTAATAATATTTGCGAGGTGATAGAAAGATTATAAGTCACCAAGTCACCAAGTCTGGCTCAGAGACTCGGTGACTCTAAAAAAAAGTGTATGCAGAACGTTTTTGATACAAAGGTTTTTAAGGTCGTGTCGAAAGGCAAGGACGACATCTCTTACGGATGGAAGGGTGCCGGAGTAGCTGTGCCTGTGTTTTCTCTTAAAAGCAGCAGCAACTTTGGCATTGGCGAGTTCCTCGACCTTAAACTACTCGCTGATTGGTGCAATAAAGTCGGATTGAAAATGATACAGATTCTTCCGATCAACGACACCCGCACCGACGGCTCATGGGACAACTCATATCCTTATAAAGCCATCTCGACAAAAGCTCTGCATCCTATCTATCTTAACCTCGACAAGATGGGACAACTCGACGATAAAAGCGACAGAGAATATTTCAGGCAACAGAAAGAAATATTAAACGCCAAAGACTACGTCGATTATCCCGAAGTGATGAAAGTGAAAGAAGCCTACTTCAAGAAAATCTTTCATCAGACATGGAATGACATTAAAGAAAAAGAAGATTATAAAGTATTCTTCAACGAGAACAAAGACTGGCTCGTGCCATACGCATCTTTCTGTAATCAACGAGACTACAAGTCAACAAGACAACAAGTAGAGTCGCAAAGTTCAATGTCAACGTCAGAGTCAGTGTCAATGTCAGTGTCAACGTCAGAGTTCTCATACTTCCTTCAATATCACCTCGACAAGCAGCTCAAAGAAACCATCGATTATCTTCATGAGAAAGGCATCGCTTTGAAAGGCGACATTCCTATCGGCATAGGCAGAGACAGCGTTGACGCCCTTGCCAACCCTGAACTTTTCAACTTAGACTGTCAAGCTGGTGCTCCTCCCGATGCCTTTGCCACCGAAGGACAGAATTGGGGTTTCCCCACTTACAATTGGGAGGCGATGGCTAAAGACGACTACAGATGGTGGCGCGAACGACTCACACATATGAGCCGCTACTTCGACGCCTACCGCATCGACCACATATTAGGATTCTTCAGGATATGGGAGATACCGATAGAATATTCACAAGGAACAATGGGGCACTTCTCCCCTGCCCTGCCTCTTGAGATTGGAAACGGGAAACGGGTACGGGAAACGGGTACGGGGAACGGGTACGGGTACGGGGAACGGGATACGTCACTACTTCTCAGTGACTCGGTTACTCAGAGACTTGGTGACTTATTCCTAAAAGATAAGCACGACAGCAACAAATTTCATCCGAGGATAAACATGCACCTCACTCAGACTTATAACGAGTTGGATGAGACACAGAAAGAAACGTTAAACAAAATTTACGACGATTATTTCTATCATAGAAATGAGGCGCTTTGGAAAGCAGAGGCTCTGAAGAAGTTACCTAAAATCATCGAGGCAAGCGACATGTTGGTATGCGGTGAAGACCTTGGCATGGTTCCAGCCTGCGTTCCAGAAGTGATGCAGCAACTTAATATCTTAAGTCTTGAAGTACAAAGAATGCCTAAGAAATTCGGCGCCACATTCGTCAATCCAAAAGAAAATCCTTATCTCAGCGTCGATACCACATCCACGCACGACACCTCTACATTAAGAGGATGGTGGGAAGAAAACGGCGAGCTGACAAATCGTTTCTACAGAGAGATGTTAGGTCATCATGAAGGCGCTCCTTATTTCGCAGAGCCTTGGGTTTGCAAAGAAATCATCAAACAACATATGGAATCTTCTTCGATGTGGGTCATCATTCCTATCCAAGACTATATAGCAATGGACGGCGACTTCCGCTGGGACCAGACCCAGAGAGAACAAATCAACATTCCTGCAAACCCACATCATCACTGGTGCTATAAAATGTATCAAAGCATAGAAGAACTTATCGAAAGAAATTATCTCAACGATATGATTTCTGATATAATCAAAGAATCAGGAAGAAACTAACAATCGTTTTTATTGATAAGATTATCAATATTATCTAACTCATCAATTCAACAAAAATACATATCTTTGCGTTGTTATAAAAAATGACAATTAAACTAATTTTAACTAATAAAACTTAAATAATATGGCAACAATTTCAGGAAAGTATTTAGGAAACTTATGCAGTGAATTAACTCATAACGAATCAGGTGTAAAGATAAATGTCGATGGACATGGCAAAGGATTTTCGCCTGTCGATTTAACAGCTGCATCATTAGGTGCATGTATGATGGCGATGATGGGCTACACCGCTGAGAGCAAGGGCATAAACTTAGAAGGTTTAAGCATCGAAGTTGACAAAGTCATGGCAGATGCTCCACGCCGAATCGGAGAGTTCAACATTGTAGTCAACTTTGCACATCCATACAACGACAGAGATAAAGCTATTTTGCAGAAAGCCGCTGAGACATGTCCTGTCAAGAAGACATTAAGCAGCGATTGTAAAATCAATGTCGTAATGAATTTCCCAGAATGATGATGACGATGATAATGACGATGACGATGAACAATGACAATGACGATGACAATGACGATGAACAATGACGAGAGTTAGAATCAAAAATCATTGTCATTGTCATTGTCAATGTCATTGTCAGTGTCAATGTCAGAGTCTCACTTTTTTTTCTTAATTTCTTCTTGTTTGGTAGTGAAGTAAGCGTTAACAGAATCTACTATTGATTTCATCTTAGGAAGGTCGTTGGTATTGTAATAGTTAAGGTTCTCGATAAATATGGAGTCTGTGATACCATAATGAGAGAATATAGTGTCGTAGGCTCGTTGTTTTAGGTTTGTTACGCTTTGGTTCCTGCCTCTTCTATAGTTGATAGATTGTTCTATGATCTGTACGTCAATCATAACATCTACCATTTGTTGTTCTGTCAACAATATCGACGGTGCTCCTTCTTTTGATTTATCATTATCACAAGCAATCAAAAGCAAGAGCATCGTCATTAGTAATATTGTCAATTTTTTAATTTCCAACTTCTGAGATAAATTTAATACGCATCAGTCTTACTTCTACCTCTTCATATTCATTCTCGCCCAAGGCTCTGAGAGCATCTTCTACTACATCGGAGTCAGCCTCGCGGAAATATTCTAAAATATCTTCTTGGTGATACTCATCAATATTCTCTTCTATGAAGTAGTTGATATCCAATCGTGTTCCGCTTGCCACTATACTCTCTATCTCTGTAAGAAGCTCATCGAATCCCATATTTTTAGAGTGAGCTATATCGTCGAGAGGTATCTTTCTATCTATATTTTGTATGATACTTATTTTAAGAGCCGACCTATTGACTGACGATTTTATCACCATATCATTAGGACGTGTTATCTCATTCTCTTCCACATATTCTCTGATAAGGTCGAGGAATGGCTGTCCAAACTTCTGAGCCTTACCCTGTCCTACTCCCACTATCTGTGTCATCTCCTCCATAGTGATAGGATATTGTATCGTCATATCTTCTAAGGAAGGATCTTGGAATATCACGAAAGGAGGCAGGTTCATCTTCTTAGCGATAGTCTTTCTGAGGTCTTTCAGCATAGAGAAAAGCGTCTTGTCGGTGCCGCTATCTTTGCTATAAGCCACTCTTTCCTCATCGAAATCGTCATCATCAGGATTGTCGTAATCGTGGTCTTTTGCCACCATGATAGGATAAGGCTTCTTAACATAATCCTTACCTTCCTTAGTGACTTTCAAGATACCATATTCCTCTATGTCTTTAGTCAACAAGCCATTAACCACAGCCTGTCTGATTATCGACACCCAATATTTCTCTTCATTATCATCACCTGCACCGAAGAACTCGTTAGTATCATGTTTAGCCGTCTTGATGTCGCCTGTTGCTTTACCAGCGAGAAGCTCTGCTATATGCTTTGTCTTGAAGAGTTGTTTTGTTGCGAGGATAGCTTCGATAACAAGTTTAAGGTCTTCTTGTCCATCGAATTTAACTTTAGGGTTGAGACAGTTGTCACACGATCCGCAGTTTTCTTTTTCGTATGACTCACCGAAATAATGTAGGAGCAGTTTATGGCGGCACACCGACGACTCTGCATATGTCACAGTCTCGTTAAGCAATTCGCGTGCTATCTCCTGTTCTGCCACGTCTTTACCTTTGTTAAATTTCTCTAACTTATGAATATCTTCGTAGTCGTAGAAAGCTATACATTTGCCTTCGCCTCCATCTCTACCAGCTCTACCTGTCTCTTGATAATAACCTTCGAGGCTCTTAGGTATGTCGTGATGTATCACGAAACGAATGTCAGGTTTATCGATGCCCATTCCGAATGCTATGGTAGCTACCACAATATCTACTTCTTCCATCAGGAACCTATCTTGGTTTTCGCGGCGCGTCTGTGCGTCGAGGCCAGCATGATAAGGGAGAGCTCGTATTCCGTTAGCGATGAGGACTTCAGCGAGTTCCTCCACTTTCTTACGGCTGAGGCAATATACGATACCCGACTTACCTGGATTACTCTTGATATATTTTATGATGTCTTTTACAACGTCTTTAGTCTTTGGTCGTACTTCATAATAAAGGTTTGGTCTGTCGAACGACGATTTAAACACCTTAGCATCCATAATATCGAGGTTCTTCATGATATCCTTCTGAACCTTGACGGTAGCCGTCGCCGTGAGTGCTATGATAGGAGCTTTAGGGTCGATGGAGTTTATAATAGGTCTCAGTCGTCGATATTCTGGTCTGAAGTCGTGTCCCCATTCTGAGATACAATGAGCCTCGTCTATAGCGAATAACGATATCTTAAGACCTTTCAAGAACTCTACTGTATCTTCTTTCGTCAGCGACTCTGGTGCTACATAAAGAAGTTTCGTCTTACCTTTCGACAAGTCATCTTTCACTTGTAACAACTCCGACTTCGACAACGAAGAGTTCATGACATGAGCGATACCACTATCAGTGCCGAAGTTGCGAATCATATCAACCTGATTTTTCATCAGCGCTATCAATGGAGAGACAACAATAGTGATGCCTTTACTTATCAAAGCAGGTAACTGATAACACAAAGATTTGCCGCCACCAGTAGGCATCAGAACAAATACGTTCTTACCAGATAACACCGTCTTGATAATCTCTTCCTGATTACCTTTGAACTGTTCAAAGCCAAAAACTTTCTTTAATAAATCGTATAAAGTCTTATCATCAATTTTTGCCATAATATCTTTCAATGAAAATTACTATATTTGCAAAGTCATGACGAAGATAATTTTTCTTGCACTTCGCATTGACAAAGTTATGATTTTTAATATTAAAAATGCAAGAAAAAAAATATTTTTTTTCAAAATGAGAAATATCAGAGACATAGCCACACAAGTCATTGACACAGAAGCGAGTTCTATATTAGGCTTAAAAGAACTCTTAACAGATGACTTTGAAAAAGTAGTCAATTTGATATTAAATTCCAAGGGTAATGTGGTTGTTTCGGGTATTGGCAAGAGTGCTAATATCGCACAAAAGATTGTCGCCACCTTAAATTCCACAGGCACTACGGCGGTCTTTATGCACGCTGCCGATGCCATTCACGGCGATCTCGGGATGATACGCGATGAAGACATCGTCATCATCATATCTAAAAGTGGAGAGACACCAGAGATTAAAGTACTCACACCTCTCATCAAGATAAGAAACAACAAACTCGTCGCCATCGTTGGCAACACCAAGTCTTTCCTCGCATCGGAGGCAGACTACATTTTAGATGCGACGGTGCCTCACGAGGCTTGTCCCAACAACCTCGCCCCTACCGCCAGCACTACAGCACAACTCGTCATGGGCGACGCTCTTGCAATGACATTACTAGAATGTAGAGGATTTACCTCTGACGACTTCGCTAAATTCCATCCTGGCGGCGCATTAGGAAAACGTCTCTACTTACGCGTAGGCGATGTATGCGTAAAAAATGCAACACCAATGGTGTCGAAAGATGACGTCATGACAAAAGTGATAATAGAAATATCGGAGAAATTACTAGGTGCTGCAGCAGTGATGGACGACAACAAACTCATAGGCATCATCACCGACGGCGACCTCAGAAGAATGCTCATGAAACATCCTAACATAGAAGAGGTAAAGGCAAAAGACATCATGACAAAAAATCCAAAAACCATCAATAAGAACGATTTAGTCGTCAACGCCTTAGAACTTATGCAAGATAAATCTATAACACAACTTCCTGTAATGGAAGACAACAAATACGTCGGAATGATACACATACACGACATCATAAAAGAAGGAATTATTTAGAATTGACTCAAGTGAGACGCATCAATGTTGTGTTCATTTTGAAGGTATCATTGATACGTCTCTACTTATCGTCTTATTGACTTATTGACTTAAAAAATGATACTCAGAACTGATAATTTAGTAAAGAAATATAACAACCGTACTGTTGTAAAAGGTGTTAGCGTAGAGGTTAAACAAGGTGAGATTGTTGGTTTGTTAGGACCTAACGGTGCTGGAAAGACTACCACATTTTACATGACAGTAGGTCTCATCAAGCCTTTTTCGGGTCATGTATATTTAGACGACGAAGACATCACACAATTTCCAATGTATAAAAGAGCACAGTTAGGAATAGGTTATTTAGCGCAAGAGGCTTCCGTGTTTCGTCAACTCAGCGTTGAAGACAACATCGCTTCTGTTATGCAGTTTAAGAAAGACATGACCAAAGAGCAACAGAGAGAGAAGTTAGAGTCGTTACTTAACGAGTTCAGCCTGCAACATATCAGAAAAAGCAAAGGCATACAGCTATCTGGAGGCGAGCGTCGAAGGACAGAGATAGCTCGTGCGTTGGCAGTAAACCCCAAGTTCATACTCTTAGACGAGCCTTTTGCTGGCGTCGATCCTATTGCTGTAGAAGACATCCAACGCATAGTAGCTAAACTAAAAAACAAAAATATCGGGGTTCTCATCACCGACCATAACGCCAACGAGACATTATCTATCACCGACAGGGCGTATCTCGTTTTCGAGGGCAAGCTGCTTAAAGCAGGAACGCCAGAAGAACTCGCCAACGATGAGGTGGTACGTTCTCACTATTTAGGAAGCAACTTTGAGCTAAGAAGAAAAGAGTTTTAGACAATTTACAATTAACAATTTACAATTAACAATTTACAATTAAGGATGAAGAAACATATTCCGAATATGATAACATGTTGCAACCTTTTATCGGGTTGCATCTCGATAGTCTTAATCTGTAACGGCTACGCCTTAGCTGCTGGCATCATGATTTTCATGGCAGCAGTCTTTGATTTCTTCGATGGTTTTGCTGCTCGTTTGTTAAAAGCCTATTCCCCTTTGGGAGCGCAGTTAGACTCACTCTCCGATGTTGTTTCTTTCGGTGTAGCGCCTTCATTTATAATCTACTATTATCTCAATCAACAACCAACAGCCGATAGTCTAAACATCGACATATCAGGTTTCAACCTTGTTGCTTTTGCAGCATTTTTCCTTGCAATATTCGCTGCTTTACGTCTCGCTAAATTTAACATCGATGACAGACAGACGACCTCTTTCATAGGGTTACCTACTCCAGCCATGGGGCTCTTCGTAGCATCGTTGCCTTTCACCTTGAACAACGACCATCTGACATTTATGGGAAACATCATAACAAACACCTATTTCCTACTCGCCATAATAATAACATTCAGTTTCTTGATGGTTAGCGAGATACCGTTCTTTTCGTTGAAGATAAAAAACCTAAGGTTCAAAGAAAACATATACCTCTACATACTCGCAGCATTCGCTGTTGTGGCATTCTCATTGTTAGGATTTGCAGCAATCCCTTTCGTAATGATATTCTATATCGTGGAAGCGTGCGTTATCTCACGTAATGTGGCATCGTCTCAGGCAAGATGATAGAATATTCGATAAGACCTTTTATAGCGCCGTCAACATACCACGGAGTTTGATATATCATCTTCTTCACATCACCTTTCTGTATCGTATAAACATTGGTCGCCTTCTCATCTATAAGACGTTTTATCGTCTCTTGTGACGATGGCTTATGACACGACATCATATTCTTTCCAACCATATCACCAAAGACCGATTTCGCCTTATCATTCATATACACAACATTACCTTCGGTATCAGAGATAGTTATACTCACATTTATCTCTTTGAAAAAATCAAAAATATTACTTTCCATGACATGAATTTTTTATGCAAAAAAAAGAAATATTTGTTAAAGATGAAACGTTGAAACAAAAAAAATAAAATGTTATATTTGCAAACGTAAATAGGTTTGCATTGAAGAAACTCTACATATATATATTACGCTCTTTTATTGGCACATTCATCTTCACGTTTTTTGTCGCCATTTTCATTTTATTGATGCAATTCTTATGGACATATCTCGACGACCTTGTCGGGAAAGGCTTAGGTTTTGACGTCTTAGGCAAGTTGATATTCTACACGTCCATAACATTCGTACCTATGGCGATGCCTTTAGCAATATTATTATCGTCGTTGATGTGTTTCGGCAACTTAGGAGAATATTATGAACTTGTCGCCATGAAAGCCTCTGGCATCTCGGTATGGAAGATCATGCGACCTCTGCTTATCTTCTCCATCATTATGAGTCTCACTGCCTTTATCTTTTCTAACAACGTATTGCCTGTAGCCACGTTAAAATCCAAGACATTATTACGTGATGTAAGGAAGCAAAAGATGTCGTTCGACATCCCCGAAGGCATGTTTTATAAAGGCATTGATGGTTATACCATACGTGTAAACAAAAAAGGTGCTGATGGTACCTCACTTTACGATGTGATGATTTACGACCATACAGAACATCAAGGAAACATAAAAGTCACCACTGCCGACTCTGCCACCATAGCCTTGTCGCCAAGTCAGAAAGAGATAGTATTCACCTTATACGATGGATACAACTACAACGAGGTCGTTGACGACAATCATTATAGGCAGAAGCGTCCATTTGAGAAGATGAAATTTGCAAAACAATATGTCACCTTCGACATCTCCGATTTCGACCTTACACAGACTGACGAGAACGCACTAAAAGGACATCAGTCGATGTTGAACATAAGCCAGCTCAATGTAGCCATCGACTCGTTAAAGAGAGACACCGAAGAACGACAGCAGTCGTACAACATCTCTTTCGTCAACAGGTTTCAGCATTTCTCATCGAGAGATGTAGAGAATAAAGCCAAAGGCAAATATCATGACGACGATACTATAAGTGTTTTCAGATGGCCTCTTATAGACAATTTTGTCGAGAGAGAACAAAGGTCTATCATCAACTCAGCGTGTTCGTCAACGAGAAATATCTCCGACAACATAGACTTAAACATCACCGACTTCAAGCGACAAGACACCAACTTAAGGAAGCATCAGCAGGTGCTTCATGAGAAGTTCTCGCTCAGCATAGCTTGTCTGTTGTTTTTCTTCATCGGAGCGCCATTAGGAGCCATCATCAGAAAAGGAGGTCTCGGACTCCCCATTGTCATCAGCGTTGTCTTTTTCGTGATATATTACATCATCACCATCACAAGCCAACGTATAGCGATAGCTGGCGACATACCTGTATTTTTGGGTGTCTGGCTCTCATCTATCATATTACTGCCGATAGGCATTTTCCTCACGACAAAAGCTACCACCGACTCCAGCATACTCGATGGCGAGAGTTGGAAGAAAACTATAAACAACATTTTCAAGAGAAACAAAAAAGATACGACGTTATGAATATCCTGATGCTTTGTAACAAATCACCCTACCCTCCACAAGAAGGAGGTCCTATGGCAATGAACAGTATTGTCACCGGACTTCTCAAGGCTGGTCATAAGGTGAAGATATTATCATTCAACAGCGAGAAATATCACATCAAGAAGAAAGATATTCCCGTCTCATATCGCGACAAGACAGGCATAGAACTAATCGACATCGACTTAAGAATAAAACCCATTCAGGCATTAAAAAACATCATCGCCAACAAATCGTATCATGTAGAACGTTTTATCTCTCCATTGTTCACAAAGAAACTGATAGAGACATTACAGAAGGAGAGGTTCGACATCGTGCAGTTAGAGATGATATATATGGCACCATATATAAAAACGATACGAGCCAACTCCAATGCCCTGATTGTCATGAGAGCTCATAACGTAGAACATCTTATCTGGGATAGAATAGCTAAGAAGACCAAGTTTCCTCCTAAAAAATGGTATCTCAACCATTTAGTCAGTACATTAAAGAAATACGAGCTAAGTGTACTCGATGAAGTTGATGGCATTGCCGCCATCACCTATAGAGACGCTGCGTTTTTCAGAGGAAAGACAGCGACACCTGTCATCGACATACCATACGGCGTGGAACCCGACAAGTTCACGCCATCGTATGAAGTAAAAGAAAAACCAAGTTTCTATCACATAGGCTCTATGAACTGGATGCCTAACGAAGAAGGCATCAAATGGTTCCTCAACAACGTGTGGGATAATTTCATTAAGAAAGAACCCGACGCTCATCTCTACCTCGCAGGTCGTCATATGCCTAAATGGCTCATAAAGACAAAGAAAACCAACGTACATGTCTTAGGCGAAGTAGATGATGCTCAAGAGTTCATAAAAGATAACGATATTGCCATAGTACCACTTCTGTCGGGCAGCGGGATAAGAATAAAAATCATTGAGTCGATGGCGATGGGCAAGACAGTGATAACAACGATGATAGGAGCCGAAGGAATACAATACTCAGAATACGAGAATATCATCATCGCCGATGAAGCAGCCAAGATGACAGAGACGATGTGTAAGATGAGAAGAGAACCTCAAGAAGCTGAGAGGATAGGAAGAAGCGCCCGTAAGTTGGTGGAACACATCTACGACAACAAAAAAATCATCGACAGACTACTCATCTTCTACGACGAGATAGGGAAAGATAAAAAAGATATTTCATATATTAAGTAGTAACAGCAAAACCATGAAGATATTCGTATTGCTATCGAGGATACCATGGCCGTTAGAGAAAGGCGACAAGCTGAGAGCTTATAACCAAATCAAGCAGCTCGCCAAAAATAACGAGGTGATACTATGTGCCCTTAATACAGACAGATACAACAACAAAGAGGAAGCCTTCAAAGCCTTGCAACCTTATTGCTCATCAGTGACATTCATCGATATCAACAAAATGTCAATATTGGCAAATATAGCAAGAGCTTTCATAAAAGGATTACCATTTCAATGCGGATATTTCTACAACAGAAAAGCTCATAAGAAAATACATAACCTTATTGAGAAACACCAACCCGATATGCTGTTCTGCCAACTACTGAGAACAGCAGAATATATACGTCACGAAAACACCCCAAAAGCTATAGATTATCAAGATGTCTTCTCCATGGGAATGAAAAGAAGATTAGACATAGCCCCTCTGTATCTGAAACCATTCTTCAAAATGGAATATAACAGATTAAAACGTTATGAACACGACATCTTCGACGACTTCAACATCAAGACAATCATCAGCAAACAAGACCGCGACCTTGTTGACCATCATAAAAAAGACGAGATACTAATAGTGCCTAACGGCGTTGACCATGAATATTATTCGCCTCAAAATCAAGAGAAAAGATACGACATCGTCTTTACAGGCAACATGGCTTACGCACCTAATATCAACGCAGTGGAATATCTTGCATATCATATCATGCCTTTGGTATGGAAACATCTTCCCAATGCAAAACTTTATATCGCTGGTGCAACGCCAGACCCTCGCGTTAAGAAAGTAGCCTCCGACAATGTCATCATCAGCGGATGGCTCAACGATATGAGAGATGCCTACGCACAATCTAAGATATTTGTCGCACCGATGAGAATAGGCACAGGCTTGCAAAACAAACTCCTTGAAGCCATGTCGATGAAGCTACCTTGCATAACGACACCTCTGGCTAACAACCCATTAGGAGCTGAAGACAGAAAAGAAATCCTCGTGGGAAATAACGAATACGAACTCGCAGATCATATAATAACATTATTGACAGATAACGAAAAAGCCGACAACATGGCGCAAAACGGCTACGACTTCGTACATCGCATCTATGACTGGGAGAAAGCGACAAAGATTATGGAATTAAGAATGAACAATGTACAATGAACAATGAACAATGAATAATGAATAATGAATAATGAATAATAATAACTTGGTGACTCAGTGACTCAGTGACTTGGTGACTTTTAAAAACAAATAGGTATGGCAGACGATAAGAAGATAATATTTTCGATGGTTGGCGTGAGCAAGATCATTCCGCCTTCAAGACAGATTTTGAAAGACATTTATTTGTCATTTTATTATGGAGCTAAAATCGGTATCATCGGTTTGAATGGCTCAGGTAAATCAACCTTGTTGAAAATCATTGCTGGCAAGGATAAATCCTATAACGGAGAAGTCGTTTTCTCTCCAGGATATTCCGTCGGTATGTTAGACCAGGAACCAGAATTGGATAACAGCAAGACTGTGAAGGAAGTCGTTCAAGAAGGCATTCAGGAAGTCGTTGACATTTTAAAGAGATATGAGGAAGTCAACGCCCGTTTCATGGAAGAACTCACCGACGACGAGATGAACGCTCTCGTGGAAGAACAAGGTCAGCTCACCGACCTGATTGAACAGCACGACGCTTGGGATTTGGACAGCAAACTTGAGAGAGCCATGGATGCGCTCAACTGTCCTGACGGAGACACTCCTGTGAAGAACCTCTCCGGTGGTGAACGCCGCCGCGTGGCATTGGTGCGACTTCTTCTCCAAGAACCAGATATTCTATTATTAGACGAACCAACCAACCACCTTGACGCAGAGGCAATCAACTGGTTAGAGCAACACTTGCAACAATATAAAGGAACCGTTATCGCCGTCACCCACGACCGTTACTTTTTAGACCACGTGGCAGGCTGGATTTTAGAATTAGACCGCGGTGAAGGCATCCCATGGAAAGGCAACTACTCCTCATGGCTCGACCAGAAGACAGCACGTATGGCGATGGAAGAGAAGACAGAAAGCAAACGTCGCAAGACTTTGGAACGCGAGCTCGAATGGGTCAGGATGGCACCGAAAGCACGTCACGCCAAAGGCAAGGCCCGTCTCGCTTCATATGAGAAACTCCTTAACGAAGATGTAAAAGAGAAAGAAGAGAAATTAGAAATATATATCCCGAACGGCGACCGTCTCGGCAACAAAGTCATCGAGGCAAAGAACATAACAAAAGCCTACGGCGATAAACTGTTATTCGAGAATTTGAGTTTCTCGCTTCCTCCAGCAGGCATCGTGGGCGTCATAGGACCTAACGGCGCTGGTAAGACGACATTATTCCGTCTCATCATGGGATTAGAGAAACCAGACTCTGGCGAGTTTGAGGTAGGCGAGACAGTAAAGACAGGCTACGTCGATCAGCAGCACGCCGACATCGACCCTGAGAAGACAGTTTGGGAAGTCATCTCTGGTGGCAACGAATTGATACAACTTGGCAAACGCACCATGAACTCAAGGGCTTACGTCTCGAGATTCAATTTCGGTGGCAACGACCAGCAGAAGAAAGCAGGCGTATTGTCGGGCGGTGAACGTAACAGAATGCACCTCGCCCTTACGTTAAAACAAGAAGCTAATGTGCTTCTCCTCGACGAACCTACCAACGACATCGACGTGAATACGCTGCGTGCTTTGGAAGAAGGTTTGGAAAACTTCGCGGGATGCGCCGTCGTTATCTCTCACGACAGATGGTTCTTAGATAGAATCGCGACTCATATCCTCGCTTTCGAAGGCGACTCACAAGTGTATTTCTTCGAAGGAAGTTATTCGGAATATGAGGAGAACAAGATTAAACGACTTGGCAATGCAGCGCCTAAGAAGTTTAAATACAAGAAATTGATGTAAAGTCGCAAGGTCGCAGAGACACATAAATATTGTGACCTTACGACCTAAAAATTATCAACAATGAAAAAAGCATTTAAAAAATTATCAACAATCTCTCTTTTTGTTTTGATAGCATTGCTGCCATCTTGCGACCCTGGATTTTATGATACATTTAAAATAAAAAATGAATTAGGCAGAGACATCAAAGCTACTGATCTCCACGGTCATGATACTATCACCATCAAAAACGGCGAAGTTAAAATCGCCCTTGAAAATGGAGGATTGGGAACTTCACAATTCTCATATACAAATACTGACCGTTATCTACAAGAATACCCTGTCATTATCTTCGACAACAGCGTTGCATATACAAGTAAGAACACTGAATTGATAAAACAATTTGAAAAGTCAATATTTAAAATGTCATGTTGGGAGATTTTATTTTTTGAAGATAGAAAAATGAGTGATAATTGCGAGGTACTTTATACTATTACAGAAGAAGACTATCAGAATGCTATCATCTTAAACGAAATGAATAAATAATATGGACAAAGTCTGTTGTCCGTTGACATAAAAAATATTATCTTTGCAAGCAAAAACTGTGTATATACACAAAAAGTGTTTCTGATATGATATTTAAAAGGGAGCAATATATAGAGAAGTTAATTAATAACAAACATAATCACCTTGTCAAGATTGTTACTGGTTTAAGACGTGTAGGCAAGTCGTTTTTGCTTTTTAATCTTTACAAACAACATCTTATAAATAATGGTGTTCCTGAGAATCATATCATAGAATTTCAACTAGATTCTTTTTCACACAGAAAATATCGTAAAGCAGAGTTCCTATTTGAACACGTAGAAAGTTTGTCCAAACAAGACCATCAGATGTACTATGTTATGATTGATGAAGTACAGATGTTAGAGGATTTTGTAGATGTTTTGAATGGTTTTCTTCATATAAAAAATCTTGATGTATATGTAACAGGCAGTAACGCTAAATTTTTATCGTCAGATATAGTAACAGAGTTTAGAGGAAGAGGCGTACAGATTCATCTTCAACCTCTATCATTCAAAGAAATAAAGGAAAAATCAACGGAAGACATTCTTTCTCTATGGAAAGATTACATATATTACGGTGGGTTACCTATGGTTGTCCTGGAGAAAAGCAAATCACGTAAAGCAGAAATTCTTCAAGAACTAATTAGAGAAACGTATCTTAGCGATATTATCAACAGAAACAGCATTAAGAATGACGCTGAAATAGAGGAACTTTTTTGTCTTTTGGCTTCCAACATAGGAGCTTTAACTAATCCTAATAAACTAGCAAACACGTTTGTTAGTGAAAAAAAAGTAAAGATAAGTCATAGCACAATAAAATCTTACATCGATTATTTTATAGATTCATTTCTTATTAATAAAGCTATTAGATATGATATCAAAGGTAAGAAATATATAAATTCTCCTTATAAATATTATTTTTCTGACATCGGATTGCGCAATGCCCTTCTCAACTTTCGACAAATAGAGAGTACACACATCATGGAAAATATCATATATAATTACATGATAGGTACAGGTTATAAAGTAGATGTAGGAATTATCACTCATTATTACAAAGATTCTACCGGCAAAACGACAAGAAGTGTATTAGAAATTGATTTTGTATGCAATAAAAGTAGTGAGCGTATATATATTCAATCGGCATATTCAATACCTAACAAAGAAAAGCAACAACAAGAACAACGTTCGCTTACATTAACTGACGATTCTTTCACAAAAATAATATTGACAACTGATAATATACCAATTCATACATTGGATAATGGTATCATTATGATGAATGTATATGATTATCTTCTCAAATAATAAAATAATATGGACAAAGTCTGTTGTCCGTTGACATAAAATAAAAAGTATGGAAAACGAAAAAATAGAATTAACAGAATTATCGGAGCTTGGCGAATTTGGTCTCATCGACAGATTGACTAAAGACATCAAGATTCATAATAAATCGACAATAAAAGGCATCGGAGACGACGCTGCCGTCATAGATCATAAAAGCGAGCAGACCTTAGTCTCTGTCGATGTCTTGATTGAAGGCGTGCATTTCGACATGACATATATGCCGCTCAAACACTTAGGCTACAAAGCTGCCGTAGTGAACTTCTCCGACATCTACGCCATGAACGGAACACCGACACAGATTGTAGTCGGGATGGGAATCTCGAGCAAGTTCTCCGTCGAAGCCGTCGAAGAAATCTTCTCAGGAATAAGATTGGCCTGCGACAACTATAAAGTCGATTTGGTCGGCGGCGACACAACAGCCAGCAAATCGGGACTCTTCATCTCGATAACAGTAATAGGTAAGGCTAAGAAGAACGACATCGTATTTCGTGACGGAGCCAAAGCTAACGACCTCTTATGCGTCAGCGGCAACCTCGGCGCAGCATACACCGGACTTCTCATCCTTGAAAGAGAGAAAGCCGCTTTCATGGCAGACCCTAACGTTCAGCCAGAACTCTATGGCTACGACTATATTCTCGAGAGACAGCTGAAGCCAGAGGCACGTAAAGATATAGTCGCTCAACTTAAAGAGTTAGAGATAAAACCTACTTCTATGATTGACATTTCCGACGGACTTGCATCTGAGATTTTACATCTCTGCAAAGACTCTAAAGTAGGCTGCCGTATCTTCGAAGACCGTATCCCTATGAACCAGAAAACCATCGATGTAGCTAAGGAGTTCGACATCGTTCCTTGCGTGGCAGCTCTCAACGGAGGAGAAGACTACGAGCTTCTTTTCACAGTGAAACAAGAAGACTACGAGAAGGTCAAAGATATGAATGATGTGAGAATCATTGGTTTTATGACACCAGACGAAAACGTCGCAGAATTGATAACCACCGACGAACATGTCATTCCGATAGAAGCACAAGGGTTCAAACATTTTTAATAACATGACCATTCCCGACAAAATAAAATCAATCCTAAAAACCATTCCCACCGATCCAGGAGTGTATCAATATTTTGATGAGAAAGGTGAGATTATTTATGTCGGGAAAGCTAAGAACCTGAAACGCCGCGTACACAGTTACTTCAACAAACAGCAGCAGAGCAGAAAGGTCAGCGTACTCGTGAGTCGCATCGCCGACATCAGATTTACCGTCGTGAACAGCGAGATGGAAGCGCTTCTCCTTGAAAACAATTTCATCAAGCAATATAAGCCGCGTTATAATATCTTGTTGAAAGACGACAAGACATACCCTTGGATTTGTATTAAAAACGAACGTTTCCCGCGTATCTTCCTCACGAGGAAAAAAGTCAACGACGGCTCAACATATTTCGGACCTTATCCTTCGGTGATGACAGCAAAGACACTGCTTGAAATGCTGAGGCAGCTCTACCCTATCAGAAACTGTAAATTAATTTTAAAGGAAGAGAACATAAAGAACAACCATTATCGACCTTGTCTTGAATATCATATCGGAAACTGCAAGGCTCCTTGCGATGGAAGTATCAACGAAGATGACTATAACAAGATGATTTACAATGTTAAGAAAGTCATCAAAGGTAACATTCAGGAAGTCTTACGCGATATGAAATCGCAGATGATGGAGCACGCGGCAAAGTTAGAATTTGAACAGGCACAAGTCATAAAAGACAAATACGATTTATTAGAAAACTATCACGCCAAGTCGGTAGTTTGCAGCAACACAGCCTACGACATGGAGGTCTTTTCTTTTGAAGACGCTGGCAATTCTTTCTATGTCAATTACATGAAAATCGTGGAAGGTGCCATCATACAATCGCATTCTTTTGAAATAAAACGTAAGTTGGAAGAGACAGCAGAAGAACTGCTTTCGATAGCGATTGTTGAGATACATCAGATGAATGCTGGCACTGACAATGACTCTGACATTGACATTGACAATGACATTGACAATGACTCCTATATTAATAAGAATAAAAATATTAGAGAGATTATTGTTCCGATAGAATTGAATATTAATATAGAAGGTGTGCGGCTGACTATTCCGCAGCGAGGCGAGAAATATGAGATTTTGGAACTGTCGCAGCGTAATGCTAAACAATATCGACTTGAGGTAGAGAAGCTACGTACCCTCGTCGATCCGGAGCGCCATACGAAGAGAATCCTAAACCAGATGAAAGAAGACCTGAAACTTCCTGTGCTACCAGAAGTGATAGAATGCTTCGACAACTCCAACTTTCAAGGCGACTATGCCGTAGCCGCGATGACGCAGTTTGTCAATGCGAAACCTAACAAGAGCGGCTACCGACATTTCAATATCAAGACAGTAGAAGGGCCCAACGACTTCGCCTCTATGGAGGAGATAATATATAGAAGGTATAGCAGACTTCTTAACGAAAACCAACGACTCCCCGATTTGATTGTCGTCGATGGCGGCAAGGGACAGCTTTCTTCAGCAGTTAAAATATTACAACAGTTAGGATTAAACGGTAAAATCAGCATCATCGGCATCGCGGAGAAGTTGGAAGAAATATATTTCCCTGGCGACAGCATACCTTTATATATAGACAAACGCTCCGAGACTTTGAAGGTGATTCAACACATAAGAGACGAAGCCCATAGATTCGGCATCACACATCACAGAAAGAAATTCGAGAAAGGCTTCATTCACTCAGAGCTCAACGACATCAAAGGCATTGGCAAGCATACCGCTGAGAAATTGATGTTAGAATTAAAATCTGTCAAGAATATCAAAGAAGCTGATTTAGAGACATTAACAGAGATTATCGGCAAAGCCAAGGCTGATATTATATGGAAATATTTCCATTCCTAAAAAAAAATTAAAACTTTTTTCATAATTTCTTGTTTTTTCATTAATAATTATTTAACTTTGGTGCATACTTTAATAAACATATGTTTAACTAATATTAACGTGTTATGAAAACAGCTACTTTTATCAAGAGGTTCGCCTCTGTATTGTTAGTAATGGTTCTCATGCTTCAGAATTTTGCCTTTGCGCAAGTTCAAGGACCAGCAGATTTTTACACAAAATCTAAAAAAAGTGAAAAACAGCAAACCGTCAAAGGACAGAAAGCTAGTCCTAAGATGATGCAGATGTTGAGAAAGGCAGAAAAGCAATCAGCTTTCCCTTCAGCAACAGGTCTCAAAAAGGTAACACCAAACAAAAACATTTCTAGAGCTCCTTTGGCAGTGACAGAGAGCGGTGCTACTTTATTCGGTAATTTAATTTACAGCAGCGATTGGGAAGATAGCTCACAAACAGGTTTTTACAACATCAACCCTAACACTGGTGAATACACTACTATTGCGACAAACGAGATGCTCGCTGGCGCAGGTACCGTAGTGGATGGCATAGGCTACATTTCATACGGTGAATCCGACTGGTGGGGCTCTATATTAAGTCTATATACAATTGTCTATGATGTAGAGAACGGTGAGATAATAGAAGCTATTGAACATGATCCTGAGGACTACACTTCATACGCAATAAATATGGCTTACAACTATGTTGATAAAACTATTTATGCCATAACATACAATGAAGATGCTAGTCTTTGTAGATTAAGCACATTCGATCGCACTAATTACACCTATAGTATGATAGCAGATTTCCCTGCTGAATATGACATCTTCGCGATGACATTCGATCCTAATGGCACCTTATATTTAATACTTGCCGACGGTGTCGTCTATGAAGCAGATCCTGAAACAGGCGCTATCATCGGCGAAGTCGCAAATACAGGTTTCAGTCCTAGATATATGCAGTCAGCATGTTGGAGCCCTGTCGATAATCAGATTCTCTGGGCTGCATCTAATGATGATGAAAGTTATATCTTAGCTATAGACGTAGCAACTGGCACAACAGAGACACTCTGCACATTCAACTACTATGAAGAATGGACAAGTCTCTACACCACCGACCCAATAGCTGGAGAAAACGCTCCTGCAGAGCCATTAATCGTAGTGACATTAGACTCACCATCAGCTCTCACTGGCACTATCATGGCAGTAGCACCTACAGCAACACTTGCAGGTAACACACTCTCGGAAACAGGTCTTTCTTTCGTGGTAGAATTAAATGGCGAGGAGATTTACAACGCTGCAGCAACACCAGGTCAAATGGTAACTCTCACCCCTACATTTGCTGAAGGAAATAACACTGTACGTGCTTACGCTATCAACGACGATGGTAAGGGTGCCATTGCAACATACAAACTCTACGCTGGCGAAGACACTCCTAAGCCTGTCACAAACCTCGAAGTCTCTATCGACGACAGCGGATTAGCAACACTCACATGGGTTGCTCCTACAGAAGGCGCCAATGGTGGTTATCTTAACACAGCAGCATTGACATACACAGTGGAACGTTTAGGTGAAGTTGTGGCAACAGGTCTTACTAATACCACATATACAGATCAACTTCCTGATGGCATGGCATCTTACGAATGGACAGTATATGCAGTATCAGGCGAAAAAACAAGTGAACCTACATTTACAGATAGAGTCATCTTTGGCGATGCTATCGTATTACCATACGAACACGCATTCGATAACGAAGGTTGCTTAGACCTCTACACTGTGGTGGATAATAATCTTGACGAAAAAACATGGACATTTAGTGCTTCAAATGCTGCTATACAATATCCTTATAATAGTAACAGCGATGCTGACGACTATGCTATCACTCCTCCTCTCCAACTCACAAATGAGAAGATGATAAGTGTAGAGGTAACAACATTATGTTATTCTCTCTCATACCCTGAAAAGATTGAGATAACACTCGGCACAAGCACAGATCCTTCAACACATACTACAATTCTTATCCCAGAAACTGTAGTCGATTGGAACGCACCTCAGACATTACGTGCTAACTTCTCTGTTGAGGAGGCTGGAACATATTACATTGGTATCCATGCTGTTTCTGACGCTGACATGTTCTATCTGTTAGTAAAAGACATCACAGTCAAAGAAGCTGCTGGATTTGGTGCTCCTAAAGCTGTAGAAAACGTAACAGCAACACCAGGTGCTAACGGTGCTTTAACAGCAACCCTCGCTTTCACAGCACCAACAGAATCATTCGGTGGAGATGCTCTCACAGAAGACGTAACAGTAACAGCTTATCGCGGTGAAGAACTCATTGGTACCACAACATTAGCTCCAGGTGCTAATGGAACTATCACCGACAACAACGCTGCTCAAGGAAACAACAAATATACATTAGTAACATCTAACAGCGAAGGCGAAGGCGACGTTTATGAAATCTCATGCTTCTGTGGTGTCGATATTCCTTCATCAGTAACTAACCTTAAGTTCACCACAGCAGATGACAACCAATCAACAGTGATGTCATGGGACGCTCCTACAACAGGTGCACAAGGTGGTTATGTGAATGTAGAAGAACTTGTCTATACAATCTATGTCCCAACACCTGATGGATATTACATCGAACCTATCGATGAGACTACAGAATTATCATATACAATCACTGTAGAAGAAACTGCACTCACTGGTTATTCATACTATGTATCAGCAAAGAATGATGCTGGTGAAAGCGACGCAAACGGTGGCAGCGTAGTATTAGGTAAACCATATGCACTTCCATTCGTTGAACAATTGACAGGTACTTCATTGGCAAACGGACCATGGTATTTGTACAACTCAGACGATTCTTATGCTGAATGGGGTATAGGTGCTACAATGGAGAACTACAACCTTCCAGAAGTAGTCACAGCACCAGACGGCGGTATGATGGTATGCTACGACTCATGGGAATATGCTGGCGGCAGCTGCGGATTGAAGGCTCCTAAAATGTCTCTCGCAGGAGCAACAGCACCAACATTATACTTCTCAATGTATCATTACGCAACAGCAGACGATGTTAACGAATTGAAGATCTCTGTCACCACGGACGATAACACATACGAAGAGATATTCGCTAAGAAAGTAAACGACATCGACGAATATGGTTGGGTTGAATATCAAGTAAGCCTCGACGAATATAAAGAAGCTGCTTGGATTGCTCTTATGTTCGATGCTAATATCACACCAAACGGTTTCGTATTCATAGACTATGTAATCGTTGAAAACGCATCAGAAAATGATGTCATGGTAAAATCTGTCAATGTTCCTTCAAATGTTGTAATGGGCGAAGAAGCAGAAATAACAGCAAGCATCTTGAATAAAGGCACCAACGCTGCATCATACGAAGTGACATTCTTTGTTGGTGAAGAAGAATTGACAACTGTTACAGGCAGCGATTTAGCAAACAACGAAGTCGCTGAACACACAGCAAAGTTCACTCCTAAAGCAGAACACATCGGCGTTGTTGACGTTAAAGCTGTTGTCACCATGACAGGCGCTACCGATGAGGTAGAAGCTAACAACGAAGCTACTGCTAAATTAAATGTAAAACAACCTGAACTTCCTGTTGTCATCGACCTTACAGGTGAAGGTGAAAGCACTGTTACATTAACATGGAGCGCTCCTATAGTTTCAGCAGAAGCTATCGTTGACGATATGGAAAAATATGAAAGCTGGATCATCGACAACAACATCGGCGACTATACCAACGTTGACGCTGATGGTGAACAGACATACGGACTTCAAGGTTATGAAACTCCAGATGCATACGGTCCTAAAGCATGGCAAGTATGGGCACCAGCAGAAGTAGGTATCAATACAGAAACTTGGGCTCCATATAGCGGCGAAAAATGCTTGGTAGCATTCTCAACTACTTCAGGCGGTCCTGCTGATGACTGGTTGATCTCTCCTGAAATCGTAGGTGGAACAGAAATGTCGTTCTACGCAGGCGTACCTACTACACAATATGGTCCAGAGATATTTGAGATACTCTACTCAACAACAGGCACCGACATCAGTACATTCCAACTCTTAGAACAAAGTTCTAAAGCTACAGAAGGATGGGAACAATTCACATACACAATCCCTGCAGGTGCAAAACACTTCGCTATCCGTTATAGAAGTGCCGACATCTTCGCATTGCTCATCGACGACCTCTCATATGTTCCAGCTGCAAGAGCTGCAAGAGCAGAAGACTTAGAAATATTAGGTTATAACGTATATGCTAACGGCGAAAAACTCAATGACGAACTTGTTACAGAAACAACATATAGTCAAGGATTAGACTGTATCGAGTACAACTTCAACGTAACAGTTGTCTATAACGAAGGTGAGTCATTATTCTCAAATACCTTTGTTATCACAGGCGTTGGCATCGAAGATCTCAACAGCATCGGAGTAAATGTCTATGGACAAGATGACTTCATCAAGATTGAGAACGTAGCAGGTCGCATGGTAAGAGTCTTCACCGTTGATGGTAGAGTCGTTTACAATGCAAAAGCTACTGACAACGACATCTTAATCCCTGCAAATCTCGGTGTATATATTGTCAACATCGACAACACCGCCTCATGCAAGGTATTTGTAAGATAAGATAATTAAAGATTAACATCAAAAAGCCTCACGAAATCTCGTGAGGCTTTTTTATTTAATATAGTAACTAATTACACAAATAAAAAAAGCCTCGACTTTCATCGAGGCTTTTGTGCTCCCACCTGGACTTGAACCAGGGACCAACTGATTATGAGTCAGCTACTCTAACCAACTGAGCTATAGGAGCAGGATAATTTTTATTCTATCCTTTGGTTTTGCGAGTGCAAAGTTACAAAAATATTGATAACATCGTAACAAAAAAATCAAAAATTTTCAAAAAAAATTATACTACACTTATTTATATTCAACACATCAAAATAATCTATATAAAATCAATGATTTACATTCAGAAACTATAAAGTCTTATAATAATCTGCCACTTCATCTAATATCGAAAACACTTCCTCAATAGTCTTGACTTCCATCAATCGCATCTTAAATTGCTTGAAATTAACAAAGCCTTTAAAGTAAAGTCCCCAATGTTTACGCATCTCCATCACAGCATAAAACTCATCTTTCTTATAATCTAAAGAATCTGTCAGATGTTTTTTAGCCACACGCACTCTCTCTTCGACATTTGGAGGAGGAAGTAACTCACCCGTCTTCAGATAATGTTTTATCTCTTTAAAAATCCATGGGTTGCCGTAAGTGGCACGTCCTATCATAAGACCATCGACGCCGTAATTATCCAAGAAATATTTTGCTGAAGGTCCGTCAACGACATCGCCATTACCGATAATCGGTATCGTCATGCGAGGATTATTCTTCACCTCCCCTATTAAAGTCCAGTCGGCAGGCTCTCCCCATTTTGTGGTACGCAGACGTCCATGTATCGTAAGAGCTTGTATTCCCACATCTTGAAGACGCTCAGCAATATCAACTATCTCTTTATGATCGCTGTCGTAACCCAATCGAGTCTTCACCGTAACAGGTTTCTTCACCGCCTTCACGACAGCATCTGTGATGGCAATCATCTTTGGAATGTCGTTTAAAATACCAGAGCCTGCTCCTTTAGAAGCGACTTTCTTGACAGGACAGCCGAAATTAATGTCAATAATATCAGGATTATAACGCTCCGCATAACGAGCGGCTTCTACCATAGGCTCGATGCTATTACCAAAAATCTGAACTCCAAAAGGTCGCTCTTCTTCAACAAAACCTAACTTACGCACACTTTTAACAGCGTCACGAATCAAGCCGTCGGAAGAGATAAATTCGGAATATACAATATCGGCACCCTGCTCCTTACAAGCATGACGAAATGGAGGATCAGTGACGCCTTCCATCGGAGCCAATAACAAAGGAATATCTTCAAATTCTATGTCAGCAATCTTCATGATAATCTCGAAATATAATGCAAAAATAATCATTTCATTTCATCAAAAAATATTAAATTTGCAAAAAAAGTAAATCATGCAATTTCCAATATTTAAACGTACTAACAAATTAGAAAGGATATTTATATTATCGGCATTAGTCGTTATCGGTTTAATCATAGGTAGCGTAATAGGTGTCATATTTCCATTTGTGACAGGACAAGATGTAACGTCGTTAAGTTCACTTCGTTTCATGCAAATCACCTCGCAAATATTCACTTTCGTACTTCCTCCTATGTTATACGCGATGTTAGTAAAAGAAGAACCAATGACAGCCTTAGGGTTAAAGAAAGTCACATATCATTGGTTCGTAATAGGTATTGCGATGATGTATGCTATCTTACCTCTTAACAACATCTTTGCCGAATGGAATGCTGGCCTAAAATTGCCCGAATCGATGAGCGGTATTGAAGAAATGATGAGATCGATGCAAGAATCTGCCACAGAACTAACCGAAAGGATGTTAAATGTCAACAACATAGGAGGACTCATCATAAACCTCATTATGATAGCAGGTTTGGCTGCTTTAGGTGAAGAGCTGCTATTCCGCTCTATAATACAGACATCGTTAATAAAGATTTGCAGAAATGCACATATAGGAATATTCTTAGCTTCAGCGATATTCTCTTTCATTCACTTTGAATTTTACGGATTCATCCCACGACTTGTATTAGGACTGTTAATGGGATATATGTTCTATTATTCACGAAGCATCTGGGTACCAATGGCGATGCACTTCGTCAACAACGGAACAGCCGTGGTTCTATATTACCTTAACAACATCGGGATAATAAATGTTGATGTTGATACATTCGGACAGACGGGAGTATTGCCTCTAATAATGAGCATTGTAATAATGATTGCTCTGTTCTGGCTTGCGATAAGGAGAACGAGGAATGAGAATGACAATGACAATGACAATGACGATGACAATGACAATGACGATGACAATGACGATGACAATGACGATGACAATGACGATGACAATGACAATGAATAGTTAATAGTTGATAATTAATAGTTGGTAGTTGACAACTCACAATTTTCAATTTTAAACTAAAAATGGAGTATTTGTTTGTAATGGATAAGACATTGATTTATAAGTTTTTAAAATTCGGGATCGTAGGTTGTTCTGGAATGATTATAGATTTCGGAATGACGTATATTTGTAAAGAGTTTTTCAAACTTAATAAATTTATTAGTAATGCGATAGGTTTCATTCTTGCCGCCACATCAAATTATTTCCTCAATAGAGTCTGGACTTTTGAAAGTCATAGCGAACAAATTGGAACACAATACATCCAATTTATGATCGTATCGACCATAGGATTAGGTATCAATTCTTTGGTCTTATATTTATTAAACGAGAAATTAAAATGGAATTTCTATTTAAGCAAATTATTCGCGATAGGAATTACGACAATATGGAATTTCTTTGCAAATCTGCTGTTTACATTTACTTAAATTAAAGTCAACGAGCTAATAGCTAATGGCTAATGGCTAATAGCTAACGGCTAATTAGTCAGTGTCAGAGTTTATCGTAAACACCAAAAACGAATTAAAGAAAGCGAATAATGTTACTCCTATCTGAGTTTCGAGAGTATCTTCTGTCAACATGGAAAGCATCATTATAAGCAAAAACACTATGTACAAATAGTTAATGTTTTTCTTATCAGCAAATAAAGGATAAATCATTGAAAATAAAAACCATATCAATCCTACTACGCCGAAAGCGACAGTAATAGCAAGATATTGATTATGCGAACGCAGCCTATTCTCTCTTGTCAGTTTTGAATTTGATTTCTCGTAATAATCGTTGAAAGCGACTGATATATCGCCTGTTCCGACACCCATAATAGGATTTTCCTTAATAATATTTAACGATGCTTTTATATATTCAACACGTTGAAAGACAGAGCTTCCATTAGCATCTCTATCATCAGCATAATTATCGTATGCCACCATTATCTTCATGATACGTGTCTTCAAGCCTGGATTTTCAATATAATTAAAATTAGCTATTCCATTCTCTATATTCATCACGTCATCATCTGTGAGTTGCGACACGCCTTCTGCATCTTTCCTTAAATCTTTAGATGTGAGATAACGTACCAAAGAACCATATCCATCGTCATATATGCTATATATCTTCTTATCGCTACGCGCATTCCATGCGTTTATCATCTCATCTATCGAAAGATACATACCAACATAACGTCCATCTTCTATCCTATAACTAATAGTATCAAAAACATATGGATTTCCCAACTTAGTATGCGTATCTAATTGTTCCACAATAATTTTTTCTGGCGTTCTATATCGATGTATCACATCATACAAATAATATATCATCGACAATAATACAATCACAACCACTGCTATCACAGAAATTCTAACTATCATATTTTTGTTTCTCATGATAGATATTAGCAGAATAGATACTGTTAATATTGATACTATCACAATTCCAATAAAAGACTCCCACAACATTATCTGCCATAAGAACCATAACATTAAGATGACGATGAGACCTTTTATCAAAAGATTGTACCTTCTTTTTACGAGATAATAACCCAATATAAATATAGAGAAAACCATACAGAGCGACACTCGTATATGACTCACAAAAACAGACAATTCTCTAACATCAACAAAGTCGCGACGGAGATATTTTACGAAGCCAAGTATAGTGACAAAGAAAACCGATGCTATAAAAAACCATAAGACGGTATCGGAATGTTTCTTACTCAAAGGCTTCATCGATGACAATATCATAGGAAGAAGCAACAGTGGCAGTTTGATTCTCAGGTCTCTAAAAGCATATTGAAAATCAGATGTAAATACCAATCCTAATAGATGCAGCAGATATATCGACACCATAACGACAGCCACTTTGTTATGGATAAAATCGTTAAAACGTGTTTTTACATTATAACATATCCCATGAAATAACGATTTAAAAGTAAGGCTTCGCATGTTGATTCCGAGCAACAGCCACAAAGCAAGAAGATAAAACTGCGATACGCTCAAACCGAACTTTGAAGTAGGAATGAAGATTGCCATCAATATCAATCCTACTAAATAAAAATAAGTTCCCGTTTTACCGTATTCAACTTTCATAAATCATTGTTAATTGTACATTATTAATTGTTAATTCCTCTTAACAATGTCTCATATTCGTTTTCACCATTAGAATTAAGAAGTATCTCAATAGCACGATTAAGTTCTTTGTCATTTTCAAGTGTAGATATTATCTTTCCTTTTTGGAAATAATAACGTCCGACAATCTCCATTTTAAGAATTTCTTCTATCTCTTCTCTATTGATAAACAAGTCGTTACCTTTATGATTTTTCAGTTCGTTTTCGAGCACATCGAGATAACTTTTGATATTATCATAATAGCCCTCCATTTTGGCTGTCTTAACTAATTCCTCAAAATCTTTCTCACTTTCAGAAGTATATTTAAACTCTTTATCTTCAACAAATTTCACAAAGTCGTTATATATTTCATCTGTAATTTCAAACTCTTCAGGTTTAGCTATCGACTTATGTTCTTTGTAGAATTTGTTTGCATATTTAAAGATCATATTTTGAGCATAGAGATGAGCTGTTATTGTAGAAAGCATTTCTGGTTCTATTTTCACATCAGGTTGAATGCCATGACCTTCATAAACTATCCTTCCATTTGCAGTTTTAAATTGAGGTCCAAGAGTGTCGTTCTTTGTCAAGGTGTCGTTCTTTGATTTTTTAGAATAATCTATTTCTTGGATACAACGTTTACTTGGGATATAATATTTCGACACTGTCACTTTCATCTGAGTGTTGTAGCTCATTGGCAAGATATTCTGCACCAATCCTTTTCCAAATGTTCTCTGACCTACTATAACGCCTCTATCGAAGTCTTGTATCGAGCCAGAGACTATTTCGCTGGCAGAGGCGCTTGCCTCGTTGACGAGTATTGCCAAAGGAATATCAACATCTTCAGGTTCATGTTTTGTATAATAGTTTCTATTCTGTTCTGGTGTTTTACCTTTAGTATAAACGACGAGTTTATCTTTAGGAACGAAAATGTTAACAATATCTACAGCCTCGTTGAGCAATCCTCCACCATTACCTCTCAAGTCGATGACAAGACCTTTGAGGTCGTTCTCAGATCTCATTTTGAGGAAAGCATCTTTCAGTTCCTTAGCAGCGTCTTTTGTAAATTGGCTGAGAGAGATGTATGCCACGCCGCCGTCCAACACTGCATAATAAGGTATATTATCAATCTTAATCTTCTCACGAGTCAATGTTTTGGTGATAACATCTTTCTCTCCTTCACGAGATATTTTCAATGTCACCTGGGAGTTAGGCTGACCTTTGAGAAGCTCGCTCACTTCGCTTACCGTTTTACCTTTAGTATCAACGCCATTGACTTCAACGATAGCGTCACCAGGAAGAAGACCAGCTTTATGAGCGGGGAAGTTTTCATAAGGCTCATAGATATGTACGTTACCATCATAAAATTGGATAACAGAACCTATTCCGCCGTATTCACCCATTGTGAGAAGACGCACATCTTCAATCTCCGACTCAGGTATAAAGACAGTATAAGGATCCAATTCTTTGAGCATCGCATTGATAGCCGTCTCGTTAAGTTCAGCAGGATTAATCTCATCGACATAATTCATATTGAGGAATCTCAACACATTATTATAAATGTCAATACTTTTAGAAATCTCGAAGTTATTTTGCTTCTCCTGAGAAAAAGACAATATCGGGAAAAATAATAATACAAGTAATAAAAACCTAAATTTATTCATAACAAAAAAATCTAATTCTTAATTCAAATGTCTCACCACAACTATCAACTATTAACTATTAACTGATTCAAGGTACAGGATCATAGCCACTTCCACCCCAAGGGTTACACGATAATATTCTTTTTATTGTAAGCCAACCGCCTTTTAAGGCACCATATTTTTTTATTGCTTCTATCCCATAGTTAGAACAGGTAGGAGTATATCTGCAGTTTCTACCTATAAAAGGTGATAATGTAATCTGATAGATACGTATCAGAAGTATCAGTAAGTCAGCTGGTAATCGTAATAATCTTTTCATTTTACAAATAACTATTCTCCAAACGCAAAGATAGTTGTTTTATTTTCTTTTCTATCTCTTCGTATGATAAAATAATTGTAGCTGTATAAACAAGAGCGACATCCAATATTTTCTTTTGTTCATCGCATCTTATCATGAGCTGAGTTTTATTTTTTCTCCACGCTTCTCTGACGAGTCTTTTAACCTTATTACGTTTCACCGCATGATGAAATCTTTTCTTTGACACCGACACCAACAAACGAGGTATCGAGTTATTCTCTTCTGTGTCATGCAGGTAAACAACAACACGAAAAGGGTAAAAGTTAAATCCTTTACCCTTTTCGAATAATTGTTCTATCTCTTTCTTTTTATGTAATCTTTGTTCTTTTGGCAAGGTCTGCCGAGACATCATATCATGACATCTATTTTCTTCGTTCATCTGAAATTATTTTTTCTTGGCTTTTTTAATTTCGTTATTGATAAACTCTTCTATCGCCATATTCATAGATGGGCACGATGGTGTAGGTGCGCTGAAGTTCAATGTGAAGCCAGCATCAGTGATAGCTTTGCATGTAGATTGACCGAAACCACCTATTGCAACATTTTCATTTTGAACGAAGTCGGGGAAATTAGCTTTGAGTGAGTCGATACCTGCTGGGCTAAAGAACACCAAGATATCGTATTTGTTAATATCCACATGCGACAGATCGGCTGACACCGTACGGAAGATAACTGCTTTAGTAAAGTTAAGTTTAGCTTCGTTAAGCATACCTTCATAATTTTCAGTGATGAGATTAGAGCTTGGCAGGAAATAATTTTCTTCCTTATGTTTCTTCATCACCTCGATGAGGTCGGCAAAAGTCTGCTTACCGTAAAAAATCTTTCTCTTTCTGTATTGGATATAACGTTGGAGATATAATGCCGTTGACTCTGAGACACAGAAATATTTCATATCTTCTGGGATAGTATAACGCATCTCCTTTGCCACACGGAAGAAATGATCTATAGTGTTACGACTCGTTAAAATGATAGCTGTAAAATCCGTCAATTTCACTTTCTCCTGACGCAGCTCACTCGCAGTAACATCTTCCAACTTTATAAACTTCTCGAAATCTATACTGACATTATACTTTCTAATAATGGCATCATAAGGTGTCTTGGTAACGTCAGCAGGCTTTGGCTGCGACAAAAGAATTGATTTAATCTTCATCTACTATCTTTATTTATCTAACACTAAACCGAAGTATCTCTTTCAAACACTCATCAATATTATGATTTACAACGTAATAAAAACATCATAAACCAATTTAAACATTACCATGAGGGTCATAACTTCGAGGGTGCAAAGATACAAAAAAATATTTACAAAAGAAACCTTTGGAAGCAAACGAATTTCAACAAAAAAGTTAATAAAATGCATCAGATAAATAATAACAATCAACAGCATTGCTACTATGCAAAAAAACTTATATGGATAGAAAAACAGAATCATCAAGATGGGAATAAGTATCATGTTAACCATCTCGAGATTAGAGATATTTAAATTAACATAGAAATGTAGCACAGTTCCATTATCGAATATCCACACGTAAAATGCCATCAAAAGATAACTTATGACAAAAAATGCCGACACTCCACAAACTATATCTATGTAGAAACTAAAGTTATCATACAAAATTTTGTTTGCGCCATAAATCATCATAGTTTTATGTAAAAACAATGAAATCAACAATATAGAAGATATTACAACAGACATATGCGACAACAGAGACGATGACATAACATCTCTGACATTCTTATCGACAGCAGATTTCTGAAAAGGAGACCTCATCATGTAAAACATCTGCTGCATATTAAAATGCTTCCCTATCACTATCATTATCAAGACAGAAAACAAAATCATGAAATTCCAACCTGCACTTACGAATGTGACCTCCCTCTCGACAGGACCTCCGTAAGCACTTGGCAGTTCTGTGACAAACTTAAAATCATGATATTGTCCGTTGATTATACTGTCGTTCATAAAGACATTTTTTCAATGCAAATTTACATCTTTTTTCTTTGACTTTTTCAGAATAGATTAGTAATTTTGTAGGCAACAAATCAAGTATTCTTTTAAAACATAATATCATGGATCTCATAGAACAAATAAAACAAAATGCACGTGAAAACAGACAACGCATCGTGCTTCCTGAAGGCGACGAGGAAAGAACAATAAAAGCCGCCGACCAACTCATTGCCGATGGCATCGCTGATGTCATTCTCATCGGACCAGCCCAAAAGATCAAAGATATGGCTAAAGAGTTTGAGTTGAAAAACATCGACAAAGCCTGTATCGTAGATCCAAAGAACAACCCAGACAGAGACAAATACGCCAATTTACTTTTTGAACTCCGTAAGAACAAAGGCTTGACATTTGAACAAGCACAAGAGTTTGCTGAGAACTTCATGTATCTCGGTGTTCTCATGCTCAAAGCTGGCGACGCCGACGGTTTAGTCAGTGGCGCTCGTAGCACTACAGGCGACATGCTCCGTCCTGCATTGCAAATCATCAAAACTGCTCCAGGAGTATCATGCGTATCAGGAGCTTTCATCATGTTCCTTCCTAACGACAAATACGGAACCGATGGCAAGATAGTATGCGCCGACTGCGCTGTGACACCAGTTCCAACAGCAGAACAACTTGCAGAAATAGCAGTATGTACCGCCGACACAGCCAAGAACATCGCCAAGATAGACCCTAAAGTAGCAATGCTCAGCTTCTCTACTAAAGGCTCAGCAAAACATGAAGATGTCGATAAAGTTATCAAGGCAACAGCATTAGCAAAACAGATGCGTCCTGATTTGTGCATCGACGGAGAACTTCAGGCTGATGCCGCCATTGTTCCTTCTGTTGGCGCAAGCAAAGCTCCTAATAGCGATGTAGCAGGCAAGGCTAACACATTGGTATTCCCAAGATTGGAAGTAGGTAACATAGCATATAAACTCGTTCAACGTCTCGCTGGCGCTGAAGCAGTAGGCCCTGTACTTCAAGGCTTCGCAAAACCATGTAACGACCTCAGCCGCGGATGTTCTATCGACGACATCTATAAGTTAGTAGCAATCACATGTAACCAGGCGATAGCACAGAAACAATGAACAATGAACAATTGACAATTAACAATTAACGTATATTAACAGATGAAAATTTTAGTTTTAAACTGTGGCAGTTCTTCTATCAAGTATCAGCTTTTTGATATTGATGACAATCAGCATACTGTCATGGCAAAGGGTCTCCTCGAGCGTATAGGTCTCGAAATGGGAGAGTTTACTCACAAATGGAATGGCGAGAAATATTACGAACAACTTCCTATTCCAAATCACACCGTAGGTATCAGCATAGTTCTCAAAGCCTTGCTCGACGAAAATCATGGTGTCATCAAATCATTAGATGAAATTGGTGCTGTTGGACATCGTTTAGTTCATGGTGGCGAGAAGTTCACCAAGAGCGTCCTCATCGATGGTAGCGTCATGGAACTCATGGAAGAACTCGTTGACCTCGCTCCTCTTCACAACCCAGCATGTATGGCAGGCGTGAAAGCTGTCACCGAATTACTACCTAACGTAAAACAAGGAGGCTGCTTCGACACTGCCTTCCATTCAACGATGAAACCTGAGGCTTACCTCTACCCTATCCCTTACGAATATTACGAAAAATATCGTGTTCGCCGTTACGGCTTCCACGGAACAAGTCATAAATACGTCTCTGAGAACGCAGCTAAATTCGTTGGCAAAGACTGGAAAGACCAAAAAATTATCACATGCCATCTCGGCAGCGGCGCTTCTATAGCAGCAGTACAAAACGGCAAATCTGTTGATACATCAATGGGCTTCACTCCTGTTGAAGGACTCATGATGGGCAGCCGTACTGGCGACTTAGACCTTGGCGTATTCATGTATATAGCTGAAAAAGAAGGCTACGACCTTAAACAGATGAACACTCTCGTCAACAAAAAATCCGGCCTCATCGGAATAACAGGCGACAAACAAGATATGCGCGACGTGAGAGCTGGCAAAGAAGCTGGCGATGAACGCGCGACATACGCTTTCAATATGTTCAAGCATCGAGTAAAGAAATATATAGGTGCTTACGCAGCAGTGATGAATGGCGTTGACATCATCGTCATGACCGGAGGAATAGGCGAAAACGCATGGTTTATGAGAGGTCCTATACTTCAAGATATGGAATATCTCGGCGTCAAAATCGACATGAGCATCAACGATGGCTTGATGGGCGAAGCTAAAGTCATCTCAACACCTGACTCAAAAGTTACCGTCGTCGTGTTCCCAACCGACGAAGAATATATGATCGCTAAAGATACTTACGACCTTGTGAAGTAAGATGCTGAGTTACTGAGATGCTGAGATGCTGAGTTACTGAGATGCTTAGCATCTTAGCATCTTAGCATCTTAACATCTTAGCATCTTAGCATCTTATAATCTTATCTCCTCCACCTCTTGCGAGTCTTTCTTATCTAAAGCATGATATTGATATTCTACTTTTGAGAAGTCAATCTCCTTCAAATCTATTTTCCTTATAGCATTATTATAAAAGGTCTTAAAATAAACTTCCTTATTTGTCAGGTCGATGACTGAAGTCCATTGTGTTGCGCTTGGCATATCAGGGATTTCGTTTTTAGGAAAGTTCATTCCGATAGGAATATCGAAGTTATTTAAGATATGAAAACATTGTAACATCGTCTCTTGTGCCGTTGCTAAAGTCGGTGCAGTAGCCTTGAAGAAGGCAGCTCTCACGAAGCGAGAAGGCGGCGTAAAGTCACCTGGCAACCCAAGGAAACCATTGCCATGACCTATTGGATTTACCTTAAACTCATACATCTCTTGCGCAGGAGGATTCACAGGAGTGAGATTGATGTAATTGCTCAGATTGGTAAGATGCCATTGAAAACCGGGAGCGTTGGTAATCACACCGACAGGATTATCGTAGATATGAACCACGCCTTGTTCTATCTCGATAACGATTTGCTTTCCAGAGCTATCACCGACTCTCCAATGTATAGCTGCTTCTTTACCATCGCCGCCCATGAGAGAGACGACACGCACCTTATTAATATTAGCCTTTACCTCATCAACAGTAGCAAACTGCGACAACAACCACGGCACCAACTGCAAGTCGGATATTGTCGTTGAATTGTATCTCTCATCATAAAGCAGATAACTACCATAATTAGGATAATAGAACAAACCTGCGGAGAGACCTGCTTCATTGAGACCTTCCGCCACAAACTCCTTCTCTTCCACAGCAAGACCTACATAACCATATTTGGCTTTAAATGTCATTCCATTCTTGCCCTTAGGAGTGAAAGATGTCTGACTAAAATTACGAGGAACGACGACATAAACGCTGTTAAGATTGGAGCCTGCCCACTCTATAGTCCTCGCCTGAAAATAAGAGCCATCGGCTGAAAACATCGAGATACCTGTACAAGCATCCGCTTTAAATTGCCATGCTAACAGCAAGCACGCAACAATAAATAACTTTTTCATAATCTTTATATTGTTTTTTTGTTGAGAGATAAACAATATAAGATTGAAAAAGTTTTATTCTTTGACAATGACTCTGACATTGACATTGACAATGACATTGACAATGACATTGACGATGACAATGACTCAGATATTAAAAAAAGACGCAAAGACTCTCTATCTCTGCGCCTTTATAAACTCTACAACTTTATCCTTTCACATCACTTAACAACTAATTTTCTTACGGAGCTATTTTCTCCTTGTTGTATCATGATGAAATAAACGCCATTCTCAACATCTTCGATATTTATTGAAGAGACGTTTCCTGTGAGTTCTGTCGATTTCACGCAGCGACCTGTCACGTCGAGGATATTTACTTGAGTATCTTTATCGTTCTCCATCTCAACATAAATCATTGAAGTCGCTGGGTTTGGATACACTGTAAATTGAATGTCGTTCAACTCGATGCAGCCGACTGTTGAGAAGTCTTTAGTTGTTATTATTCCTCTCTCACCTTCTGCGTTGTAGCCGAATGCCATAACGATATAATCTATATCTGCTTCAAGCTCATCCATTGTTCCTTCTACTGCACCTTCTGTTGGCATACCATATTCATAGAGATAATCAGCGCAGAACTCTTCACCATATTGTTCATATTGATCTTTTGGAAGAACGCCATAGAAATATTCTGTTGTATATTCGTTAGGTGTGAATGTCAATTTCACTGATGTTGGTGACAACACTTCTACTTCTATTGCTATCTCCGAAGTACCTGTTTCCACATCATCATTCAATGGAGCGACAGTAGTATGCAGACGACTTGTCAACAATCTATAATCTGGAGTACCATCATAGCGATAACCTAAGACCAACAATTTACCATCTCTTTGCAAATCGACATCTAAAGAAAGTACTTCTACATCTGACCATGGAAGAGGGACAATACCTGTCATAAAATCCTCATTCAGTGAGCCATCAGGATTAAGGTTATAAGCATATGCTCGATAGTTAGAGTTTTCTGTATCTTGAGTATAAAGTGTTCCAAATATCTGATCATCGTGAGCGACTACAAATCCGCGACTATAATTATGGCATTGATCACCTTTTAGGACTTCTAATATCACCAATCCATTATCGCCAAATGAAGCATCAATTTCACCATCCGTAGTAAGACGTGCGATATAAGTACCTGTGCTAAAATTATCTTCATCTGATGTATCCAAATAACCCAACACAAGACATTTACCATCAGATTGCATATCAATAGAATAGACATCGGCATTACCTTCACTAACTCCAAGCAAGATGCTACCATTATCACCGAATGTAGCGTCAATGGTACCGTCAGCATTAGCTCTACTTACTCTTGGCACAGGGATACCCCAATAATAGCCTTCCTTTTGTACAAAAGCGTTACCTCCTACCATGAGTTTATCATCCTGATCGATACACATGGAGTAGATATAAGTAGAAGAACTCTCTTCTGTCAACCACATTTTACCGTTATCTCCATATGATAAATCCAATTCACCTTCGGGAGTATAACGTTCCACTATAGCACCGTCATAAGAAGTATTGTTAGCATAAAATTTACAACCTCCTAAATATAAATTACCTTGCGAATCCATTGCTATAGCTCGAGCCTCATTCATATCTGAAAGAGCATATCCATTATCACCAAAGTTAGTATTAGCGAAACCATTCTCATCAACACATAAGATATATGATTTATTCATAACCCCATCTGCATAGATATGTCCTGCTATATACAAATAATTATCATCTGTCAATATTGAAGCGAAAGGCTCATTTATGGCGGCTGTCATATATCTAAAGAAAGCATATCCATTATCACCGTATGTCTCATCTATCGAGCCATCAGGATTTTGGCGTGTGACACAGATATAATAATCTGCGCCTTCTATTGATGATTTTGAGATAACCAATATCTTGCCGTCTTTCTGTGCATGTATCGTAGCTTGCAAATCTCTATAATCTGTTGGGTTAAAATCAACAGTACCACCGTTGCCGTAAGTCTCATCTAATGTTCCTGGATCCTGTGCGAAGCCAACGAACATCAACAACATAAATGCTAAAGTAAATATTTTTTTCATAACTTAATCTATTTAAAAAGACTCAGAACCCAAAAAAATCTGAGTTCTGAGTCTTTGTCTGTGTCTGCGTTAATATTATTTAACAACTAATTTTCTTACGGAGCTATTTTCTCCTTGTTGAATCATGATAAAATAAACGCCATTCTCAACATCTTCGATATTTATTGAAGAGACGTTTCCTTTGAGTTCTGCCGATTTCACGCAGCGACCTGTCACGTCGAGGATACTTACTTGAGTATCTTTATCGTTCTCCATCTCAACATAAATCATTGAAGTCGCTGGGTTTGGATACACTGTAAATTGAATGTCGTTTAACTCGATGCAGCCGACTGTTGAGAAGTCTTTAGTTGTTATTATTCCTCTCTCACCTTCTGCGTTGTAGCCGAATGCCATAACGATATAATCTGCATCTGCTTCAAGATCATCCATTGTTCCTTCTACTGCACCTTCTGTTGGCATACCATATTCATAGAGATAATCAGCGCAGAAGTCTTCTCCATATTGTTCATATTGATCTTTTGGAAGAACGCCATAGAAATATTCTGTTGTATATTCGTTAGGTGTGAATGTCAGTTTCACTGATGTTGGTGACAACACTTCTACTTCTATTGCTATCTCTGAAGTACCCGTTTCTCCGCCTTGTTGTGGAGCAACACTTGTATGGATACGGCTCGACATTAAATTCAAGTCAACAAAGTTAGGATTTGTTGGTTGCATATCAACCCAACCAACGACGACTATCTTACCATCTTTCTGAATATCAAGAGAGGTTGACTGTCCGTTAGGATATTCACTCCATGGAAGAGGAAGCAAGCCTGTACCAGCGAAGTCTTCGTTAGCAGTACCATCAGCATTCATATTATACGCATATTGACGATATCTATCTTGTACATAATCTTTTGTATAAACAACTCCGAAGATTTGGTCATCATGAGCGACTTCTATATCATTACTATAGTTTTCACAGCCATCACCAACAGCGATCTCGTATGTTGTAAATCCATTATCACCAAATGAAGTATCAAATTCACCATCCTTAGTAATACGTGTTACATAAGTTGCTGTTCTACCATAGTTATCTTCAGCATCAAAATCTGTTGTTTCATTCCAACCGACAACGATATATTTTCCATCAGATTGTACTTCAATATCACGTATTTGACTATTTATCTCATTGATGCCCATAATAAAGCATCCATTATCAGCAAATGTATTATCCATGCTACCATCTGTATTAAGTCTCCACAATCTTGGATCTCTAATCTGTGAAGAATAAGCTGGTTTCTCAACGAACACTATACCACCTGCAAGAAGTTTATCATCTTCCACCACTTTGATAGCGTCAATATATGAAGAAAAACCTGGTTCTTGTATCAATAAATCACCGCCATCGCCCCATGAAGCATCTAATTGTCCATCTGGTGTATAACGTTGTATAAATGCTACATCTAAGCCAGCACTAGTATAACCAGCAGCATAGATTCTTCCTTGTGAGTCTATTGCTATATCTAAGAATTCTGTACCGTCTCTATCGCACATAACCCAACCATTATCACCAAAATCAGTATTAGCGAAACCATTTTCATCAATACATACGACATTTGCTGTGCTAATGACTTCTTCTGAATAAATCTTGCCTGCTACATACAATTGTCCATCTTCACCTAATACCGATGCTATTGGAGAATTTTTATATACTATCTGTTGTTGGAAGAAAGCATATCCATTATCACCATATGTCTCATCTGTTGAACCATCAGGGTTTTGACGTGTGACACAGATATAATAGTTAGCGCCATCTTTACGCGAGTTAGAGACTATCAATATCTTTCCATCATCTTGTACATGAACCATAGGATCGTTTTCAAGATATTGTGTAGGATTAACTACGACAGTACCGCCGTTGCCGTAGGTCTCATCTAATGTTCCTGGATCTTGTGCAAAACCAATGAACATCATCATGCACATAAGCACTAATGTAAACAGTTTTTTCATCTTTTTAATTATTAGTTAAACATTTAATTCTATTTTAAAAAATTGCTACAAATTTAATATAAATAATTGTATCAAGAGAGCATTTTCCCATATTATTTTTTATTTTTGCAAGAAAAAATTATGTCATTAATCAGAGTCATTCTATCTATCATTTTTCCTCCTTTAGCTGTATTGGATCAAGGCTGCGGATCTATTCTTATCGTATTTATACTTACACTATGCGGTTGGATTCCTGGCGTTATCGCTGCATTAGTCATTCTTAATAAAAGTTAATAAGTCTTAACATTATGATTGATAAAGTCAGAAATATTTCTATTGAGGATTACGATTATCCACTCCCCGATGAGCGCATCGCTAAGTATCCTTTAAGTGAACGTGACGCTTCGAAGTTGTTAGTATTAAACAAAGACAACATATCATCTTCTCATTTTAAAGATATAGGCGACTTCCTCCCAAAGGATTCTCTTCTTATCTTTAACGAGACAAAAGTCGTGAGGGCAAGACTTCAGTTTACCAAAGACAGTGGCGCTGCCATAGAGATATTCTGCTTAGAACCCATAACAGGCAACGGCGATTACCAACTCGCCTTCAGTAGCAAATCACCATCAAGATGGAAGTGCTTAGTAGGGAACTCCCGCCGCTGGAAAAACGAAACGGCTTTAAGTCTCCGAGTCCCCGTGTCCCCGTGTCCCCGTGTCCCCGTGTCAAGGTCATTGTCAGTGTCAGTGTCAGAGTCAACGTCAATGTCAGAGTCAACTCTTTATGCGAAGCGTTTGGAGAAGAACGACAATTACTCTGTGGTAGAGTTTTCTTGGGAGCCTGAGGAGTTAAGTTTCGCCGAGGTGTTGGAAGCAGCAGGCGAGATACCTCTTCCTCCTTATCTTCACCGCGAGGCAGAAGAGTCGGACAGAGAACGCTATCAGACTGTCTTTGCAAGACATGAAGGCTCAGTGGCCGCTCCAACAGCGGGGCTACATTTTACCGATGATCTAATTAACGACCTAAAAGAAAAAGGAATATCTTTCGAAAAAGTGACGCTACATGTCGGAGCAGGAACGTTCCGTCCCGTGTCGTCGGAGACGATAGGAGAACATGAGATGCACTCCGAGACGATAGTAGTTAAAAAATCATGCATCGAAAATATATTAAGGAATATCGACAAGACCATCATTCCCGTCGGCACTACAAGCATGAGAACGATAGAGTCGTTATATTGGATAGGACTTATGTTGAAAGAAGAAGGTTTGGAAGAACGACATCTTCATCTTGAGCAGTGGTTTCCATATAAAGAAAGAGAGACACTTCCGCCAGCAGAAAAATCTCTCTCAACAATATTAGATTATCTAAAATCTCATAATCTTAACGAGTTACACGCCACCACAGCTTTAATGATAGCACCATCGTGTAAGATAAACATCGCCAAAGCTCTGATAACAAATTTCCACCAACCTAAGAGCACCTTATTATTATTGGTGTCGGCTCTCATCGGAGAACGATGGAAAGAAGCATACCAATACGCCTTAGATAACGACTTCAGATTTCTGAGCTACGGCGACAGTTGCCTTTTTATCAATGAATAATGTACAATGAACAATGACAATGACAATGACAATGAACAATGACAATGAACAATGACAATGAACATTATACATTGTACATTATTAATTGTTAATTGTCAATTGTTAATTGTTAATTGTCTTCGACACTTCTTCTGCTCTGGCGAGCGCCTTATGGATGTGGTCGAGAACGTTTTCCTCTCCTACCATATCGACGATGCCAGCTTGTTTGATAGAGGCATGTACACTTTCATTAACACCAGATAATATTATGATATGACCTTCGTCCTGTGCCGACTTGATGAAAATCTCAAGGTTGTGAATACCAGTAGCGTCAATAAAACTTACCTTACGCATTCTGATGATACGAATGACATTATCGGAATGACGATATGACAACTCCTCGAATTTATTAGCGATACCGAAGAAGAAAGGTCCTTCAATCTCATAGACTTCTGTCTTTGCAGGAATGATAAGTTTCTCATCTTGCTCGCCATCATGATGAACATCCATCTCATCTTGAATGACAGAAATACTTGTGCTTTCCATGACACGTTTCAAGAACAATATGATAGCCATAACCAAGCCAATTTCAATAGCGATTGTCAAGTCGAAGATGACGGTGAGTAATAATGTAGTGAAGAGCACTGCGATGTCGCTTCTCGATTGTTTGCACATTGAGACGATTGTTCTCCAGCCGCTCATGTTATAAGAAACGACGATAAGTACGCCAGCGAGACACGACATCGGAATGAGACCGACGAGGCTACCTAAGAACAGCAACACCATTAATAATACTACAGTGTGAATGATGCCCGCCACTGGAGTGCGACCGCCATTGTTGATATTCGCCATGGTACGAGCTATAGCACCTGTTGCAGGGATACCTCCGAAGAAAGGAACGACGACGTTAGCGATACCGTTACCGATAAGCTCTGTGTTGGAGTTATGCCTGTCGCTGATAACACCGTCGGCTACCATTGCAGATAGTAACGATTCTATTGCGCCCAACATCGCGATGGTGAAAGCTGCAGGAAGAACTGCTTGTGCCGTTGAGAAGAAAGTCTCGCCTTCTGCCAAAGCTGGCATTCTGAATGAAGGAAGACCTGAAGGCAACTCGTACAAATCGCCGATAGTCTTGATAGAATCGACACCAGCATATTTCTTCAAAATCCATGTAACGATAGTCATGATGATGATTGCCAACAACGAGCCAGGAATCTTCTTTGAGATTTTAGGAGTGAATGCTATTATCAAGATGCTGAGTACACCTATTAATAATGCCCACCAATTTATGTTAGAAAGGTTTTGGAAGTAACAAGCCCATTTGTCGATGAAGTTGGCAGGGACGTTTTCGATGCCGAGGCCGAAGAGGTCGTTCATCTGTGTTGAGAATATTGTTATCGCTATACCGCCTGTGAAACCTACTATGATAGGATAAGGCATGAACTTGATGATGCTTCCGAGTTTAAAGACACCCATCGCGATCTGCATCAGACCTGCTAAGATAGTAGCGATAGCGAGACCTGTCAAGCCATATTGTTGGATGATGCCATAGATGATAACGATGAAAGCTCCCGTTGGACCGCCTATCTGCACTTTGGAGCCACCGAGAGCAGAGATGATGAAACCAGCCATGATAGCGGTGACGAGACCTTCGGTAGGACCTACGCCAGAAGCGATACCGAAAGCGATGGCTAAAGGAATAGCCACTATACCTACGATGACACCAGCCATCGCATCTTTAGCGAACATCTGTTTGTTGTAATTTTTTAATGTTGAAAACAAGCGCGGCTTGAAATCAATGGAAAATCTACGGCTTTTCTTTGCCTTGTTGTTAACAGTATTTGTTTCTGCCATGACAAAAAAACTTTTGAATGATAATGACTTATAATTGTTTTTTTATAAAATTTCTGCTATCATTTTTGAAGGTGCAAAGATAGGAAAAAAGTCTAAAGGCTAAGGACGAGAGATGAAAGTTTTTTATCTGAGAATGATTTTAAATGTGAATTATTTTTTAATCTTTTTTTTCTGTTGTGAGAGAAATAACTCTTTTTGAAAATCAATTTCTTTCTCCAATTCTTTTTCAGATGGAAGATAATTCATATACTGAGATGCGAACAATTGTTTATTTTCGTGCAACACAGAATAACGAGCCATTGTTTTATCAGTCTCTGTGCAAAGCAAAATACCAATTGTAGGATTATCTTTTTCACCTTTCATAATGTCGTCATATAACCTTACATACATATCTAATTGTCCGATATCTTGATGAGTTATTGCATGATTTTTCAATTCAATGATTACAAAACAATTTAAAATGTAATTGTAAAATACTAAGTCAATATAAAAATCTGAGGTATCTGTACGGATTAGCTGTTGTCGAGCCACGAATGAAAATCCTTTCCCCAATTCTAACAGAAAATTTTGCATTTGGTCTATAATTGCCTGTTCTAACGCAGATTCGCTGTATCCTTTATTGTCAGGCAAACCTAAAAACTCCAAGACCGCAGGATTCTTTATAAATTCCAAATTATCATTTTTAAATTCAGATGTTTTTTCGTTCATTTCTTGCTCTACAATATCTCTTGCTTGAGATGACAACATTCTATGATAATATAATGTCGTTATGTTTCTGTCAAGAGTTCTGTACGTCCACATCTGATTAGCAGCCTCTTTAGCATACCATTCTCTTGCGTCTTTGTTTTTTACTCTTAACAATCTTTCATAATGAGTCCAATTTAGCAAAGGTAAAGATTGGTCAGGCACTGACTGACTTATTTGAAGATTATTGAACATCAGATAAAAAGCCTTGAAGTTTTTTATATTGGTTAGTGAAAATCCTTTACCGAATTCCTCTGTTAAAGATTTAGATGCCAATTCAACAACATGTTTCCCATATTCTGCTCTGGCATTGCCACCTTGTTCATAGACAACAATTCTCTGACCAATAAGCCAATTTCTTCTTATCAATGCGTAATTAACAGCATTATATGCAACACGTCGAGATTCGTTTACAATTTCTTTTAATTCTGAAACAAACTGTTTGTCTTGTCCTTGTAATAGATTATTTCCCATGATTTCTAAATTTTGGTGATTGTGCAAAGATAGGAAAAAAGTCTAAAGGCTAAGGACGAGAGATGAAAGTTTTTTTGATTACCGAACCAGACTATTCCGCCCCCTGTTCCCATTCTCTGCCCAATATAGGCATACTGCCTAAAGTGGGCAAGTATTTTGAGAGGCGGATATTTGAATATATACTTTATTTGCATTTTCAATAATCATTTAAACATTAATCAAAACCGATGACTCGATGGGATATAACGGAGTTATAAGAAAATGAGAAAAATTTATTTTATTTTAGCAATTGCTGTTGGTGTATTGTTTGCATCTTGTGGCGGATTAAACACATTCCTTCCTATTGCCACAAACACAATTAACTCAGTAAGTTTCTCTGAATTGAATTTAGAAAGAGAAGATTATAACATTCTTAATACCATCGAAACATCAGCGACAGTAACCATTAAGTACAATGGTAGTATGGTTACAATCTTCGATAATAATGGATTAAAGTTGACTTATGCACAAGGCAAAGAAGGAATGGTATTAATGAGTGCGGAAGGTGTTTTGAGAGCAGGTTTCTTAACAAATGATTATGGCAATGTTAATTTAAGAAGTCCTGAACAAATAGCTAGAGCTGTTGCTTTTTCAAGATTGGCAAGTATGGCTAAAGAATTCGGTGGAGATGCAATAATTGAACCAATAGTGTCAACAAATGTCGAGAAAGCAAGTAGAAATGAATATGTTTACAATACAATAGCTTCTGGTAAGGTCGTTGTTATAAAAACAGATAAATAATTTTAATATACAATAGAAATCTATGAGAAAGACAGTTTTATCAATATTATTAATTTCATTTTTAATAAGTTTGGTTTCTTGCAGTTCTTCAAGTTATACTCCCACTCCTGCTCCGAAACCTGAACCTCCAACAATCAATCTTGCATTGACGAGCGAGGCTTATAGTAACAGATTTGTCAATTTAGATTATGGCATCAGACTCAATATAAGAGACGAAAGAGCAAGTCATAAACAAACCATTCTATATAAACATGATAATTATCTCACATCAAAGCCTGTTGTTAATGTATATCCTGACGTGAGATCTTTCGTTTCTGAAAGCATGAGACGTTACATGAGAACTATGGGATTCAATCTCGACTCCGACATCTCGACAGATTATATGCTCAATGTTAGTATTAAAGAATATAACGTTAGCTACTTAAGCGGTATCGGCTGGTCAGGTACTGTAAGCATGACTATCTCTATCAACGATAACAACAATCAGCTTGTGTATCCAAATGTTGAAATAGTAGGTAGAGCCACAAGACAATCATCGGGTAGTAATTATTCGGTAGCGACAGAAGTTATCAATTCGGCTTATGCTAATGCCCTCGAAGATATCGACTGGGACAGAATAGCCTACTTCTTGAAACGTGCCGATTCTCCAGCTCAGGAAAAGAATAAGCAAGTCACAGGCGATGGAAGTACTTCCTTGGAACACACCATCTTGAATTGGGAAGTGACATCACGTCCTGCAGGTGCCGATGTATATTGGAGAGTGATTTCTTCAACTCCAGATGTTAAAAACACCAACAAAAATTATAAATCTACAACACCATACGAATCGACAGAATCATTCGATATCAAAGGCTTGACTTATAATAACTCAGGTGATGTTCAGATAGAAATTTTATGCGAAAAACCAGGTTACTTACCACAAAAGAAAGTCTTTAACGTAAGAGCAGCCATAGATCAGAAATCTATAAATGCACACTTCACTTTAGTTAAAGATGAATAAATAACACATAAATAATTAAACAAATGTCAGACTACTCCATTGTAGTCTGGCATTTGTTATTTTCGCTCCTATATATTTCACAGATGTTTTTTATCTATGTTAATTTATAACAATCTGTGAGAAAAGTTTTAATTATTTTCTTATCTTTGCAATTATTCATTAAATCATATCATTTATGTAAAACTTTGAACGACATATAATTTATAGATAGTGTTTACTATTTGTTCGGCATTTGCTCCTAAAACCTGAGAAATTTTAATTGCAAATCAAAACAACGAATGAGTAAGGACACTTATGCTTTTTAGCATGGGTGATTCTTTTCTGTTTTGATTAGGTAATCTCAGTACCTTGGAGCATGGAATTGAATCGTCCGTGCTTTCTTTTTTATATGTCATGATGAAACAGAAAACAAATGAGGTCTGAGATACACATAGGAAATATTATAAAAGAAGAGTTGCGTCGGCAGAAAAGAACCAATCAATGGTTTGCCGAACAGCTCAGTATCAATATCCGCACTGTGAATAAAATCTTCCTCAAACAGATAATCGACACAGAACAACTATTCATGATTTCTCACGTTCTGGAAAAAGATCTTTTTAAGTTGTATTCTGAAAAATTGGAATTGGAATGAGATAATTACTCTACCTAATCATCTTATTATATAAATAGAGATGCCACAGTGTGGCGTCTCTATTCGTTGTTTCTGTAAGACGCATCAATGTTGATTTATGTTGCAAGTATCATTGATACGTCTCTACATTGTCTTATTGTCTCAAAATCACCAAGCGAACAATGGGAATTCTGACATCATTTCGTTTACTTTTTCTCTTACTGCTGTAAGTTTTGCAGTGTCGTCGATGTGGCTGATGACGTCGTCGATCAATTCAACGATTGGTTCCATATGTTCTTCTTTGAGACCACGTGTTGTGATAGCAGGAGTACCGATGCGGAGACCTGATGTCTGGAATGGTGAGCGGCTATCGAAAGGAACCATGTTCTTGTTGACAGTGATGTCAGCTTGAACCAATGTGTTTTCTACCATTCTACCTGTCACTTCTGGGAACTTAGAACGGAGGTCGATGAGCATGAGGTGGTTATCTGTACCGCCTGAGATGATATTGTAACCTCTGTCGGTGAAAGCCTTAGCCATGACAGCAGCGTTTTTCTTAACTTGAAGGATATATTCGAAGTATTCATCTGAGAGAGCTTCGCCGAAAGCTACAGCCTTACTTGCGATGACATGTTCGAGTGGACCGCCTTGTACGCCAGGGAATACTGCGCTGTTGAGGAGAGCCGACATCATCTTAACTTCGCCCTTAGGTGTTGTCAAACCCCATGGATTTTCGAAGTCGTCACGCATCAAGATCATACCGCCGCGTGGACCACGGAGTGTCTTGTGTGTTGTTGTTGTGATGATATGACAGTAATCTAATGGGTCGTTGAGGATACCGCGAGCGATGAGACCTGAAGGGTGAGAGACGTCAGCCATCAAGATAGCACCGACTTTGTCAGCGATTTCGCGCATACGTTTGTAATCCCAGTCACGTGAATAAGCAGAAGCACCAGCGATGATGAGTTTAGGTTTTTTCTCTAAAGCTACTTTCTCCATATTGTCGTAATCGACGCGACCTGTCTCAGGGCTTACTTGGTAAGCTACTGGGTTGTAGAGGATACCTGAAGAGTTGACAGGTGAACCATGTGAGAGGTGACCGCCGTGAGCGAGGTCTAAACCCATGAATGTGTCGCCAGGTTTCAAGCATGTAAGCATGACAGCCATGTTAGCTTGTGCTCCTGAGTGAGGTTGTACGTTAGCGTATGTTGCGTTGAATAATTCACATGCTCTTGCTATTGCGATTTCTTCTGTCTGGTCAACTATTTGACAACCACCATAGTAACGTTTGCCAGGATAACCTTCAGCATATTTATTTGTCATTACTGAACCCATGGCTTTTAACACTTGATCGCTGACGAAGTTTTCTGAAGCGATAAGTTCGATACCGTGCATTTGGCGTTGTTTCTCTTTACGAATCAAGTTAAAAACTTTAGTGTCTTTTTTCATGATTATTCTATTTTATTGATATTAAATAAGTTTAATTCCTAAACATTGTCTTTCGTTGTATAAAACTTTCGACTCTCAAAGGTATAATATTTTTTTAAATAAAAAAGAGAATAGAGTAAAAATTAATGAAAATCATAATTGTCTATCAATAGAATCTTTGTGTATCGCCTCAAAAATTTCTTTCACGAGTTCTTCCTTCAAACCAAGCATCTTTCCTCTTGTTATATGATTAGAAAGAATAGCATTCCACCTGTCGAGTTGAAGTACTGCGAGATTATTTTCCCTTTTTATATCACCTATCTGAGATGAGATTTCACTTCGTTTAGCGAGCAGCTGCAATATCTCATCATCAATACCATCTATCTGACTTCTAAATTCATGAAGAAGCAGATCTACGTCATTTGATTTCGACTTATGAATCGTGAGTCCTGAAAGCATACGTTCCAAATCACAAGGCTTAATTTGTTGTTCCGCATCTGTCAATGCAATCTCTGGGTGACAGTGCGACTCTATCATAAGACCATTTGTCGCGAGGTCGAGAGCTTTCTGTGCCGTAGCCTGCAACAAGTTACGACAACCGCATATATGGCTTATATCGGTGATTATTGGAATATCGGTTCTTTGTCGATGCAGTTCGATAGGAATTTCCCAACGAGGGTTGTTACGATAAGGAGACGAGTTAATATCTTGAAAGCCACGATGTATAGCAACAAGGTGTTTCAATCCAGAAGAAGCGAGACGTTCAAAGGCTCCAAGCCACAGCTTAATATCGGGAGCGATAGGATTTTTCACAAAGACAGGAATATCACAATTATACAGAGAATCAGCAAGTTGCTGCATCGAAAAAGGATTTGCCACAGTGCGAGCTCCTATCCATAAAGCATCGATATTATGTTTCAAAGCGAGTTCAACATGTTCTGGCGTCGCCACCTCCGTCATAACAGGAAGCCCTGTCACTTGCGAAGTCTCTTTCATCCATTTCAAGCCTTCCTCTCCTATTCCCTCAAAGCCATTAGGTCGAGTACGAGGCTTCCAGATACCTCCACGTAAAATATTAACTCGACGTAATTCAGATAGTTTCATCGCAACATCAAAAAATTGTTCTCTGCTTTCAACGCTACAAGGTCCAGCAATGAGCAACAATTCATCGGGATTCTCAATCCATTTTTTTATGTCGAAACTACCTCTCATATTTTTTTTGCAAAAATAAGAAAAAAACTTTCGTCTTTTGTCTTTTGTCTTTTGTCTTTTCGTATCTTTGTAAGATGTTAAATTAAGAATAATTTTAAAAAGAATATAGAAGTGAAACGTACAGAAATTAAAGAAGCATTGCAAATGCAAGAGCTTGACAAAGAGATAAATGTCAAGGGTTGGGTGCGTAACAAACGCGGCAGTAAGAACGTAGCTTTCATAGCTTTAAACGATGGCTCTACCATCAATAACCTTCAGTTGGTCATCGACCTTAATGTCATTCCTGAAGAAAATTTAGCTTTGATGCACACTGGCGCATCAGTGTCGGCTGTAGGTAACTTAGTGAAATCTGCTGGTAGCGGACAAAATGTGGAGATGAATGTAACAAGCATCGAACTCATCGGTGCCGCCGACCCAGAGAAATATCCATTACAACCTAAGAAACACTCTTTGGAGTTTTTACGTGAGATAGCTCACCTCCGTTTCCGTACCAACACTTTCAGCGCTATCATGCGTCTGCGTCATGCTATGGTCTTCGGAATACATAAATTCTTCAACGACAGAGGTTTCTATAACATCCACACTCCTCTCATCACAGCATCAGACTGCGAAGGCGCTGGCGAGATGTTCCAAGTGACTACATTAGACCTCAACAACTTACCTAAGACAGAAGAAGGTAAGATCGACTTCTCACAAGATTTCTTCGGCAAGGCCACCAACCTCACAGTGTCGGGACAGCTTGAAGGTGAACTCGCAGCAACGGCAATGGGTAAGATTTATACTTTCGGCCCTACCTTCCGCGCTGAGAACTCCAACACCACTCGTCACCTCGCTGAGTTCTGGATGATAGAACCTGAGATGGCATTCTACGACATCAATGACAATATGAATCTCGTAGAAGAAATGCTTAAATATTTGATTCAATACGCTTTAGATACCTGTATGGACGACCTTCAATTCTTAAGCAAACGTCTCCAAGAAGAAGAAAAGAACAAGAAAGCTGAAGAGAAATCGATGGAGTTGATAGAGAAATTACATTTTGTTTTAGAGAATCCATTCCAGAGATTAACATATACAGAAGCTATTGATATTCTCAAAAATAGCAATTACAACAAAAAAGGTAAGTTCCAATATCCTGTCACAGGCTGGGGTATCGACCTTCAATCGGAACATGAACGTTATCTCGTTGAGAAACACTTCAAGAAGCCTGTCATCTTAACTGATTATCCTATTGAAATCAAGGCTTTCTATATGAAGCAAAACGAAGATGGCAAGACTGTAAGAGCGATGGACGTTTTATTCCCTGGCATTGGAGAAATTGTCGGCGGTTCAGAACGTGAGACCGACCTCAACAAATTGTTGAAACGTATGGAAGAAGTCGGCATCCCACAAGAGTCGATGGAATGGTATTTAGACACACGCCGCTTCGGTTCAGTACCACACTCAGGCTACGGATTAGGTTTAGAGCGTCTTATGTTATTCATCACCGGCATGGGTAACATCCGCGACGTCATCGCATTCCCTCGTACTCCTAAAAACTGTGAATATTAATTCTAAATAAACATTAAGTATTTTCTTCTATGTCTTCACAACGACTGACACAAACACAAAAGATGCTTCAGAAGCTGTCGCCGCAGCAGATTCTTCTCATGAAATTGCTGCAGATTCCTACTATGGAACTCAGCTCGCGCATCAAAGAAGAGATAGAAGAAAATCCTGCTTTAGAAGAGGAATTTAACGACTCAGACACTGACACTGACACTGACGCTGACATTGACAGTGACATTAACACTGATGCTAATGATGACACTGATTTTGACGATTATGATCCTCTTTCTGATTTTGATGATTATCTGCAGGACGACGATGACGACGCCGCTGCTTATAAATTGAGAACCAACAACTATAGTCCCGACGACGAACGTTATGAAGCGCCTATATCTAATGAAGAAAGTTTTCAAGACATCTTAATCCAACAACTTGGTTACCGAAACTTAGACGAGAAGAAATATAAGATAGGAATGTATATCATCGGCAACTTAGACGACTCTGGTTATCTGAGTCGCCCTATAACAGGTATCGTTGACGATCTTCTCTTCACACAAAACATCGACGTAACTGAGGAGGAGGTAGCAGATGTTCTTCATATTATTCAAGATTTTGACCCTGCTGGCGTTGGCGCATCTAACCTTCAGGAATGTCTTCTGATACAACTTCATCGTCTCGAAGAGGATAATGAAGATGAGACAGATTATTCTCTTCCTATCAATATCATAGAAAACTATTACAACGAGTTCACTAAGAAACATTATGACAAGATAATAAGGAAGATTGGCGTAAGCGAGAGACAATTTCGCGCTGCTCTCAAAGAGATTCTTAAGTTAAACCCAAAACCAGGTGGCTCGATGGACAACTCACATCGAAGTAACTATGTCGTCCCCGACTTCGCTATATACAACAATTGCGGAGTGTTGGAGCTAACTCTTAACAGCCGTAATGCGCCAGAATTACGTGTCAACAAGGATTATACTGAGATGCTCGCCGACTTCGCCAAGAACAAAAACAACAAGGAGAACAGAGATGCCATCAATTTTGTAAAGAACAAAATTGACTCTGCAAAATGGTTCATAGAAGCTATCAAGCAAAGACAAAATACTCTTTACATCACGATGGAAGCCATCATGAATTATCAGGAAGAATATTTCCTTACCGGCGATGAAACGAAGTTAAAGCCAATGATACTTAAAGACATCTCCGAAAAAGTAGGTCTCGACATCTCAACAATCTCGCGAGTGGCAAATAGCAAATACGTACAGACTGCATATGGCACTTTCCCGCTAAAAAGTTTCTTCAGCGAGTCACTCACCAACGACGATGGAGAGGAAGTATCGACAAGAGAGATAAAGAAGATATTGATGGATTGCATCGAGCAGGAAGACAAGTCAAAGCCACTCACCGACGATGTCTTGACACAAATCCTAAAAGAAAAAGGATATAATATTGCAAGACGCACCATTGCAAAGTATCGCGAACAATTAGACATTCCCGTTGCTCGTCTGCGCAGAGAACTATAAATGATAATGAATAAACTCGCACAATTTATTTCCGTTATAGCTCATCCAATATTTCTACCAACATGGATGTTTTTAATTTTAGTATCCTCAGGACTATGTAACATTTACAACACAAACATCACTATCGTCTTCTCGACAATATTTGTGACTACGTTTGTCATTCCTATGATTTTCATGTTTATCTTGAAGAAAGTTGGAGTGATAAAATCGATAACTATGGAGAGAAGAGAAGACAGGTTTATACCTTTAATAATAATGGTGATATTTCTTTATACCACACAAACACTTTTCAGAGATATCACTGCATTAGGATTCTTCAACTTCTTCATCGTCTGCAATATAATATTGTGTAGCATAGTATTTTGGATCAACATTTATTGGAAGATAAGTCTCCATGCAATAGGCTGTGGTTCTTTTGTTTCAATCATATTTATCTTGACGTCTATATCAGCAGAGATATTTTTACCTTATCTTTTTGCATCCATTATCATTTCGGGCGTCGTTGGTTCAGCGAGATTATACTTAAAATCCCACAGCGCCTCACAGGTTTACACCGGATTCGCTGTAGGATTTATTATAGTGTTAATTATATACTCTATCTTGTGGTAACTTAAAATGGTCTCACGCCTATACCGATAGAAAGAGGTTTTATTTGAGGTCCTGTACCGTCTTTGAATGTATTTCCAAATTGGTATGCACCAAATATATAGACGCTCTTATAAGCCATTCGCAGCGTTACAGAATAAACATATTTCTCAAGATTGTTCATTCTACAATGTTTGATACGCCACATCTGACCATCGTTTTTCAATTCACCGACAAACTTAGTCTTTCCTGTTGTCAAGATGCCAAACTTAAAACCAGCACTGATTTTAAACTTATCTTTAATTCTGAAACTCATTTCGATAGGAATATCAACATAAGTGACATTTATCTTACTACGTTTATAGTCGAAAGGAACGTCGAGAAATGTTATTTTGTTAAGGTAAGGCTCTGTGACATAAGTTCCTTTCATGTAGAAGTTATGAGAGGTAAATCCAACACCTATAGAAGCGAAGTGAGGCGACTCGTTGATTTGAAAGTTAAACATAGAATATGCACTAAAGCCTTGATTTATATCTCTCATCTTAAAATTGTCGTAAGAAGCTCCTGTATTAAAATCTGTGAACAACTCACCACCTATAGTTACCAAGCCATTTGTTCTTTCCGACAAAAGTTGTGCTTGTGTCAATGATGTGAATAAGAATAAAGAAATGATTAAGAATACTGTCTTTTTCATGTGTGGTTTTATTAACTGTTTAATTGTTTCGATATTGAATCTTGAATACTTTTTCTTCTATCTAATAAATTATCAATCTCTTCCATTGTGATGTCAGGTCTCTTCAGCTCAGAGTCTATTGCATCAATGAGAGCTACATAACGATCTCGTGTTGGAAGCTGCTCAAATTCTTTTTCTTTTTTATCTACTACCGATATTTGTTCTTCTACATCATAAGCATCTTCACCAAGTTGTTCACGCAGTTGTTCTATCAATCGAGCGAGTATCTTCTGTGTAGTCTCTTCATCAAACATTCCCATCATGCCTGGCGAGAAACTAATCTTCATACTGTCATAATCTGACAACATCATTTTCAGTTGTTCTGCCTGAGCCTTATCCATGCCCGGTATCGAATCTGGAGGATATTTATCCATCATCTTCTTAAACAGACGGAAAAGCTCCTCCATTTGCTTGTTTATATTGTCGTTTTCCATAATGTTAGAATATGCGTGCGCTCAATCAAAAATCGTTCCCTACTACACCACAAACGTAAGATGTCAGATAAAAGTATTTTAATTCTTAGATATAGTCGAATAAATGTTTTTAGCGTGAGAGATAAGTATAGGATAAGGCGACTTTGTGACAAGTTGCAAAGAAGATGATCCTGAGAAGAAATTAGCTGCAGATCTTTCCTGTTCATCCATGATACTTATCAAGTTAGCATTAATTTTACTTGCATACAATATCAGTTCATCAGCCACATCAGTACCATGCAACTCATCAATGACATAATCTATCTCATTAGCAACAAGATAATTAACAACTTGTTTCACATAGCTATTCACTCTCATGTTAACAGTTTTCACTTCTGAAGTGTATATACCGAGAACATATATGGTAGCATTGAAGTATTTTGCCAACAAAGCTGTCAGTGGCAGTTTCTGTCTTGTCTCTGTCGTACTATCGATAGGAAGCAATATCTTGGAGATAGTCTTGTTAATATCGACACCTCCTCTGATAGTGATAATAGGCACATCAATAAGCAGCGACATACGATAAGCGTTACTTCCGAGCCAACGTGCTGAGAAGCCCGACATACCATGAGTGCCTATCACTACTAGCATCGGATCTAATTCCTCGCAAGCAGTTTGCATAGCCTCATAAACTCTACCTTCTTTGATAATATAAGAGATCTTATCTTTACCAATGACAGGTTCATACTTCTCAAGAAGCTCTGAAAATCTTTGTGTAGCACCTAAAACAATAAGGTCATTATCTTTAGAGACAATGTCTTTGTCGTTAGCCAATTTGTTTACCCAAACCATCACAATGTTTGAGTTTGATTTCTCTGCTATTGAAACAGCGTGACTTAATGCATTAAGAGAGCATTCGGAAAAGTCAATTCCTACTAAAATCGTGTTGTTCATGTCTTAAAATATTAAAAGTTAGTATTCGTCGTAATAAATATCATCGATGTTAAAATCATCATCTATCACATTATTATCAATATATGTCGAATCGCAAAATACATTGTAAGGAAGTTGTATTCTATCACCTGTTATAAATGCTTTTTTATAGTCTTTGTTCAAGGTAAGAAAAGCCTTTTCAGCCTCAAGACGCGTTCTATAATCACCAACACGCAATCTATAATACGGTTGTCCAAAGACAAGATAAATCGGAATATCAGGATATTTCTCTTTAAACTCTTCCATCATTATATTGGCATGTTCAACCGCATCATTACCCGACTCCATAAAGATCTGTATTCTGTAACCATCTATGGTATTATCGGCAAGATGAATATCTTTCTGTTTCTGTATCAACTGTTCAACACGACTATCTTGCTGCACGACAACATTAACATTCTGTGAAAAACAGTCTATTGAAAGAACACACAACAATATGACAAATATTTTTTTCATTATATGTTTAAATTTTCTGCTAAAATAAACAAAAAAAACAATATCTGAAAGATATTTTTATGTAATTTTGTAACATAAGAGGATTTTTATGAACGAGAATTTAGACGCTTACGGGAAGTCATTAAGCAAACAAGAGTTAGAGATAGAACGCGCCTTACGACCAGAGGCTTTTGAGAATTTTGCGGGGCAAGAGCAGGTGGTGGAGAACCTCTTGATTTTCACTCGCGCCGCTGTACAAAGAGGCGAGTCGTTAGACCATGTTCTGCTTCACGGACCTCCGGGATTAGGTAAGACGACATTATCACATATCATAGCTAACGAACTCGGCGTCGGCATGAAGATGACATCGGGTCCTGTCTTAGACAAACCAGGCAACCTCGCTGGACTGCTCACAAGTCTTGAAAAAAACGATGTGCTTTTCATCGATGAGATTCACAGGCTCAGCCCTATCGTAGAAGAATATCTCTATTCCGCTATGGAAGACTATCGCATCGACATAATGATTGAAAGCGGACCTAACGCCCGTTCAGTACAGATTGCTCTTAATCCTTTCACTTTGATTGGCGCTACCACGCGCTCGGGACTACTCACCGCCCCGCTGCGTGCCCGCTTCGGAATCAATATGCGATTGGAATATTATAACGCAACGACATTATCAGGAATCATCAAACGCTCAGCTTCAATATTAAGAGTCCCTATCGAGCATGAAGCAGCATTCGAGATTGCGCGCCGCAGCCGCGGAACTCCTCGTATAGCAAATCTACTGCTGCGGCGCGTCAGAGACTTCGCCCAGATACAAGGCAACGGCACGATAACTTTAGATATAGCACGTATCGGACTTAAAGCTCTCAACGTAGATCAACACGGTCTCGACGATATGGACAACCGCATCTTATCAACAATTATCGACAAGTTCAAAGGAGGTCCCGTCGGACTCAACACCATAGCTACAGCCGTCGGCGAAGAAGCAGGAACCATAGAGGAAGTGTATGAGCCTTTCCTCATACAAGAAGGCTACCTGATGAGAACACCTCGCGGACGCGAAGCTACAGAGTTCGCCTACCGACACTTAGGAAGAACAAAAGGCACAGCAAATGGAGAATTAGAACTATTTTGAGAGAATGTACAATGTACAATGTACAATGTACAATGTACAATGTATAATGTATAATTATTCATTGTTCATTATTCATTGTTCATTGTTCATTATTCATATCTTCCAAAACACTGACAACTGCAAGACGTCGTTGAACATCCCATAATTACCTAATAAACGTCGCGTGTAGTTTACGTTACCATTGTTATATGGCATCTTTGAACTCTTACAAATAGAAGTCATCGCATCAATGGTTCTTAACCCTATCTCGACGTTTTCTGCAACATTAACTCTAATACCGAGTATTGTATTAACGACAATTCTTCTCCAAGGATTGCTTGCTACAATCTCCACACCTTGTATCTCCTGACTAGCATTCACCAGAACATCTAAACTCAAACCAGCCTCCAACTTAAGCCATCTGAGATTTATATCGTTGATATTGATTTTGTTGAGATTATAACTAAGTACAACAGGCAAATCAACATAATCTAATTTTATACGAAAAGGATCCGTACCAGGTCGATTTTCTACATCATTGGATAATGAACCTTTCTGAATATATTTCAGCTCCATCTGCACCTCAAGGTCTTGAGACAAATTCAAGCCTGCAAAAACTCCACCAACAACACCTATCTTATTATATCCTCCACGACTATCTCCTGAAACTTGCGATGTGACACCTCCAACAACAAAGCCGCCAAAAAATTCCTGCGCCGACAAATTCACACAAAAAAACAACACCAACACAAAACACAAAACACCCTTTAAACCTTTTATTTCCTTCATAATCATTTCTCCCTTTCAATACAATATTTTACTAATAGTTTCAACGACTCCAAAGCTTCTACATCGCTAATTTCATCTAAGTGCGACAAGGCATCACAAACAAAATCATTCATCTTTTCTTTGGCATAATCTAAACAATTATTCTGATATACTTTATTGATTATATCCATACGAGCTTCAACCTCGTCGCTATGATATTTTATCTTTCTTATGATATTTCTCCTCTCCGACTTATCGACAATTTTCAACAGATGAATAAGCGGCAACGTCATCTTATGTTCTTGTATATCGTTACCCGCAGGTTTACCCGTCTTGTTGTTGACTTGATAGTCGAAAATGTCATCTTTTATCTGAAAAGCTATTCCTGCCGATGTTCCGAAATTCTTCATCTTCTCCACTTGACTCTCCGTAGCATTGACGGATATAGCTCCCAACATACAGCATGAGGAAATCAAAGAAGCTGTCTTTGCCTTGATAATATCATAATATTCTTCTTCCGTGATATCCATTCTCCTCGCCTTCTCCATCTGATATATCTCACCCTCGCTCATCGCCTTGACAGTAGCGGAAATGACATCTAACATCTGATAGTCTTTATTTTCCAGAGCCAACATCATCCCTTTTGAAAGAAGATAATCGCCAACGAGAACTGCAATCTTATTTTTCCACAAAGCGTTGAGAGAGAACAATCCGCGACGTTTGTCAGAGTTATCCACCACGTCGTCGTGAATCAATGTAGCAGTATGCAGCAACTCGATGAAAGCAGCGGCTCTGTATGTATTTTCGTTAATCTCTCCATGACATTTTGCCGACAACAGAACAAATAAAGGTCTTATCTGCTTACCTTTCTGTTTCAAGACATATCTCAAAATCTTATTCAGCAATGGCATAGAAGACTTCAAGCTCTCTTCTAAAAATACATTAAACCGCTTTAATTCAGGCTCTATCGTTTTCTTTATTTCATCTAAAGATGTCATAAGAATTTATTTTTTACAAAGATAATAAAAATGTCAACGAGTCAACATATCAACGAGTCTATGAGTTTTTATGTTAAAAAAAATACGACAAGGAATCCTTATCGTATTTTTATCATGGTAATAAAAAACATCTTTATTTGATATTCTTACGTCTGTTTTTATCACCCCAAAGTCCATACACCTCGCTCACATTTCCTGCTGTGATAAAAGCATTGATTTCATTGTCGTTGATATATTTCATCAAATCTGAAAATTCATCTGTACTTAAAAGCGCTACCAACTCAACCTTCTTCTCGCCACTATAACCACCTTGAACATCGTAAAGCGTGACACCACGTGACAAATCGTTGATAATGTATTGTCTGACTCTCTCGTGTTCTGCTGAGATGATACAGACTTTCTTTCTTTTATTCAAACTTGCCGTAAAGTAATCGACTACCAAACCATTGATCCATGTTCCGATTAAACCAATGATAACTAAACGTGCATCGTTGATTAAAAAGGCTGTTGCACAGATACACCAACCTGCCACTGACACTGAAGTACCAATATCAAAATGTAAATATTTATTAACGATTTTAGCTAAGATGTCGAGACCACCTGTCGATGCGTTAATCTTGAATAAAACAGCCTGAGCTAAACTCAACAACAATACGAAGCAACATAAATCTAACCACAAGTCACCCATGATTGATGGAATCTCCGATGTAGGATCGATAAATCTCTCGTATGGCAAATATTTTTCTAAAAGACTCATCAATGGTCCTAAAATGAGAGCTGTATAAACAGTCTTTGTACCAAACTCTTTGTTGATTAACAGATAAGCTAAGACCAAAAGAATGGCATTAATTACGAAAATCACCGTTGATACATTAAGTGGAAAACCGAAGAACTTCTCACAAACTCCACTGATAACAATTGAGAGACCAGAGATTGTACCGATAATGAGCTTGCTTGGCACGAGGAAATAATAAACTGCACAAGCTGTAACTATCATACCTACTGTCATGATAATCAATTCAACCCAGAACTTCTTTGTTCCTAAGTAACTGATTGTTTCTTTTAAATCAAATTTAAAATTCATACTGATTCTTTTTGTTGTGCAAATGTACAATATTTTACAATCGAAATACAATTTAACAAACATTTTTCTTAGCTTTGCGAAAAAGATTTCTTATGAGAAAATTGATATTTCTACCATTAATGTTTTTACTTCTCATTTCTTGTGATAAGAAAGAAGTTTTCAACGCTGAAAACATAATTCCAACTCCTAAGAAGATGATCGTTAATGACGATAAGTTACATTATATCGACGACATAATAGTTTTGGAGACAGACAACAATCTCCTTTATCCTCAAAACAAAGACGAGTATTTTCTTAAATCTGAAAATGGAAATGTCATTATTGAAGGCAATGAAGTTTGGGCAAGGCAGACTTTAGCTCAACTTAAAGATGAAAAAGGACGCATCCCTAATGTGGAAATCCACGATTGGTCGGCTTATCCTTTCCGTGGCTTTATGCACGACACCGGACGTAACTTCCAAACTATAGATATGTTGAAAGAGACCATCGACTTGATGTCATTGTATAAAATCAATTATTTCCATTGGCATCTCACCGACAACCCTGCATGGCGTATCGAATGCAAGGTTTATCCTCAACTCAACGACCCACAATATCAACGTCCAGGTCGCGACTGTGGTAAGTTTTATACTTATGACGAAATCAGAGAGTTGATAGCTTACGCCAAAGAACGAGGCATTACCGTTATGCCTGAAATCGACATGCCAGGACATTCTGCTTATTTCAGAAACGCCTTCGGTTTTTCTATGGATTCGGAAGAAGGAATGAAAGTCTTGGAAGAATGTATCGCAGAGTTCTGTGAAGAAATACCTACTTCTATGTGTCCTTATCTTCATATAGGCTCCGATGAAGTTTATATCGCCGACCCTAAAGGGTTCATGCAGTTTACCGAAAATCTTTGCAAGAAACATGATCGCATCGCCATGGCTTGGGACCCAGGACTCCCCTCCGACTCTACCACAGTGCGTCAGATCTGGAACACCGCCGCTGGCTCTAACGCTGCCCAGACTAAAAAAGGCGGCAAATACGTGGATTCTTTCATGGGCTACCTTAATTATTACGACCCGATATACTTTACTAATAAAGTCTTCTTGCATAAATCCTGCGCTCAAGACGTTCCTGATACCACCAACGCTCTCGGCGGAATATTATGTCTTTGGAATGACGTACGCGTCGATGACAAGACTCACATCGCCCTGCATAACGGAATGATTAACGGCATGATGGTCTATGCCGAGCGCTTCTGGAACGGAGGCGAAGGCTCGTGGGAAGAACTCGCAGAGTTTGAAAACAAAATGTCATATCATAAGAGTAATATCGTAACCAATCACGACATACGCTGGAATCCTAACGCAACGACTTCATGGAGAATAAAAATTGACGGTAACGACACTCTATATGCAAGAGGCGGTGCGATAGATGTCAACGACTTATGTACGGAAAACTCTATAACGACAGGCGACACTGTCTCAGCATGGGCGTTCACCGATATTTATTCGGAGAATGACACTACTATAAAAGTGTGGGTCGGATTCGAGGCAGCAGCTCGTTCTAACAGAATCTCAGGTGGCATAGGACCTCAAGGCAAGTGGGAAAATCAAGGACGATTGTTGGTCAACGACATAGAATACTTCCCGAGTCAGGAGTGGAACGAGCCAGAGAAATATGCGTTTCATTTCAACACATGGCATAAGCCAGAAGAAGAGATTCCATACACCGATGAGCAGTTCTATTGGATGCGCGAGCCTGTGACCATAAATCTTAAAAAAGGAAATAACGAAGTGAAGCTGTTCATACCAAAGACCTTCAAAGGACAGAGATGGAGCTTTGGCTTTTTGGAAGTCACTGAGTAGAGACGTATCAATGATACCTGCAATATAAACACACATTGACACGTCTTAATACGTCACCGAGTCACCAAGTAGAGACGTATCAATGATTCCTGCAACATGAATAAACATTGATGCGTCTCAAAAAATCATTTCAATTTCATGAGAGACGCATCAACATGAAGTGACCCCAAAAGTTTGGACAAAAAACTTTTGGGGTTTTATTATGCGTAAAAAACATGATCGTGAAGCATTGCTCAAATACATGGCGATGCTTAAGGAAGGTCGCTCCTTTAGATCTAT
>SUWU01000063.1 GCA_015061295.1 Lentimicrobiaceae bacterium
TCGAGACGATGTTAGGTCGTCGTCGTTATCTCAGAGATATTAATTCTGGCAATAGCGTGGTGAGGAACTTCGCCGAGAGAAACGCCATCAACGCTCCTATACAGGGCAGCTCTGCTGATATGATAAAAATCGCGATGATTGAGATTGACAAGGCTATGACGGCACGCAATATGAAGTCGAAGATGATATTGCAGGTTCACGACGAATTGGTCTTCGATGTATGCAAAGAAGAGTTAGAGATGATACAGGAGATTGTCAGAGACAAGATGCTCAACGCCTTACCTCTCAGCATCCCGATAGAAGTAAATCTTAATACAGGAGAGAATTGGTTGGAAGCACATTGATGGTTGAAAATAAACAATGTTAATTAGTTAAAGAAACATCGAGTAATATATTGGCATATAGAAAATCTTATCTTTAACGATAACATTCCTTTCGTTTGAGAGCACGATAGCTTTATTTATTCTATAGTCTTCATTAGAAACGAAGTGATTAAGTGCGGTATGTACATAATAATCTTTTCCCGACTTTACTTCTATTGGTAGAACACTTAAATTATCGTAGTCATCAATGAGATAATCGACTTCGCCTTTGTTTTTGTTGTCATAATAGAAAAGATTCTTGTTGTGAGCTTTAAGTTCCTGAGCAACCACCGATTCATAAACTGAGCCGAGGTTTACACTGTTCTCTTCATTGAGAACTGCCATGATGTTATTCCTGTAAAGAACATTGGTCAACAATCCTATGTCATTGAAATACAATTTTAACAGATTCTTGGCAGCAGATTCTATCAAAGGAAATATTGGATTTGAGATTGCTTTAACTTCTAATGCGACACCTGCCTGTATAAGATAATCAAATTCATCTCTATAATTATCAAAGCGTTTACCTTTAATATCTTCAATATCCTTTATCACGACTCTCTTTTTCTTGTTCTCGAGAAAAGATGGAATTAAGGAATATATTCGTTGTATTTTAAGTCTGTTTTCTTTATCGTATTTGGCCGCGTCTATTCCGTAGAGTTCATGAATACTAGTATGAACTTCGCGAACTTTCATAATATTGTTTGTTGCTATGAAAACGTTGACAGCTTGTGGCATACCTCCAACGAGGAGATAATTCTTAAAGAGACTAATCATGCGATTGTGCATTCCTTCGTCGAGAGATTCGTTGGCGAGGAATTTGTTACGGATAGCCTCGATTGCATAATTTCCAAAACCATTTGCTATGATAAACTCCTCAAAATCGAGAGGATACATTTTTTTTATAAGAATGCTTCCCAAAGGAATGGATGTCGTTTTGTTCAAAGTGATGCCTAACAAAGAACCGCTTGCTATGAAAGTAAACTTGTTGTCTTGATTAAGGAATTTTAGTAAAGTAAGAAATTGTGGATATTCTTGTATCTCATCAAGAAAGATAATCGTATCGTTTTTTTCATTCATTCTTTCGCCAGCAACGGAACTTAGTTTCATGTAGAAATCCTGTACCGATGAGACCTGTTCAAAAGTCTTGGACTGAAATTTATCTTCTGCAAAATTAATTTCAATATAATTCTTGAACAATTCTTGAGCGACTTTCCGTATAATGAAGGACTTTCCGACCTGACGAGCACCCTCGACTATCAATATAGTATTGGCATTATTCTCAAGATGTTCTTTTATCTCTTTTTCTATCTTCCTATAAAGCATATCTTTTTACACTTTTCCTATAAATTTACAATTACAAAAATACACTTTTCCTATAAAATACCAAGTAAAAAAATACACTTTTCTAATTTTTTGATAGTAAAAAAAGTGACTCGGAAAATATCGAGTCACTTTAGGTTAATGAATAATTGTTAAAAAATCATTCTGAATATGACTCTTCAACAACATATTCTGAATCATAGTTGAGTTCAGGACAATTTCCATCTTCATGATTCTCATAGGTGCCATAATATCCTTGATAAAATCCATCAATAAATGCATCAGTTTCTTCTGCTGTACAACTTGTGAAAGCTAACAATGATGTTATAGCTAAACTTGCTAATAATAATATCTTTTTCATTTTTAATTGTGTGTGGTTATAACATTACACTCTTCGTTCTAATTTTTTTTTTAATATCTTTTTTTTAATACGAAATCACCTAAAATAACTGTTAATTTACCATCTGAATCATAATATATAGTTCCATAGGCTATTTCTTCTCCATAATCTGAGTAAAAATATATTGTTGCGCTACTTTCTCGTGTGACTTCGTTTGTAATTTGATATTTACCAACAATGCTTTCTGACTCCTCATGATTGTCGAAAGTAAATCTGCACCCAGATGTCAATGTGAGATCTGCAATACAATTCCAATCTTCATAATGTGAAAAACGTCCGTTTATACAATTGGCGCTATTGATAGTACTATTTATAGGTTCTTCATTTTTATTTTCTGCGTTTACGCATAAAAATAATCCTAATACAAATGTCAATGTTAACAACTTTTTCATTTTTTTACTTTTTTTGGTAAAAATTATTTTAAAGATTTAAATTTTATTCACTACATCTAGATCCAGTTATTGAGTCTACATTAACAGATTTACACATCCAAGAACCATTTTTAGGTTTAATAGGTATTTTTATTACAGTATTTTGGTTCGGAAGAGCACGGTCTTTTCCTGAAAAAGATAGTTTAGAGCCATCTTTATATTCAACAGAAACATTAACTGTAACATTTGCTGAAATATCATTACTGTCGTTACTAACGGTAACATATACCATTGAACCTCCCTCTTCAATAGTTGCAGAAAAGACTTCAACAGAAGCACCGTTTCCGCCCCTTATTTCACATAATTGAGCATTGGAAGTCAAGTTTATTCCAAGCAAAACGATTAAAAACAACAATACTTTTTTCATTTCAATTTTCGCCAGTTATATCCCATCGGCACGTCGGTTTTGGATAATTGTTTTATTTTTTGTGCCGGGAGATATTATGAGAAATATACACATAAAAAAAACGTGGCACTTTA
>SUWU01000040.1 GCA_015061295.1 Lentimicrobiaceae bacterium
GATGGATCTTATCCCAAGAAGCGTCTATAAATTATTAGGTGTGTTAGACGACGGTGCCGCAATGCTTTACGTCTATAAAAAGATTAAAGACAAAATCACTCCCGAAATCATGATGAAGGTGGAAAACACTCTCAACGAATGGTTCGGGGCTGAATATGAGATTCTATAGGTTATTTCTATAAATTATCTATAAGACGAAATTAGGAATCTCAAGATGCATCCCTATCATTTAGCGCTTCAACGCAGAAAAATATGCCGAACTGAAACAAAAAAGATTTAGATTGGAATAAAAAACAAAACAAATGGAACAAAATACTTTAAAAGATAAAATTCGTGGCTCGCTGATGGCGGGTGCTGCAGGCGATGCTTTGGGGTATGAGGTTGAGTTTATGAGCCGTCGCTCTATTCTCTCTCGTTATGGAGAGAATGGCATCACCAAGTTTGCTCTTGACAACAATGGCAAGGCGCTCATCAGCGATGATACGCAGATGACACTCTTTACTGCCAACGGTATGCTTATGGGATTAACTCGTGGACATATGCGTGGTATCGGTGGTCGCCCTGAAAATTATGTTACGGGGGCATATCTCGATTGGTATTATACGCAGACTGGCAGAAAACGCGAAATGCTAATTGATGATTGGCATCCAACTTGGTTGCGCGACCTACCCGAAATGGCTCAACTGCGTGCTCCGGGAAATACCTGTTTGAGTGCTTGTGAGAGTCTGTTCAGAGGTGAAACGATACAAAACAACAGTAAAGGCTGTGGAGGCATTATGCGTGTTGCTCCTATGGCTCTACTCGATGCAGGATATGCTTCAAGAAACGAGAATGGATATTCCATCGAAGAACTTGCAGAGGCTGGCGGCGAGATTGCCGAGTGTACACATAAACATCCGCTCGGCTTCCTGCCTGCATCACTGCTTACTGTGCTGCTGTATAAAGTTGTCCCGATGTCGGTAAAACAAGTACAGGAGGAAATCGATGATATTGTTGCCGACACTCTAAATATTCTTAATCGCATCTATAAAGGTAAATACGAGTCCGACAAGCGATACTTAAAGGAATTGACCGAAATGGCTATGCTATTGGCTCATTCAAATATTTCGGATGCCGATGCTATCCGTCAGTTAGGAGAAGGATGGACCGCTGAAGAGACTTGGGCAATTGCACTCTTCTGTGCTATTCGACATATCGACAGCGTGGAAAATGCAATCATAGCTTCTGTAAATCACGACGGCGACAGCGACTCGACAGGTTCGGTTTGCGGCAATATTATGGGTGCGATCTACGGCTACGAGCATATCAAGGAGCGTAATATCTTCTGCCCTGAAGGTAAGAAATTGGAAGAGACTCTCGAACTCTCGGAAATTATCCTCGCTCTCGCCGATGATCTCTCGACGGGCTGTATCATCAGTGAATATGATCCTATCGATACTCCGGAAAAGCGTCAATGGTATGAGCGTTATTGTATGATGCAGCCTGTAGGAATACATTGCAAAAGATAAACAGAGGTTTAAAACTTTAAATATCTGACAATAATTTCCTTAACCAGAATTCCCAATAACAAAAAAATCCCGCTTCATTTCTGAGTCGGGATTTTTTTATATTACTGACAGCTAAAAGCAATTTTAGAATGTATAAATGAAACCGATTGTTGCTTGAACATGGTTGTTGATACCAAAACCATATTCGTTGTTCTTTTGAACGTATGACAATGTTGTTTCAGGATCAGCCTCTTCTGTTACCTTAACTCTTTGATGAATAAATCCAAAATTTAATAAACCTAATTCGCTTACGAATGACAGATGTTCTGTTAATTCATACATTAAACCAGGAACGATTAAGACGCCGAAATTGAATTGTTTTGGGGCATTTACTTCAACAGTTGTGTTATTTCCTTCAACAACATCTTTTTGAGTTGCGAATGAAACTGGTAATTCAGCATCTGCAAAAATCTTTAAGTTATTGAAACTAAATACTGTGTAGCGGAAAAATGCTGCGAAACCATAATGTAATACAGTATTTTTGATATCATAGTTTTCTTTGAAATTGTCGGAACAACTTTTGGTTGTTATATTAGTGTAACCCAGACGTAAACCAAAACTAATATTATCAGACATTTTGTAACCGATTACCGGGGCGACGTTAAGATAAGAAGAACGGTTAAGATATTGTACGCCTTCTTCAGAATAATTAGGAGCTGTAATTGTATAGTCAACATTTCCACCGTTGAATTTTGTTCCTATACTTCCACCGATAAATAACTGAGCATTGCCAATAAGTGTTATAATTGCGAATGCTAAAGTAAGTAATAATCTTTTCATTTTAATTAGAATTTAATTGGTTAATAATTATGCAAATATAAGAAAAATTATTAACTAATTATAAAAAATCCCGAATCATTTCTGAATCGGGATTTATATTTACTGACAGCTTAATGCTGTTAGCTGACAGCTATTATCCTAATTTCACGCGGTTGAAAGCTGTGACAGTTGCTTCTTTATCGCCAGCTTGGATAAATTCGCGTACTGTTTTAGGGTCAGCGATGAGTGATACTTGATCTAACAAGCAGTTTTCCTTGAAGAATTTAGCGAGACGACCTTTAGCGATGTTTTCGAGCATAGCTGTGTTGAGGTTACCTTCTTTTTCAGCAGCGACTTGTACTTTAATTTCGCGAGCTTTAGCAGCATCTTCTTCAGTTATCCAACCTTTAGCCATGTTTGAGTTGATGTGGTCATCAGTGTCAACGTGAGCTGGGTTGATACCTGCTTTTTTCAAAGCGACGTCGATAGCTTTTTGAATTTGTTCTTGTTTTGTCTTTTCGATAGCGACATTATATTCGTTATCTTTTGTTGCTTGAGGAACGTCGTTTTCATCGATAGCGACTGGATCCATAGCAGCGATTTGAAGAGCAACTTCGTGAGCGATTTCTTCAACGCCTTCGAATGATTTATTGAAACCTACGATAGTAGCGAGGCGGTTACCTTGGTGGTTATAGTTTGTAACATATTCTGCTTCGATAGCGAAGTATTTACCAACTTGAACTTTTTCGCCTGTTTTTGCTGTGAGGTCTGTTACGATAGCTTCTAATGTCATGCCGTTGATTGTAGCAGCATTAAGAGCTTCCATATCTTTAACTCTGTTTTCTACTGCGAAGTCGAGGAGTTGTTTTGTTGTACCAACGAAGTCAGCGTTAGCACCGACGAAGTCTGTTTCGCAGTTTAACATGATGACAGCAGCAAATTTGTGATCTTCTGTAGCTTTAGAGATTACGCAACCTTCTGTAGCTTCGCGGTCTGCTCTTTTCAAAGCGATTTTTTGACCTTTTTTACGAAGATAGTCGATAGCAGCTTGTTTATCGCCATTGCATTCTACGAGAGCTTTTTTGCAATCCATCATGCCGGCGCCTGTCATTTGTCTGAGTTCGTTAACTTGAGCAGCTGTAATAGTCATGATTCTAAATTTATTACTTGTTAATATTATTTTTTGTTAACGGTCTTGCGAGGTCTTCTAGGACGTTTTTGATCTTCTTTTTCTTCTTCTTCGTCCTTAGCTCCCTTTTCAATTAAGTTTTCATCGTCGAGCATATCATCTTCTACGATGTCTTCTTTATCTCTAGAGTTTTTACGTTCTGCCAAACCTTCTTCAATAGCCTCTACCATTTTGCTGATGATGAGTTCGATAGATTTTGAAGCGTCATCGTTAGCTGGGATAGGGAAGTCGATGAGGTTAGGATTTGAGTTTGTATCAACGATAGCGAAAGTAGGGATGTTAAGTTTTCTAGCTTCTGCTATAGCGATATGTTCTTTAATAACGTCAACAACAAATACTGCACTTGGAAGACGGTTGAGGTCAGCGATGCTACCTAAGTTTTTGTTTAACTTCTCGCGTTCGCGTTCAATTTGTAATCTTTCGCGTTTTGAAAGGTTGTTATATGAACTGCTTGCCATCATCTTGTCGATGCTGACCATTTTACGTACAGCTTTGCGGATTGTAGAGAAGTTGGTGAGCATACCACCTGGCCAACGTTCTGTTACGTAAGGCATGTTAACCTTTTGTACGAGTTCAGCAACGATGTCTTTAGCTTGTTTCTTTGTTGCAACGAAGAGGATCTTTTTGCCTGATCTTGCTAATTGACGTACTGCATTAGCTGCTTCGTCAATTTTGGCTTGTGTTTTATACAAGTCTATAATATGGATACCATTACGTTCCATGAAGATGTAAGGAGCCATATTTGGATTCCACTTTCTTCTTAAGTGTCCAAAGTGACAACCTGCATCTAATAATTGTTCGAATGTTACTTGTGTCATGTGTTACTTTTTTTAAATGTTTACTTTCACTGATGCAATTGTTGAGTAGCTTGTCAGATCTCAACAATTTGGATGCTAAACACAAATGCTTGCCTTTTGATAGACTAACGTTTGCTGAATTGGAATTTCTTACGAGCTTTTGGCTGTCCTGGTTTCTTACGTTCGACCATACGTGGGTCACGACGCATCAAACCTTTAGCTTTAAGAATTGGACGATACTCAGGATTAATTTCACATAATGCACGGCTGATAGCTAAACGTAATGCTTCAGCTTGTCCATTAATACCACCACCATCGAGGTTGACCTTAATATCAAATTGACCTAATGTCTCTGTTAACATTAAAGGTTGTTCAACAACGTAATGAAGGATACTTGTTGGGAAATATTCCTTATAGTCGCGCTTGTTAATCGTAATGTTTCCGTTACCTGCTTTCACATAAATACGTGCAACAGCGGTCTTTCTTCTACCTAAAGCGTTGATTACTTCCATGATAATTATTTGGTGTTGATTTTAAGTTCAATTGGTTGTTGTGCCTGATGTTTGTGGTCAGGACCTGCGTAAACGTACAAATTACGGAATATTGCATTTCCAAGAACTGTCTTTGGAAGCATTCCTTTGATAGCATGTTCAAGAACTGCGATTGGCTTTCTCTTCAATTGCTCTTCTACAGTTCTGAATCTTTGTCCACCAGGGTATCCTGTGTGGTGAACGTAAGTCTTCTCTGTTAATTTCTTGCCGGTGAGGACGACTTTCTCGGCATTGATAATTATGACATTATCGCCACAATCACTGTGGGGAGTAAAGCATGTCTTCCTCTTACCTCTAAGGACCTGTGCTACTTCAGATGCTAATCTACCTAAAGTCTGGCCCTCAGCATCAACGATATACCATTTCTTGTTGGCATTCTCTTTGTTGACACTAATTGTTTTGTAACTTAATGTATCCATTTGATTAATAATAATTTATGCTGTTTATTCAACATTTGTTTTCTATACGTATAAAACGGGTGCAAAATTAAAACTTTTTTTCTTATAAAACAATACCATTTAAAAAAAAAGTTTAGAGTTTAAAGTTTATAGTTTATAGTAGTTCTGAAGTTTATAGATTGAAGGTTTATAGGTTTGCTGAATTTTGATGAGTCTCTACAAATAAACTTTTAAACTATAAAACTCTAAACTTTCCAACTACTCTAAACTCTAAACTATGAACTCTAAACTTTAGTAAGTCTCTGAAAACATTCTTCAATGCTCGTCTCTTCCCTCTGCATGCTCTTGATAATAACATTGTTGTTGAGAGACCATCGCATTAAATCCTGCCTTATGTCTAAATCTGATTTGGACTCTAAAATCCAATGATTGTTACTAATGGATTTCGCCTGTTTTAATCCTACTATATTCCTTAACATCTCAATACTGACCTCTCCGTCAAATTCTACTATAAGAACATTATCAGATTGAGATTGAGTGAGATTCTCAATGTTGTCGTTGGCAACTACTACACCTTTATTAATAATGATGACCTTGTCGCATAAAGCTTCCACCTCCTGCATAATATGTGTAGATAATAACACGGTCTTTTCATTGCCTAAATCTCTTATCAGTCCTCTGATGTCTATTAGCTGATTCGGATCAAGCCCTGAAGTAGGCTCGTCTAAAATCAAAACGGATGGATTGTGTATCATAGCTTGAGCTAATCCGACACGCTGCCTATATCCTTTTGATAATGCTCCAATTTTTTTGTGCATCTCAATGCCTAATCCGGTCATCTCTATCATCTCATCAATACGCCTGCTCGCTTCCTGCCCTCTTATATGATGTATGCCTGCTATGAATTCTAAATACTCCTTCACATACATGTCCAAATATAAGGGATTGTGCTCAGGTAAATATCCAACTCTTCTCCTGACCTCCATCGATTCTTCTAAAATATTATATCCTTCTACACTGACATTCCCACTGGTTGGTGGAATAAAACATGTAATGATCTTCATTAATGTTGATTTGCCCGCTCCGTTTGGACCTAATAATCCAACAATCTCTCCTTTCCCTATGGTCAATGAAACATCATTGAGAGCTAATTGATTATCGTATTGTTTTGTGACGTTTTGAACTATTATCGACATATTGATTTTTTTGTTTTGCAAAAATAATATTTTTCTACGAAAAAAGATACTCCATTTGAAAAAACTGTTGTATCTTTGCACTATCAAAAACGTGGAAAGATTTGATTGATTGCAACCACAAGAAAAAAATGCTAAAACAATGTTTTTTTCCTAACATTATACAATCTCAAACTGTCCGCAAATTTATTTATTTAAAACAAAATTAAATTAATTTGTATGGGTTACTATTTCACATCCGAATCAGTCTCTGAAGGTCATCCTGATAAAGTGGCTGATCAAATTTCTGACGCTGTCTTGGACGAAATGCTCCGTCAAGATCCTGAATCTAAAGTCGCTTGCGAAACTATGGTGACAACAGGTCTCGCGGTCGTGGCCGGCGAAGTCAAATCAGAAGGTTATGTCGATATTCAAAAGACAGCACGTCGCGTCATAGAACGCATAGGTTACAACAAAGCAGAATATCAATTCGACAGCAAATCATGCGGCGTCATTTCTGCAATTCACGAACAATCGCAAGACATCAACCGCGGCGTCGAACGTAAGAAAGAAGAAGAACAAGGCGCCGGCGACCAAGGTATGATGTTCGGCTTCGCTTGCAAAGAAACCGACGACTATATGCCTCTTACAGCTGAGTTGTCTCATATCTTGTTGCACGAACTTTCACAAATCCGTCGCGAAGGTAAAAAAATGAAATATCTCCGCCCTGACGCTAAGTCTCAAGTCACGGTAGAATATGGTACAAACTGGAAACCTCTTCGCATCGATACTATCGTCATCTCAACTCAACATGACGAATTTCTTGATGACGACGAAGCTATGATAAAAACAATAGAACACGACGTGAGAACTATCCTTATCCCAAGGGTGAAGAAGCTTCTTCCTCAACGCGTGAAACTTCTTTTCAAACCTGATATGAAACTGTTCGTAAACCCTACGGGCAAGTTCGTCATCGGCGGTCCTCATGGCGACACAGGTCTCACAGGAAGAAAGATTATCGTTGACACTTACGGTGGTCGCGGCGCTCACGGCGGCGGCGCCTTCTCAGGAAAAGACTCTTCAAAGGTCGATCGCTCGGCAGCTTATGCGGCTCGTCATATCGCCAAGAACTTAGTCGCTTCCGGCGCTTGCGATGAAGCTCTCGTTCAGATAGCTTACGCCATCGGCGTTGCAGAACCTGTAGGTTTCTACGTAAACACAAACGGTACTTCTCACGTGAAAGACGCTAACGGTAAGAAAGTCAGCGACGCTGTGATAGCAGAAAAACTTAAGGAATTGTTCGACTTACGTCCTTACGCTATCGTGAAACGTTTCGGCTTGAAAAATCCTATCTTCGAAGCAACAGCATCATACGGTCACTTTGGTCGCGACCCTCGCATCGAGAAAGTCGAAGTGTTTTACGAAGATAAAGACACTTTCAAAGAAGACGGCAAGATCTACAAAAACGTCGAGCTTTTCTCATGGGAGAAACTTGACGCAGTGGAGAATATAAAAAATATATTGAACATATAAGTCTTAAGCATGTGTTGAACGCAAAAGCGTAATACTTAAAAAATGAAATGGAGATGTCAGATTATGTGACATCTCTCATTTTATCAGTTGATTATTAAACCACTTCGCTATTTATATAATGAAAAAAATCACGTTTGTTTTATTATCCCTGTTATTTGCATCATGTAATAATTACAACTCTTTCGATTATCCAAAAACTAAAACATGGAAACATGGAGTATATTCAAAAGAAGATGCAAGAAAATATGAGAAGGTTTTCGATGGTCTTGAAGTAGATGTGATTTTTTCTATAAAGAAAAATAATATCTTCGTGGGTAGGGTAGAGGCTGATACTTCAGCAAATGTCCCTCTTGATGTGTGGCTCTCGAAATTGGAAAAACCTAAGAAACTTCGTTATTGGATTGACTTTAAAAACCTTTCTGAAAAAAATGCTGCCGCTGCATGCGCGGTGCTGGATTCTCTTACAGAAAAATACAAGATTTTTGATAAAGTATTTGTCGAAAGTAGAGATATTGAAGCCTTGAAAATAGTCAAAGAAGAAGGTTATCATGTGATGTATTGGGTGGAAAATATCAATTATTGGAAGAAAAAGATTAATCAAACTCATAAGGATTCTGTCCTGGTGTGTAAAATAATTCGTGAAGGAATAGAAGAACTTCATCCTCATGCTATAAGTTGTGAATATACCATGTATCCTATCTTGTGCGATAGCTTCCCTGAACAAAATATTCATTTCTGGCATACACCTAAAAAATATACACCCGAAAATGTGGAATATACTAAAATGATGTGTGAGGATAAACGCGTGAAAATTGTACTCGTCGATTATCCTAATCCTGTTGATTAAAATTTATCATCAGATTTTATACTTGCCTGATCCTCAACTCCTAAAATCGAAATCTTTATGTCTTTTAAACTTACACTGTGATCAGGATTCCAAATGTGGTCTTTGTTTGGAGGTAACATGTAAATGTATAATTTCATCTCAGGATCATTTATATCCAACTCTATTGTCTTTATTACTTCCATTTTAAACCATTCATTAGGAGTATAAGAACTGCTGGTGATATTTTTGGAGATATTGTCATGAGAACTTATTGACTTTTCCTTGTTGTCACTAAGTTCTATAAACAAATTGATAAAGGTGTCCTGCCAGACTCTTCCCGTATATTTTATATCAGCGGTCATCATGATCCTGATTTTTGAGTGTTCTGTACTGATTGCTTTAGACAGAATCGTAGTAGGTATAGGTGCTTTCTTCGAAGGTTTCTCTTTTAGAGAATGACATGTAACCGAATCAATTTCAATGTTTTCAATCACAACATATCTCTCATGTTTAAAAATGGCGTTTTCTGTTATCTTATTGTTGGTGTATGTATAATTGTCAATGTATGCCATTGTGTTGTTATATTCTTCAGAATCTCTAATGATTTTTTCATCAAAAACTTCTTCAAGTACAATGTTTTCTTTGATCTTATACGCTTGTTTGTAATTATTTGCTGTTGTATAAAAATATCCATTATAAACACACATGTTTTTCTTTCTGATGTATCCTAGAAAATAAGTGTTTATGTCGCATTTGAATTCTTTAATGGTGTCAAGACCATCACCTACATAATGTATGGTATTAGGTGTATTGATGTTGTAATTGTTTTTTAACAGGCTTGTCATTGAAGGAACAATATCATTGTGCGATACAATATTCTTGTAATGTCCTGATTCGTTTAATAATGGTGACCATATGATCAAAGGTACATGAAAGCCGTTCATAGGGTTCTCACGTCGTAAGTTCAGACTATGATCTCCTGTTATGATGAAAATGCTATTTTCAATATCTCCAAATTTTTTGTATGAATTAAAAAATGATCTTATGGCATCATCACCGTACATGCAAGCAGCAAGAAATCCGACATTTTTATTCAATAGTTCTTGTTCATTTTCGGGTAGTGCCGATATTATTTCTTTTACTTTGTTGTAATATTTGTTTTCTTCTTTGTTTCTGAGCTTCAAATAATTGTCGTGTTGTGAGATAGTTGTGAATAAATCAAAATATGACTTGGATCTGTCTCTTTGTTTTATGATTTCCATGCTCTTATCAAACATGACTTTATCATGAAATCCCCAATATGATTTATCAATGTTTCTCGATTCCTTACTTGTTGATTCTTCGTAAAATGGCGACATATAATCTATACCTTCTGCCAATAAATAGTCGTAAATATTGTCGAAAAAGTAATTGCCTGCATAGAATGAGCTAGTATAATAACCATTATCTTCTAAAATGCTGAACAATGAGTTGTGTTCTGGCATGTCTCTAAATTGAAAGCCTTTTGTACCATAAGGAACAGAAGCGGTAATGGACGGAATAGCACCAAAACTACGTATCGTGCTTGAGAGACAATTGGTCCATAATAAAGAATGTTTCGATAAAGAATCTAAGAAAGGTGTGAATGTGTAATTATAATCATTCTGTCCAAAAATATCTGAACCTAACGATTCCACTATTATGATGACAATGTTTGGTTTTTTCTCCGATTCATTAAATAAAGGTCCTAATACATTCTTTATGTTATCTTTTCTTTCTAATGGGTATTTGTTGTTTATAATCTTTCTTTCAGGATAATACTTTTTATATCTCTCTATTTTCTTTCTATCGTATTCGGTTTTGGAAAAACTAACGCTTGAATCAACTTCGTCAGTATTATCATGATTGATATTTAAACAGGAGTGAATACAATACATCGTCTTATTAATGACGGATTTATCTTGTCGTGGCTTTATGACGAAAAAAAATGGCGCTGATAATATCATCAAGATTATGATAAAGTATGCTATTGTCTTGTTAATATGTTTGTCAGATATCTTTGATGATATAAATACAAAAGATACGATTAATGCGACGGCTTCGATAATTCTCCAGATATTAAGATTGCTTTTTATTGTGAATAATGTCTCCCATAATGGCCTTATTATTATTTCGTTACCCATTAATGTTCCTGTCGATTCATAATAAAAAATAAGACCTATCTCTATTAAAATCATCAGAGAGAATAAGAATGAACCTAATATTTTTGCACTCTTTTGGGATAAAAACGAGATTATATAATAAGGTATAAAAATCAAAGTACCTGAAAAACAATATGTTATAAGATTGACGCCAAGGATGCCTTTGAAATTTTCTATATTGGAGATTCCGATAACAAAAAAAAGTACTGATATTGTCACAAACAGTGATACAATAAGATAACATGTGAATATTATTGCAAAAGATTCTATTTTATATCCTGTTTTTCTCATGGTCTGATGTCAAATACTAATATTATTTAAGGCTTACTCTGGTGATTCCATGTCCGCCGGTCTCTAAACTCGCGTCTTGCATCTGCTTTACGCATGATTGCTTGCCGAGATATTGGCGTATCATCTGGCGTAAGATGCCGTTGCCTTTTCCATGTAAGATGCTGACATTCTTGATGCACAGAAGCGTTGCGTCGTCGATGTATTTCGCTACTGCTTCTATGGCTTCTTCTCCTCGCATCCCTCTTACGTCTAATGTCAAATTAAAGTTTGCTGATTTCTCGTTGAGGTCGTTCATTATAGCCTTACGGAGATATGTCGGGTTGCTGACAGATTTCTTGGCTTCTTTCTTGCTGATCTTAACGACTTTATCTGCTGTGGTTCTGAGTTTTACACTGCCGAATTCTATGGTGATGTCGGTGTCGCTTACAGCGATGACTTCTCCAACAATCTCCATCTCGTTGATACGAACCATATTTCCTACTTGAAGGTCTTGGTTGTCTTTGTTTCCTTTTTCTTCTATCTTAAGATTTTTGGAAATGACTTTTGCATCTTCTTCGAGTTGCTGCTTCATGCCTTTCAAATCCTGACGCAGTTCTTTGGTGCGTTCTTTCTCAGCCTGGGCTTCTTTAATCTCACGGATGGTTCTCTCAATCTTGGCGTTTGCCCTGTCGATGAGTGATTGTGCTTCCTTATTGGCTTCTTTTAAAAGGGTGTTCTTTCTCTTTTCCAGATCGCTGAGAAGATTTTTATATTTGTTGACGACTTCGTTGAGAAGATTGTCGGCTACTTTCAGCTCGTATTCTTTCTTACGAACTTCTTTCTTCTCAATTTCTAGCTGTTGCAGTTGCTGGTCGAAGTTGATATGTTCTTTGCCTCCGATTTCTGCTGCGTCTTCTAATATATTCTCTGGAAAACCGATTTTCTTTGCTATCTCAAAAGCGAAAGAACTTCCGGGCTTGCCCGTCATCATAACATAAAGCGGCTGCAGATAACGAGTGTCGAACAGCATCGCTCCGTTGACGATACCTTGATGATTATCGGCGAGAAGCTTTAAGTTGGCATAGTGAGTAGTGACAACGCCAAAAGATTTCTTCTCATTCAATTTCAATAATATGGCTTCCGCTATCGCACCTCCTAGTTGCGGCTCCGTTCCGGTGCCGAATTCATCTATTAAAAATAATGTACGTTTGTTGGCATACGTTAGCAGTTCTTTCATGTTTAAAAGATGTGAGCTGTATGTACTTAGATCATTTTCAAGTGATTGCGAGTCGCCTATGTCGATAAACATGTCGTGGAATATTCCGCATTTAGAGTCTATTTCCATAGGTACGGCTAAACCGCATTGCAACATATATTGAACAAGACCGATGGTTTTTAGACAAACCGACTTGCCGCCGGCGTTGGGTCCTGAGATGACTAGTATTCTGTTCTCCTCATCTAAATTTAAGTCTAAAGGTGTGATGTGTTTGTTCTGCGACTTCAGCTTTTGTTCTAACAAAGGATGACGAGCCTGTCGCCATAAGAACATAGGTTCGTCGTGGATTTCAGGAATGACGCATTTATGCTCGTTGCTGAGCAATGACTTGGCTCTGATGAAATCTATGAGACCTAATAAGTTCCATGCTTTGATGAGATCTGGAATCTCAGGACGAAGCAGTTGTGTGAAAGAAAGGAGGATCTTATTGATTTCTCTGCGTTCTGCGTATTCCAATTCTCTGATTTCGTTATTAGTGTCGAAAATCTCTGCAGGTTCTATATATACAGTCTGACCTGTCGCCGATTCGTCGTGGATGAAACCCCGCAGTGCTCTTTTGTCAGAGGCTCTCACCGGTATCACAGGACGGCCGTCACGTATCGTGAGTTCAGCGTTGTTATCAGTCCAGCCTGCTGCTTTTGCTTCTGTTAGAATCTTACGCATCCGTTTGTCGATGGAAGTCTGCTTGCGCCGGATTTCACGTCTGACTTCAGCTAACTCAGGAGATGCGCTGTCAGGAATCTCGCCTTTATCATCGATAAGACGAACTATTTCAGTGAAAATATGATTGTCTATCTCAATGCCTTCCGCTAATTCCTTAAGCGACTTGACCTTATCCGATGCTTCTGATCTGAAGAAATTTAAGACGTATGACAATGCAGTGAGAGTCGGCTTTAATATAAACAGGCTTTCTACACTGATTACAGTTCCTTCGATACTCAAAAGATGAAAGTCCTCGCGCAAATCATTATAATCGCGCACCGGAAATGGAATGCCGTTCTGTAACAGAGAAAGGAAATCTTCAATCTGTGATAGACGAGTCTTAATCTTTCTGATGTCGGGACAAAAACGCATTTTCTCAACAAATTCTTTTCCCATCTCACTGATGCATAACTCTGTAAGTCTGTCTTTTATCGACTTGAAACCAATCTTATTCTCGAAATCTTTAGGATAAATCACGTCTTAAATTTTTTATTTTTGCAAAGATAAGAAAAGACAAAAGACCAAAGACAAAAGACGGAAGTTTATTTTAGTTTATAGTTTATAGTAGTTTTAAAGTTGAAAATTGAAAATTATGGAACCTCAGAAATTTTCTGAGGTTTTTTATTTTATATTTGCATAATTTTCTATGCAATTCTAAAATTATATTTTATATTTGCATAAAATTTATATTATGATAAATCGAGATATTCATTCTAAAGTTGTGGAACTGTCGAAAAAGTTCCCGTTTGTATTAATAACAGGGCCTCGTCAGTCGGGAAAATCTACTTTAGTAAAGATGGCTTTTCCAGATTATACGTATATATCATTTTCCGATTTGGATGTACGTAATTTCGCTAAAGAAGATCCTCGCGGTTTTATAAAGACTTATCCTGTTAAGGTAATAATCGATGAAGTTCAGAAAGAACCGACAATTCTTTCTTATCTTCAAACCCATACCGACAACGCTAATAAGGAGGGAATGTATATCTTGACAGGCTCGCAAAACATATTGTTGATGTCGTCTGTTGATGAAAGTCTTGCCGGCAGGGTCGGGATATTAAATTTGCTTCCTTTTTCAAATGCTGAAATGCGAAATGCAAATATTAACAAGGATAATATTAACGAACAGATTTTTTATGGAGGTTATCCTCGCATCTATGACAAGGATATAAATCCTACTGATTATTATCCCAATTATATAAAGACGTATGTTGAACGCGATATACGCAATATCAAGCAAATAGGAGATTTGTCGTTGTTCATCAAATTTATAAAATTGTGTGCAGGGAGAATCGGTCAACTTTTGAATAAGGCTTCGTTGGCTAATGAGTGCGGCATAACAGAGCCAACAGTTCAATCTTGGCTGTCGATACTTGAACAATGTTATATCGTTCATCTTTTGAAACCAGATCATAAAAATTTCTCAAAAAGATTAGTTAAGACTCCAAAACTATATTTTTATGATACTGGATTGCTTTGCTCTTTGTTGAAGATTAGTTCGGCATCACAGCTCGCGACACATTATCTCAGAGGAGAGTTGTTCGAGAATATGATTATCAACGAACTAATAAAGAAAGAGTTAAATAATGGAAGAAACCCTGACTTTACTTTTTGGCGAGATAGCAATGGAAATGAAGTAGATTTGATTCAAAATAAAGATAACGAAATATTTGCTTACGAGATTAAGTCGGGAGCGACATTTAACATGAATTATTTTAAAGGATTGAGTTATTGGGCTAATTTGTCACATGCCGATGCTGAACACAAAACCGTGATATTTGGAGGTGGCAACTCCATGAAAACCACTGATGGAGAACTCTTAAGTTGGGATAGAGTGTAAATTAAAGCATCTATGCGTCAATCCCTGAATTCGTTTTTTATCATCATAAAAACAAATGAGTCTATAAATTACATCATATAATCTATAGACTCATTATTTGTTGTATTAAAAATCAGTTTAATAGTAGTAATAATAATTAGGATACCATTCTTCAGTTACACCTCCGTATGTTATCTTTACAACGTATGCTGTGTTTTTACGATAGAATTCTGCTCGTGTTGAAGACGTTTCATCTTCCATATTCTGAACCGTGATATTAACAACGCCTTTGCTCCAATATTCATGCGTCTTCTGTAATTCGGATTCTGTTTCAAAACTGAGATCGACGATTCCATTATTTGTATAATAATAATCTGGCCCTGGATGTCTATTGTCGGAATAATCTGATTTTCCTGCCTCATAATAATAATTATTATTATCATTCAAACATAAATTGCCTTTCCCTGCAAAAGTATAAGGATACTCGTATATTGTACTCGGTGTGTTTTTCCATGTTACATTAACATCAAAGAAGTATTCCGGTATGTCATTATTTATGGAGTAAATATTCCAACTATTTGTATCTATACATGTTATGGTGAAATTGACAGTGCCGTCATCCTGACATAGTCCGAGATTATTATAATAATCCGTAAAAGATGTCAGTTCCCATATAGAGCCGATTTCGTCTAATGCTTGTCCGTTGGTATTTATTGTATATGCGACTTCATTTTCTCCGTATTGGTGAACTTCCCAAATGTTTTCATCTGAAGATTGTATGAAAGTTTCGTATCCTCCTTGACAATATTGTCCTGTTTCTATGTAATGATGCAATCTGAACGTAATGTCGGCATATCTTCTAAGGACAGCATCTGTAGCATTGTTCCATTCGTCTGTCATTGTCATGCCTCTTGCTGTGAGACGGTCAGGGTTGTCACCTTCATCTGTAGTACATGAAGTGAATAAGGAGGCTGAGAAAAATATAACTGTGATATAAAATATTAGCTTTTTCATTATTAATGTATTTTAAGATTATTAGATTATTTTATTTACCGAAACGATATTGGATGCCGCAGTTGAATATGCCTCGAGGACCACAACCTAACTCAGCGAAACCACGTAATTGCTTGCCAACGGAAACACCTATTCCAGTAAATTGAATCACAGGATGGAAGCTGAAAGCATGATACTCATATTCTGCATTGTTGTATAATCCAAAAGAAGCGCCGATTCCAACAGCTGAATAAAGATTGAGTTTTTCCTTGTTCACATACATGAAACGTATCATTGGAATGACTGCCAATTTATGCCCTGAGTCTGTGGCGATCTTTTGATGAGAGAAGTCGTATATATTCTGGTAGAATGAGGTATAAGTTGTTGATACTCCTAACCATAACCATTTTTTCAGTGCATACATATAAGATAAAGAAAAAGCACCTGGCGATATTTCGTCTCCACTGTATGAATTTGGTGCGAACCAATTATGATTAGGATAAAATGAGGTGCCTCGTTCGTCATAAATTGGACTGATAGCTAAAAGTACATCACCGTAAGATAATGACACCTCCTGACGAGGAAAATTCTGGCGAGACGTCTGTTCTGCCTGCCCCATAAGCATTGTGCTGAATAAGAAACTTATTGCTAAGCACACGAAAATCTTTTTCTTCATATTTGTAATTTAAAATTTGTTAACAAGAACTTAACGAGACAATAACTATAATATTGTTGTAATAACTATAATATTGTTATAGATTTCCATTTAAGACACATGTCCGTGTGCTTCTACGAGAGAGAGCCTTCGGTTGCCAACGGACAACAGATTTTTTTTAGCTGCCAGCTTTTAGCTATTAGCTGTCAGCAATATGTTACTTTAGATACTGACAGCTGATTGCTGACGGCTGATAGCTGATAGCTAATTTCCCATTTTCAATTCACTTCAGCTCCACTCTCGTGATTCCGTGTCCGCCGGTCTCTAAGCTGGCGTCTTGCATCTGCTTTACGCATGATTGCTTGCCGAGATATTGACGTATCATCTGGCGTAAGATGCCGTTGCCTTTTCCATGTAAGATGCTGACATTCTTGATGCATAGAAGCGTTGCGTCGTCGATGTATTTCGCTACTGCTTCTATTGCTTCTTCTCCTCGCATCCCTCTTACGTCTAATGTCAAATTAAAGTTTGCTGATTTCTCGTTGAGGTCGTTCATTATAGCCTTACGGAGATATGTCGGGTTGCTGACAGATTTCTTGGCTTCTTTCT
>SUWU01000041.1 GCA_015061295.1 Lentimicrobiaceae bacterium
CGCATCTTGGAGAGAATTATGTCTATTTCGACGTTTCTTATCAATATTCAGTGCCGAAATACAAACTCGATTTTGAATTGAAATGCAACAATATCTTCAACAATAAATCGTACGTCTCATATTATTCTGGAGCGTTTTCTATCGTGGAATCTATCTATGAAATACGACCGATGGAGATTTTTCTTTCAGTAAAATTCAGATTTTAGATTAAGCTAACACTTGTAGTTCGTTGACAAACTAAAGTGAAAATATTTATGAAAAACTTGTTGCATCGTTGTCTTGTAGTCTCGTTGACTTTCATTATCTTTGCATCTAAATTTTAAGTCGATGGAATTTCTTTATCCTAATATGCTTTATGCGCTCTTCGCTCTGATAATCCCGATTATCATTCACCTCTTTAATTTTAGAAGACATAAGACTGTCTATTTCAGCAATACCTCAATACTCAAGACGATAGAACAGGAAAATCGTAAAACGAAGAAAATAAAAGAATTGCTTGTGCTGTTGTCGAGATTGTTGTTCCTGACAGCTCTCGTCATCGCCTTTGCTTTTCCTTACAAGAAAGATAATAACACCATTAACAATAATGTAGATAATCTCATCGCGGTTTATATCGATAATTCGATGAGTATGCAGTCGCATTCTGCAGAAAAGACTTTGTTTGAAGATTCTCGTACTTCCGCTATGAAACTTGTTGAGAGCCTCGACCAAGCTCAGAAATATATTCTTCTTTCTAACGACAGAAATCCTATAAATGAATATCCGATGAATAAAGACGAGATGTTAATATCTCTTAACGAAATGAAACCAGAGTCTGTATCAGCATCTTTCGAGGATATTTATAACAGCCTTTCTTTTATCAGAAAGAAAAATGATTTCAACTCAGCGACGCTTTTCGCTTTTTCTGATTTTCAAAATAATGCAATGTCTATCGATGATTTGAATGTCGATACAACAATTCAGGTGGTCGCTTTCCCTCTTAAATCCGATTTTCAAAATAATATATATATAGATTCTGTCTGGTTGCAATCGCCTGTATTGCAGAAGAATATGGCTAACGAACTTAACGCTCGTATTGTCAATGAAACTCCAAACGACATCAAAGGTCTTCCTGTTAATTTCTCTATTGATGAAAATATAGTGGCATATACTACTTGCGATATAAAGGCCGATTCTCATGCCGATGTTAATATGCAATTTGTAGTTGAAGATGAAGGTGACAGTAAAGCGAAAGTCTCTATCAACGACACTCCAATTACTTTTGACGACGAATATAATTTGGTTTTGAAAGTACGACCTGTAATTAATGTGATCGAAATTAGTTCAGCAGCCAGCAGTCAACAGCCAATGGCTAACAGCCTTAGTCTATTATTTGATGGCGATGCTCTCATTAATTATCAGTCGATGAGTCAATATAATATCGACAAGAATGTTCTTGATAATGCTCAGATGATTGTCGTGAATGAGAATGCAACTCTTAACACGACGACGCAACAGTCGTTGATAGAATTTGCTGAGCAAGGCGGAACGCTTTTGATGATAGAGTCGCAAGGTAATAGGGCTGCTGAGTCACAGGGTTATAATTCGTCTATTTATAATTATTTAGGAATTAAGCCAATAGCTTTTGATGAGAATGAAACTAAGATAGATTATATTGCACAGCGTAACCCGTTTTTCGATGATATTTTTATTAAACTTCCTGATAATGCCGATTTGCCTAAGGTTAAAAAACACACTCGTTTTAGATTAAGTGAAAAGGTGCAGAATATCATTTCCTTGCAGAATGGCGATTCTTTTCTTATGATGAGCGATGTCGGGAAAGGGAAGATCTTTGTGATGTCAACGTCATTAAATGAAGAAAATTCCGATTTGGCAAATCATGCTTTGTTTGTCCCTTTGATGTATAAGATGGCTTTGATAGGAGGAAATGTCTTTGACTTATATTATACTTTAGGAAAAGATAAGATCATGAATATTAACGATGTCTCTTTGAATGTTGATGATAGAATTAGTTTGAAAAGCAAAGATACGATGTATGAGATTTTTCCTGTGATAGAAAATCGTAATGGTGTTAAATATCTTTATTTTTATGAAGATTTGCCGTCATCGGGTTTTTATGATGTCTATAAAAATGAAGATTATGTGAAGACTGTCGCATGGAACGATGATAGAAGTGAGTCGCGGATGACGTTTTTTAGTGAAGAAAAATTAACGGAATATTTTAAAAATAACAATATGAATCTCCTTGCGACATTAGATTATGAAGAGATGAATAACGGTGATGTCGTTGAAACTATTGTGAATCAATCGTCATTATGGAAGATATTTGCTATCATTGCATTGATAGCTATGTTGACAGAAATTTTGATTTTACGATTCTGGAAATGATGATTTTTTTGTAATTTTGTAGGATAAAGAGCGAGTTTTATGGAAGATAATAAAGACAAGGATTTTGAAAAAGAAGAACTTCTTAATGAGGTTGAAGAGTCTGGTGTTCGTGTGCAAAGTGGCGATGGTTTCAGAGTGATTCCGCTTAAAGGCTTGATTGATAATTGGTTTATTGATTATGCCTCGAGTGTTATCCTCGACAGAGCTGTTCCAGAGATAAATGATGGTCTTAAGCCTGTGCAGCGTCGTATCTTACATTCTATGAAAGAGTTAGAAGACGGTCGTTATAACAAAGTGGCTAACGTAGTTGGTAATACCATGAAGTATCACCCTCATGGCGATGCTTCTATCGGCGATGCCCTCGTTAACCTCGGACAGAAAGAGCTTCTCATCGATACTCAGGGTAACTGGGGTAACATCCTCACCGGCGACCCTGCCGCTGCGCCTCGTTACATAGAGGCTCGTCTCTCGAAGTTCGCTTTAGATGTAGTATATAATCCAAAAACCACAGAATGGAAATTCTCTTACGATGGTCGTAATAAAGAGCCTGTCACTCTTCCTGTTAAGTTTCCTTTGCTTCTCGCTCAAGGTGCAATGGGTATAGCCGTGGGTCTTAAGTGCGAGATACTTCCTCATAATTTCAACGAACTTATTGATGCCTCAATAGCTTATCTGCGCGATGAGGAGTTTGTCTTGTATCCTGACTTTAGAACAGGTGGCATGATAGACGTGCGTTCTTACAACGATGGAGAACGAGGCTGTAAAGTACAAGTGAGAGCAAAGATAACCCAATTGGATAAGAAGACTTTAGTTATCACGGAGATTCCTTACGGAACGACGACGGGAACTCTCATCGAATCCATCACGAAAGCAGGGGAGAAGGGACAGATTAAGATTCGTCGCGTCGATGACAATACCTCTCGCAATGCTGAAATCGTGATTCATCTTGCAAGTGGAGTCTCTCCTGATCAGACAATAGATGCTCTTTATGCCTTCACACAGTGTCAAGTTTCTCTTAATAGTCTTTGTACTTGCGTTATTCGTAACGAGCATCCAGAGTTTACTACAATATCTGCTATTCTTAAAGAAAGTACAGATAGAACTCTTGACTTGTTGAGTTGGGAACTTAAGATAAAACTCGATGAACTTGAGAGAGAATGGCATTGGATTTCTTTGGAAAAGATTTTCTTCGAGAAACGTATATATAAAATCTTGGAGAAAGATGCTGACTCATGGGATGATCAGGTTACTGAGATTGAGAGAGCTTTCGATCCGTATCGTCAGATGTTGAAAATGGAGATAACTCGTGATGATGTGCTTCGTCTATGTGAGAAACCTGTAAGAAAGATTTCAAAATTCGATATTAAGAAGGCTGAAGAGCAAATTCTCGATATTGAAAATCAGATAGAGAAAGTAAAATACAATCTCGATCATATAGTAGATTATACAATCAACTTCTATAATGAAATAAAGAGGAAACATGGCAAAGGTCGCGAGCGTAGGACCGAGATTCGTAACTTTGATAATATATCTGCTGTTGCAGTTGCAGCGAACAACGAGAAACTGTATGTCAATAAAGAAGAGAGTTTCATCTGTACTTCCGCTGGCTTGAAAAAAGAACAGAATAAAGACGCATATACCTTTGTTTCAGATTGTTCTGATTTGGATGATATTATCGTATTCCGTGAGAATGGAACATTTATGGTTACGAAGTTACAACCTAAGTGCTTCGTTGGTCCTGAGAAACTCATCCATGCTGATGTCTTCCATAAGAATGACGACAGGACGGTTTATAACATGGTGTATCGTTCTGGCAAGGCAGGTTCGCCTTATTATGTGAAACGTTTCTCTGTCAAAGGAATAACGCATGATAAGGATTATGACTTGACTATGGGCGAGCCAGGCTCGAAAGTCGTTTATTTCTCTGCTAATCCTAATGGCGAGGCTGAAATTATCAAGGTTATGTTACGCCCACAGCCGAAGCTCAAGAAGACTTCTTTCGATTATAACTTCGCCGAATTGATGATTAAAGGAAGAGCAAGTCGTGGTAATAAACTCACAAATCATCCTATAAATAAGATTGTTAAACGTGATGAAGGTGTTTCTACTTTAGCGGCTCGTGAGATTTGGTATGATGACACAGTGAAGCGTCTTAATGCTGATAAACGTGGTACTTTGATAGGTGAGTTCTCTGGCGACGATAAGATATTACAGATATTCTCCAATGGAGAGTTCCGTCTCTCAGGATATGATTTGTCAACACATTTTGATGACGATATGACGCAAATCATGAAGTTTAATCCTAATACGATATTCTCTGTTATTTATATAGAGGGAGAGACGAAATTGATGTATATCAAACGTTTCATGATAGAAGAAGATACTCCGCTTAATAGACGTATTTCCTTCATTGGAGAGAACGAGAACGCTGAATATCTCATCATGAATATGGATCAGATGCCACGTCTGTTGTTGAAATTTAACGACAGCCCTTCAGGAAAACAATATGAAGATGAGGAACTTAACGTTTCGGAATATATTGGAGTGAAGAGTTATAAGGCAAAAGGTAAACGTCTCTCGACACATGACGTCGCTTCTTATACTTTCCTTGAACCTTTTGAACCTGAAGAAGAGGAAGTGGAAGAGACAGAAGAGGAATTGGAAGTGGAAGAAAATGATGTAGAAGAAATAGCACTGTCTAATAATGAGACCGACGATAATTTCTTCTCAGAAGACGATGGAGTACAATTAACTTTGTTTGAATAATGATGAGAAAGTCGCTGAGTCGCCGAATCGCTGAGTCAATGAGATATAAGATATTATCGATATTGTTTCTGATGTCGATGGTATTTGTCTCGTGTTCGCCACAAAAGAAGCTGGCTTACGATTTTATTAAGCAGTCGAGAGGCGCTTCTGTGGCATTATATCTTCCTGATGAGTTGAAAAAAACAAACCTGAGAGAAGATTGTGATCCAAGATTGTTCAAGGATTCTGATTTAGATGAAAAGCAGATTCGTGATACCATAGATGCTAGAACTAAGATTCTCAATAAGATTGATGATGATATTTTCCTCGACGTGTTGTTCGCTTCTTTTAAAGAAACTTTGAAAGACTATGACCTTAAACTTGAATATGATGTCGAGCCAGATTCTTTACATTGGATTGTCGATTTGTCGCATATTGAAGTTCAGGAGAAAACACCAACATTGATATCTGATTGCGGAATAGAAGGTAATATCGACATGTTCTCAGTAACGGGAATAAATGTTGCTTCATGGTTTGAATTGATAAACGGCGAGAAGTCTAATTCACTTTTTAATGAACAGGATTACGAAGAATATTTAGTTGACTGTTATTATTCTTTAGATTCGTTGAATAATTTTCTTACCAACATTAGATTAAACGTTATCACGATAGAGGGTTTTTATGATTTTGCTGTGATGTTGGGAAGACTCTATGCTGGTTACACCTACGATTTCTTTATGAATGAATATGTTAAGAAAGAGATGTTAAGAGAAGAAAAAGACTATTCTGATGACATCTATCTTCGTTATGATCCGTATGAAGGATACGTTTATCCTACGTGGCGAGACAGATTAATTCCTAATTGAAATTACGTCTTTTTTGCTGAGTTCCTTGATTTTAGCTTTCATCTCGGAGGCTTTCACGTCGTGTACTCTTCCGCTTTTTATTATTCTGATGCTGCCAGTCTCTTCGGAGACTACAATAGCGATGCAGTCGCTGTTTTCTGTTATTCCGATACCAGCTCTGTGACGAAGTCCATAGCTGCCAGGAAGATTGATATTCTGTGTGATAGGAAGTATGCAACGTGCAGCCTCAATCTTGTTGTTGGCAATGACCATAGCGCCATCGTGTAAAGGACTGTTTTTGAAGAAGATGTTCTCGAGTAAAGGCTTGCTAATAATGGCATCTATCTTAACGCCCGTCTCGACAATTTCACTTAAATTGTTATCTTGTGTTAATAAAATCAACGCGCCGACTTTATCTTGCGACATCGAAGCACAAGCCTCGCAGATAGCGTCTAAGTTGCTGTTGCTGTCTTCTTTGTAACGAAAACCTAATCTTACAAAGAGATTTTTAAAAGCCTCTGCTATCTTAGTGTTGCCGATGCTAAGAAGAAAACGACGTACTTCAGGCTGGAATATTATTATCAATGCGATGATACCGACGTTGACGAAAGCGCCAAATATATAGCTGAGTAATTCCATGTGAAGTAATGTCACGACTTTAAGTATCAATATGATAGCGACGATGCCGAAGAAAATCTTGATGGCAGTGGTGCCTTTGACAAGATAGTATAAGCCGTAAAAGAGTAAACCTACCAAGATGACATCAAGGATGTCCCATATGCGAACTTGTATAAAAGCATTAACAAAAAGCTCTGTCATGACATTTTTATTTTTAGCAAAGATAAGAAAAAGACGAAAGGCAAAGGATTAAAGTCAAAAGTTTTTTTATTCATTCATTATTTCTTTAACTAATGAAACGGCTTCGACAGCTTCCTTAACATCGTGGACTCTCAATATATCGGCTCCGTTTAATAAAGCTATTGTATTTAATACGGTAGTTCCGTTTAATGCTTCTTGAGGTGTAGTCTTTAAAGTTTTATAAATTAAAGATTTACGCGATATACCTATTAGAACAGGAAGATTCTTGATTCTATAATCGTTAATATTTTTTAACAGACAGAAGTTGGCTTTTATGCTTTTGTTAAAACCGATACCAGGATCTAAGATGATGTTTTGTTCCCCATATTGCATCAGATTATCTACTTGTCTCTCAAAAAATGTCTTTACTTCATTACATATGTTATCCTCAATCACTTCATGATGAAGACTATTGATGCTATTCCCGCTGTGCATCATTACATAAGGTATGTGATTTCTACCAATAAAAGGTAGCATCTCGTTGTCGAAAGTTCCTCCTGATATATCGTTGATTATCTCTGCTCCGCAATCTATGGCTTTCTCTGCTACATCTTTGCGGAAAGTATCGATAGATATTGTTGCTTCTGGAAAGTGTTTTTTTATCTCTATTAAAGAGGGGAGAAGACGATTATGTTCTTCTTCTACACTGATTATTTCCATGCCAGGACGTGATGAAAAAGCACCTATGTCGATGATGTCGGCTCCATCTGTTAACATCTTTTCACAATGAGTTAAAATATCGTTAATATTATTATGAGAACCACCATCGTAGAAAGAGTCGGGAGTGAGGTTTAGGATACCCATAACCAAAGGCTTCTTAGATTCTGAGAAACTTAGATTCTGAGAAACAGAGATTACATGTTCTTTAGAAAAAAAATGCTCTTTAATATTCAATTTCATAATAAAAAATCCTTATCTTTACATTCTTAAAATGTTGATTGTTTTATTGATAATGATAAAACTATTTCTTTACAAAAATAAAAAAATATCACTATGAAAGATACACAAAATCAATTTAAAAAGGTCGTTGAGCAATGTACTGAGATATTTACCAAGAAGATGATGGATTATGGCGTGGCATGGCGTATTATGAGGACGACATCTGTCACGGATCAGATTTTTATCAAGGCTAACAGGATAAGAAGCCTTCAGACAAAATCTGAGCGTCTTGTTAATGAAGGTATTGAGCCTGAATTTATTGGTATTATCAATTATTCTGCTATGGCTATCATACAGTTGCGTCTTGGTGTTGTTGATAAGCCTGACCTTGAGCCAGCAAAGGCAGCGGAGTTATATTCTGGAGTCCTTCAAGAAGCCTTTGATTTGATGCAATGTAAGAATCATGATTATGATGAGGCTTGGAGAAGTATGCGTGTTAGTTCGATGACAGATTTGATTTTGATGAAGCTTCTGAGAATAAAGGAGATAGAAGATCATGATGGAAAAACTGTCATATCAGAAGGATTAGATGCTAACTATTTTGATATTATCAATTATGCTGTTTTTTGTATGATTTTGTTAACAGAACAATCTGAAAAATAAACGTTTAATTATGAAAAAAGATTATACTAAATCGGGATTCCTTTCTTTTGCTATCACGATATGGGCGTTGGTATGTGCTGTCTTTGTCGGTTTCTTCCCTAACTTCTCATGGCTTATGTTGTTTGCAATATTAGTCCCGATTATTGCATCAATATTGTTTAATAATTATTACAATAGGTCGGGTCTTGTTTTGTGCAGAGTTTTAGTGGGAGCTTTATTTGTCTTTAGTAGCTTTACTAAGGGCGTTGATCCTCTTGGGACTAAATATAAGATGCTCGATTATTTTATTGCATACAACATTGAGTGGTTGAATGATTTTGCTCTTGCACTCGCTATAATACTTATCATGGCAGAGTTTGTTGTAGGTATCTGTTTGATATTAAATCTTTTGCCGCGCCTCGCTACGCTCGGCGCTTCTCTACTCATGATATTCTTCACAATATCAACATTCTTCGACGCTATTTATAATCTCGTCCCTGACTGCGGCTGCTTTGGCACTGCAATAAAAATGTCGAATTGGCAGACGTTCTTTAAAAACTTGATTATACTCGCTGTGCTGATACCGCTTATTTTTAATAATAAATCATTGGTAAATAAAAGAGTAACGATATTAGGACAAAGCCTATTCACTTTTATATTTCTTGGTCTTTTCGTTGGTTTTGAGATATATAATGTCAGACATCTTCCTGTTATTGATTTCATGGATTGGAAAGTGGGACGTGATATGAAACCTGTGGAAAATCCTGAGCCAGCGGATATTTATCTTACTTTTAAAAATATAGAGACAGGAGAGACAGAAGAGTATCTGTCACCTAATTATCCTTGGAACGACTCGGTGTGGATGTCGCAGTGGGAGTTTGTCTCTCAACGTCAAGAAGGTGGGACACAGTCGCTCGGATTTTCTATACTTAATGAAGATGGAGATGATTTTACGCATCTTCTTTTTGAGACAGAGAAGCTCTTTGTCATTGTAGCGCCTTATCTTAACGAAATGACAGATAATGACTTTGCTGAATGTCAGCGTATTTATGACTTCGCTATCGATAATGAATATAGTTATTTGTGGATAACATCTGTCAATCCAGAATATGTTTATGAGCTTCAGGAAAAATATTATATGTTCGATGAAGTTTATTATGGTGATGAGTTGGAATTAAAATCTATGGTGCGTTCTAATCCAGGACTTATCTTAATGGATAATGGTGTTATCATCGATAAATGGAGTAAGATAGACTTTCCAACAGAGGATGAATTATGATATCATACATTATCAGAAAGATATTATATGGTTTGGCTGTTCTCTGGGGTGTCGTCACTTTGGTGTTCTTCCTTTTTAATATAGTGCCAGGCGATCCTGTAAGAATGATGTTGGGACAACGAGCTGATGAGGCTGATGTTCAGGTTATTAGAGAAGAATTAGGACTTAATCAGAGCGTTTTTAAGCAATATACCGATTACCTTAATGACTTGTCGCCGATTTCTTTCTATAAGAACGAAGGACGGAAGACGGAGAACGGGAAGCGGGAAGCGGTGTACGGGAAATTTAAATGTCATTGTGTTATTGCAAAAATCGGCGATGTAGATGTCGTGCTGAAGACACCTTATTTAAGATATTCTTATCAAAGTAAAAGATCTGTAGGTACGATATTGTCGGAGGCTTTTCCTAATACATTGATTTTAGCTATAGTAGCTATACTTTTTGCTTTGATAGTGGGAGCTACGATAGGAGTTATGACAGCTGTCTTTAACACAGACTACTTAAATAAATTAACATTATTCATCACGACGATAGGGATGTCGTTGCCATCGTTTTTTGCAGCTATATTGGTGGCTTGGCTTTTTGGTTATGTCTGGGAATCGTTTACAGGATTGAGTATGACGGGTAATCTCTATTCTGTCGATGACTATGGTAATGGAGCTTTTTTGGATTTGAAAAATCTCATTTTACCTGCTTTTACCTTAGGACTAAGACCATTAGCTATTGTTGTGGAGTTGACGAGAACCTCGTTGTTAGAGGCTCTTTCTATGGATTATATTAGGACTGCGAGAGCTAAAGGTTTAAAACAATGGCGTGTCGTTACTGTTCATGCTCTGAGAAATGCTATGACGCCTGTGGTGACAGCTATATCAGGTTGGTTTGCATCTCTTTTGGCAGGAGCTGTCTTTGTGGAGTATGTCTTTGACTGGAAAGGAATAGGCGTTATCATTGTTGATGCTCTCGATACTTTTGATTTTCCCGTTATAATGGGAGCTGTTTTACTGATAGGATTTATGTTAATAATAATTAACATTGTTGTTGATATTATTTATGGAATATTAGATCCGAGAGTGAGAGTGTATTGATATAACAATAAAGCCTCGATTAATCGAGGCTTTATTGTTATAAAGATGTTAAAGTTGATTATTCACCTTTAGCTTCTTGAGCTTCCATCTTTTCTTTTAATTCTGCGAAAACATCTAAGTCGCCTAATGTTGTACGTTCAACATTGTCATTGATTTGTTTAACAGCGCGTTTTGTTGATTTAGCAGCTTTTTCTTTTGCTTCATTTTCTACTTCGCGTTCTGCAGCAACTTTATCTTCCCAAATACGTGAGTGTGACAAGATGATCTTCTTGTTTTCTTTTGAGAATTCAATGACTTTGAAGTCGATAGTTTCATCCATCTTAGCTGTTGTGCCGTCTTCTTTCTTGAGGTGACGGTTAGGGCAGAAGCCTTCAACACCGTAAGGTAAAGAAACAACAACACCTTTATCGCTTGTGCTGATGATTGTACCTTGTTGAATTGAACCTACTGTGAAGATGCTTTCAAATACATCCCATGGATTTTCTTCAAGTTGTTTGTGGCCTAAGCTGAGACGACGATTTTCTTCATCAACGTCAAGGACAACGACTTCCATTGTGTCGCCGATCTTTGTGAATTCAGCAGGATGTTTGATCTTCTTTGACCAGCTGAGGTCAGAGATGTGAATCAAACCGTCAACGCCTTCTTCTAACTCTACGAAGATACCGAAGTTAGTGAAGTTACGTACTGTAGCTGTTTGTTTTGAACCGATAGCGTAACGTTCTTTGATGTTTGCCCATGGATCTGGGATGAGTTGTTTGATACCCAATGACATCTTACGTTCTTCGCGGTCTAATGTCAAAACTTTAGCTTCAACGTCGTCACCGATCTTCAAGAAGTCTTGAGCTGTACGTAAGTGTTGTGACCATGACATTTCTGAAACGTGGATCAAACCTTCTACGCCAGGAGCTATCTCGATGAATGCGCCGTAGTCAGCGATGACAACTACTTTACCTTTAACAACGTCACCAACTGCTAAATTAGGATCTAAAGCGTCCCATGGGTGAGGAGTGAGTTGTTTCAAACCGAGAGCGATACGTTTCTTGTTGTCGTCGAAGTCGAGGATAACAACTTTGATTTGCTCGTCGAGTTTAACGATTTCTTCTGGGTGATTGATACGACCCCATGAAAGGTCTGTGATGTGAATCAAACCGTCGATGCCGCCTAAGTCGATGAATACACCGTATGATGTGATGTTCTTTACGATGCCTTCAAGAACTTGACCTTTTTCAAGTTTACCGATGATTTCCATCTTTTGTTGTTCGATTTCATCTTCGATAAGAGCTTTGTGTGAAACAACGACATTCTTGTATTCTTGGTTGATTTTAACAACTTTGAATTCCATGATTCTGTCAACAAATTGATCGTAGTCGCGGATAGGTTTGACATCGATTTGTGAACCTGGTAAGAATGCTTCAATACCAAATACGTCAACGATTAAGCCACCTTTAGTACGGCTTTTAACATAACCTTGTACGATTTCTTGTTTGTCGTAAGCTTCGTTAACACGATCCCATGATTTCAAGATACGAGCTTTCTTGTGTGAAAGAACTAACTGACCGTTAACGCCTTCTTGATTTTCAACGTAAACTTCAATCTTGTCACCAACTTTTAAGTTAGGATTGTGACGGAACTCTGATACAGGGATAACACCATCTGATTTGAATCCGATGTTGACAACAACTTCGCGTGAAGTCTTAGCAACAACAGTACCTTCGATAACTTCATGATCACCGATTTGGCTCATTGTTTTTTCATAGATAGCCTCTAATCTCATGCGTTCTTCCGACTTGTGGCTGTCGTCTTTCTTAGGATCGCAATTCCAATCGAAGTTAGCGTCTGGAACAGGTTTTACTCTTACTTGTTTTTCTGCTTTTTCAACAACGTTTTCGTTGATGATGTTTTGATTTTCACTCATTATAATAATGATATTTAATTGTACTTAATAACCACTCCGATAAATTATCAAGGATTGTTAAACTAATTTACTGTTTTAAGTTATTGATTTATATCCATAAAATCAATCTCGAAGTGAACTCAAAAACGAGTGCAAAAGTAGTGATTTATTTTTGAAAAAACAAGAGGTTTTTTCTTAACTTAGAACTTTGACATTGACTTTGACATTGACATTGACTCTGACATATTGACTCGGAGACTCGGAGACTTGGTGACTCGGTGACTTAAATTTTTGTATCTTTGCAAATCAAAATTATACGTTATGTTCCTAAAACTTCATTCAGAAAATCCTAATCCTCGTTACATTAAGATGATAATAGAATGTCTTAATGACGATGGTGTTATAATATTTCCTACAGATACAATTTATGCTATTGGTTGCAGTGTGAATAGTAGTAAGGCTTTAGACAGAATTGCTCGTATCAAAGGTATTAAAAAGGAAAAGGCAAACTTCTCATTTATATTCCACGATTTAAGTATGTTGTCAGACTATACAAAACCTATTAGTAATGACGTATTTAAAATGATGAAGCGCAATCTGCCAGGGGCGTTCACTTTTATCGTAGAGGCAAATAATAATGTGCCAAAACTTTTTAAGAATAACAAAAAGACTATTGGTATTCGTATTCCAGATCAGCCTATAATTACTAATATAGTTAGAGAACTTGGTTCTCCTATTATCACAACTTCCATCATCGATGAGGACGAAATTTCGGGTTTTATGACCGATCCAGAAGAGATAAATGATGCGTATAGCGACCGAGTTGATATAATTATTGATGGTGGCTTTGGTAATAAAGAAGAAAGTACTATTGTTGATTGTACAGATAATGAGATAGTTATATTGAGAGAAGGGAAGGGCGTTTTAGAATAAAATATTTTTTTAATTTTTTTCAAAAAAATGTTGTAGATATTAAAAAATATTGTACTTTTGCAATCGCAAACGAGAGGATGACTCGCTAGCTCAGTAGGTAGAGCATCACACTTTTAATGTGGGGGTCCTGAGTTCGAGCCTCAGGCGGGTCACCAAAACTAAAGGGTTTCAATTTTGAAGCCCTTTTTTTTATTTCAATTAACAATTAACAATTAACAGTTTGCAATTAACAGTTATAGATGAGAGTTGAGTGTTGAGAATTTAGGAAAGTGTTGAATAAGTCTATCGTGAATTTCTGAATCGTATGCAAAAGTCATTCAATATAAAAGGTCGTTTGGTCAATTGCGAGATAAAACGCTCGCGAAGGAGGACAGTGGCGCTTTATGTTCATCCAGACAAAAGCGTTGAGATAAGGATGCCTTTACTTTTCAGTGTTGATGAGATAGAGCCTTTTTTGATAAAACACTCGCGATGGCTTTTTAACCGCCTCGACCTTCCTGAAAAGAAACCTATTGAACCAAAGAAATTTGTGAGTGGCGAGTTGCATTATTTTCTTGGGAAACAGTATCCGATAGAGATTGTTGCTTCTGATAAGAATTCAGTCGTTTTTGATAATGAGAAGATTGTTATAAGACACCGAGTCACCAAGACACCGAGTCGCCAAGTTCATTTGTCAGAGTCATTGTCATCGTCAAAGTCAAAGTCAGTGTCATCGTCAGATCTTCTTGATCGCTGGTATCTTGAACAGGCGAAGCGTGTTTTTCAAGAAATATCTATTCCTTTGATTGAGCAGATGAAGAAATATAATGTCGCGCCGAAGTCATTTGCGATAAAAAAGATGAAGACGCGCTGGGGCAGCTGCTCTTCTAAAGGTAATATCAATTTAAATTTACATCTCATAAAATTGCCAGAACAATGTATCAAAGAGGTGATATTACATGAGCTTTGTCATCTCGTATATTTCAATCATTCAAAAGAGTTTTATGCTTTGATGACTGCCGAGATGCCCGATTGGAAAGTCTGGAAAAAAGAACTTAAATTTTTATAGAAGATGTCAATATCATTTTATCATATATTAGGAATTGTCTTGTCAATCGTTCTGATTGAAGTTGTTGGTGTAGTGTCATCTAAGAAAGTGAAGACTGCCGATGATTTCAATAGGGCAGGAGGAAGAGCCGGGACTTGGGTTGTGTGTGGAACTATCATGGGGACTTTGATAGGAGGACAATCGACGGTGGGGACAGCTCAGTTGGCATTCTCATACGGTATCTCTGCATGGTGGTTTACACTCGGTGCTGCTTTAGGATGTGTCTTTCTTGCAATAGGTTATGTTATTCCTTTAAGAAAAAGTGGTTGTACTACATTGTTGGAAGTCGTCTCTAAAGAGTATGGAAAAAAAGCAGAAGTGTTGGGTTCGTTACTTTGCTCTCTCGGAATGTTCGTAAGTATAGTTGCTCAAATTCTTTCAGCATCTGCATTGTTGATGACATTATTCCCGATGAAGTTTTATCTCGCAGCAGCAATATCATGTCTCATCATGATGATTTATGTCGTATTTGGAGGCTTGTGGAGCGCTGGAATTGGAGGCATAGTGAAGCTGATATTGTTATGTATTTCAACATTGGCAGGTGGAATTATAGTACTTTCTCTTACTGATGGTTATCATGGACTTATGACTGCGATAGAAGAGATGATAGGAACTCTCGTAGAGCCATACGGACGTGTGTCTCAAGAAAATATACAAGAGCGTTACAACAATCTCTTTGCGCGTGGTGCAGCTAAAGATGTAGGTTCTTGTCTCTCTGTGATATTAGGTGTTCTTGCGACGCAGAGTTACGCACAAGGTATATGGGCGGCTAAGACTGATAGTGTAGCTCGTAAAGGTGCGATGATCTCTGCAGTTCTCACAATTCCTATCGGTGCGGCTTGTGTTCTCATAGGTCTTTATATGAGAGGACATTATGTCACTGCTGAAGAAATGGAGGCTCTTGCCGTCGTCGGTAAGACTCTTCCTGATAATATCGGTGTCATGACGACGACGGCACAGGCGTTTCCTCTTTTTATAACGCATATGATGCCTGAGTTTCTCGGTGGTATCGTGCTTGGAACATTGCTTATTACTATTATAATAGGAGGCTCGGGTCTCACTCTTGGTTCCTCTACTATTTTAGTCCGTGATGTCTTCATGAAGATAAATCCTTCTCTAAGAGATTCTTCTAAAAATCTTAAAGTGTCGCGACTCACTATCGTCGTGATATTACTTATGTCGGTGTTTGTTGCTGCTACATTCTCAGGCTCTTTCATCAACGATTTGGGATTTTTGTCAATGGGGCTGCGTGCAACAGCGGTCTTTATTCCTCTTACATTAGCATTGTTTTTACCAAAGAGATTTAAATATCAATGGATTATAATATCTATAATAGCGGGAACGGTAGCTCTCTTTATTTCCCAGATGCTTCTTTCTATTGACGGTATCTTTGTTGGATTAGGCGTAGCACTTGTTTGTTGCTTGTTGGGATTTAGATATACAAGTTAAGAACATAGATAAGAATTGAAAACTCTATATTCTTAGTTAATTTCAATCCTTTCAATATAAGATCTAAATTCTTTTATGGCGTTTTTCCTTTGTATGATGGTATATAAATTCCCTTTATAAACAATAATCTTTTCACTTATCTGTGAGTTCGCTGTTGTTATGGCTGTAGTCTTTCCAGTTTTAACATCAATTTCGTTTAGGGTTGATCCAAATATTGTGTAGAATTTACCAAATACAT